>JBNMQK010000010.1:0-45439 GCA_051278005.1 Oleispira sp. | reverse complement strand
TTTAGCTGAATAAAATTCAGCAAAAAAATTACTTATAAGTTATCCGTACAATTTAAATAGACAGCAAGTAAGTATACTTGTTGTCTATTATGTCTTCCCTCTATTCCTCTATTCCTCTACTCCTCTACTCCTCTATTCCTCTACTCCTCTATTCCTCTACTCCTCTATTCCTCTACTCCTCTACTCCTCTATTCACTGATTATATAGTTAAATAGTGTCTAGTGAACTAGGGGCTATTCCCCCAGCATCTGTAAAATATTTTTCCAGAATGTAAGGAAAATGTAAAAAATAACGTTATGTAACCTTATGTTGCTAGTATTCAATACATAAAATTTGAGCTGGATCTAAGAAACAATGATTTAGAACGGCGTGGATTGAAAACTAAAACGGAATAGTTAGACATGTTAATTAAAAATATCTTATTAAGTACGCCGCGAAAAATCATTCCTTCTGTCTTTTTTACGGGTATACGTAATGCTCTTATAACAGCAACGTTGCTATCAGTATCATTGAGCGCAAACGCAGAAGTTTGGGATGAAATGGACCTTTACGTCGGTGCCGGTATCGGTCAGAGTGATTTAAGCCCTTATCATGTTGAAAATCAAGGTTTCAGCATTGACGATAATTGGCAACAAGCGTGGAAAATAACTGGGGGTCTAGATGTAAATGATTACGTTTCTGTTGAAGGTTATTATAGTGATTTGGGCAATATAGGGCTGACTCCAAGTGCTAGTGTAGGGTATCGCATGGCCGGTGCTGACGTTATCTTGCATTATTGGGCCAAGGGTGAAGAGCGTACGCAGGGCAGTATTGCTCTATATGCTAAAGCAGGTGTAAACGAAACGGACGCATATAGTACTGGCAATGTTGCAGAAAACGATGACCTTAGAATGATGTTTGTTGGTCTAGGTGCTGAACTTTATTTACCACAAAAATTCAGTGTGCGCTTTGAATTCGAATCCTATAATGCCGACGCCTCGCTCATTTCTTTGAATCTAGTGAAACGCTTTGGCTTTAAATCTAAAAAAATAAAACAAAAAGAATTTGTGGCCATGGTACAAACGTTGCCTGAAACGGCTTCAGGTCCGAGCATTGTAATGCTGGCGCCCGTTGTGCTCGATTCAGATTTAGACGGTTTGATAGACGATCAAGATCAATGCCCTTATACACCAAAAGGCATGAGTATTAACAACGTAGGATGTGCAACTTTTATGGGTGAAATGAGCGATTTGATTGCCAATGTGCAGTTTGAGAGCGACGTGTCTTTATTAACAAAATCCAGTGAAGCAGACTTAAATGATGTTGCGGAGCTGTTAGTGAATTACCCTGATGTTAACATTGAAGTGCAGGCACACAGTGATAATTCGGGTTCGTCTGATTATAATAAGATGCTATCGCAGATGCGAGCTGATTCTGTTGTACGGTATTTGGAAGGAAAAAATATTGCTCGATCTCGTTTAGATGCTATTGGGTTTGGTGAAGAACAGCCTATTTCAGATAATAATACGTCAGCAGGGCGAGCAAAAAATCGTCGTGTCGAGTTCGTACTCAAGCAACCTTGAGTTAATTAGTAAAGGGTTTTAGTGGTAATAAGTTTGAACTCAAATCAGTGAGTTCAAACAATTTATATCATTCAGTTAGGCGTCGGTAACTCTACTGCTGTCTTTAATGTGTGTTTTTTTATTAGTAACGTTTTTTCTTTTTTTCTTCTAAGTAGACTAACTTTCTTTGCTCTAAAATTTCACCATTTAAGCCTTCATGCCTCTCATTCGGCGTCACATATCGAATGCCGCTATGGCGATGCTCTTCATTGTACCAAGCGATAAATTCGCCAACCCAAGAACTTGTCTCTTCTAAGCTAATAAAACTCTAATTAGGCTATTGATGGCAATGGTTTATCGTTTTAACCTTGGCTTCTGAATACGGTTATAATGGCTTACCTAGGGGCTACTCTGAGATGTAATGATGCCTAAATCTTCAATCGCAACTCGAAGCTTTTCATTGGCGCGCCATTATCTCAATGCAGCACTAAATTAGCATTAGTATATTTTTCTTTCCACACACACAGCGTTGTAATAAATCAGCGCCTCTAACCGCTTTTCTGAGCAAAAAAAATCGGCTCCAACAAACTTTTAACTGTCAATATCCATAAAAAGATATAGATAATAATGTTGCCCAATAACATGCGTTGGAAGGTAGCTAATATCCCAACTTCGCACCTGATTAGGGCTTGTGGCGGTAAAGCTGGTTGGCTTTTTCGAGGCCTTCTTAGGCTTACTTTGACCTCGATTATTCTTTCAGTATTCGATAGAAACTGGATTCAGAGCCAAGGTATATAAGGCTATCCACAAGGCTAGGAACTATTTGGCAAGGTGGCGCACTTGCGTATTCAGCGCTGTTATAGCCGTCTAATATTACCTGACGTTCCTTTGCTGAAAATTTGTGCTGAGGCTTTGTTCACTCAATAATTGGCCTTTGGTCATGATCCATCAAGCCAACGCTGAAAGCGTTCGCATATTCAGCTCAATGGTTTCGCAGGCCCGTATTTTTGATGAGTATGATTTTTTACAGCGCATGGAGAAGGTAAGTATCGATAGCCGTCAGTTTTATCCTTTTGTGAAAGTTAAATTTAACATAGTTTAAACAAACTACGTTGGCTGATCAGTTGCTTGAATCCAGCTTGGATTCTTTTCGTCCATCACTACAACAGGCTCGTATATGCAATGATAAAAATGAAATTCAAGTAGTGCGATTAATTGGAATAGGAGGTCGCTGCCCAGATATTAATGAGCAGCAACTGGCGTTATTTTAATGATTTTATTCAGTTTATTTCTTTGTCAAGCGGTAGTAACTGGGAGGATTACCTGTCCAGCGCTTAAAAGCTTTTCGAAAGTTAGAAGGGTCGTTGTAGCCAATAAGTGCGGCAATCTCTTCAATCGGTAGGCTTGAGGTATTTAAATACTCAATCGCCATCTCTTTTCGTACTTCATCTAAGATATTTTGATAAGAAGTACGCACTTCTTGTAGGCTGCGACTCAAGGTTCGAGTACTGGTCGCCAAATGGCTAGCCACTTCTTCAATGGGAGGGTATTGACCTGGGTTGCTCAGCAGAATACGTCGTACTTTGGCGACGATTCCCTCTTTTGGTCCCATGCGTGTCAAAATGTCTGCACACTGTGATTCGGCCATTCTAGCAGTTGCCTCGTCTGCTAAAGTAGTTGGCGCATCCATTATCTGAGTATCAATTAGAATTTCAGTTCTCGGTTGATCCCAATTTACCGGGCAATCTGGAAGAAATTCTTGGTATTGTTTGGAAAATTCAGGCTTTTTTCGATTAATATTAATCGCTTTAGGTATAACATTAAGCCCCGTTAAATAACGCCCTAAACTGATAAAGTTGGCTAAAAAAATATCACATATTAAGTTATAAATATTTTCAACGGGGATATGGGAGGTTAAACGAATAGACGTAATGTCTTCTTGTTCGACCACTTCGAAGTTAAAAGCTGGGTCAACTAAAGCGTGATATTTCAAGCCTAAATTAAGTGCTTGGCGCACATTTGCACAGCTTAAAATTGCATACCCAAGCATGCCAAATTGATTAATATTAATCGCATTTCCCAGTTCTAGACCCAGGGTTGGTTCATCACAAAGCTTCAACATATTATTAATTAATATAATAACTTGCTGATAGGTGAGTAAAGCCTTTGGGTCAGAGAAGGCTGCTGGGTCAATCTCTGTATTTTCAAGTAGGGAGTCTTGAGATATGCCTTTTTTTTGCCCCATTTTTACCATATTGGCAGAAATGTTGGCAGGTACTAAGGGCTCATTTAGACTCCAAGTTCCTCTAATCACCTAGGCAATCCTTATTATTATTGTCGTTTTATTTGGAATAGCTTTGATATAAATAGCAATACAATGACCGATTTTAGCGATTTACACAAGAAAGTAGTGAGTCGGGGGCGTTGCTGGCAGTACTTTATTTATTGTGGAATGGAAAACGAGATCGGCTTAAAAATCGTGCCCAATCAACAACTTGTGTGGAACTATGACTGCTAATTAGGTTAAGTACAATGTCATTCAGAGCTCGATCATCTTTGCGTGCAATAAGAAACACTAAGTCAGAGCGGCGCAATTCAAATTCTGCAATTTCGCATTCAAAATTAGCCTGTTTAAACAGCTGGTATAATTGATAAGCATTGTCACGCTTCATTAATAACATCCAAAACCCTGACTTTAAACGCTCTAGCATGTGCTCGTGGATAGACTCTACATGAATTGTGCAGGCAAGATTATAATCTCTTTGTTGTTTTTCACACTGCATTAACAGCGCTGATAGGTGGCGTGGTTCGTCTTCATTGAGGTAATAATAGCGCCCATCCCACTCTCGGTAACATACATGAAAAGGCTGTTTTGCTTCGGGAAAAGCAAGGATAATGTTGCGATTAAATTCATTATCAGTGTCTTGAGGAATTTGATTAGCCTGCTGTGCGCCATAACTGATCAAATCGAGAAAATCTTCTTCGCATTGACTGACGTTAACGCCGTGGATCGCTCTAATAGAAAGCGAGCGTGGATATTCATTCTCACTATTGAGTTTTTTTAATAGCTCTGCGAGTGAATGCCATTGTTGATGACTAGAGGCTAGGCTTTCGGCAGCGGCTTTATGCACACTAATTAAGCTTAGCCAGCGATGGCAGAGATAACTTTTTGGATTAATGTCTTCGATTGTTTGCAGTTCAATTTCTTTTACCGCATGACGAGCATACCAGCGAGGGAATATTCGTTGGGCGATTAAATTAATGAATTGTTCTAGATCAAATCCAGAATCGTCGGCATTTTCGTTACTCACTTAGTATTCCTTGGATTTTTGACTATTCTGTATTGATTAAAAAAGTTATAGGCGCTTTCCAATGAAGCACCCTCAAACTCTACTTCGCCTCTTAAGATAGCGGCCGAAGTTGATGCAGCTTTAGCCGCTGCAGGATTAACTGGACCTCAAGTCGAGCGTGAATCGATCCCTTTGTATCGCTCCTTTATCGAAGAAATGATCGATGCAGAAGGGAAATTAGTGTTAGATTTTCAGCACTCTTCTCCGCGTGACATTGCAAAGCACCTTGTTAGCTGGGCTCGAGAGGAAGGTCTTAATAAACAAGGTCTTTTATCGTGTGTTGATGAACATCTTGAGGAAGCGTTATTATTAACCAGAGCTCATGGAACTTTAAGTGATATTAAACGCCATAAATTATTAAATTTTAATCAACAAATTGTTGGTTTTATCTGTCTGTTTATCTCTCAGGCATTGATCAAAATACCTAAGAGTGTATGACGTTAGAGTGTAAAATAGTCGGTAACGGATGTTAGAAGCTGTATTTAAGCTGCATAGTTGTTTCGTGAACTTCCTTTGATACTTCAGAGGGGGGGTGACTGTCCCAGTTGCTCTGTAATTTCCACTGAAAATGCAATTGTTCGCTAAGAGGAATCGATGCTTGAGCCTGTAGTAAGGCTTTTACATCATTAAAAGCGGCTAGATCAGGTTGAACATATAATGTGACGCTGGTGCTAAAAGCTCTCTCGCCAGAATGCTGGTAGAGCCAGTGGCTGTATAAATTAGCACGAAAACGTTGTTCTACTTGAGTTTCTCCTAGATCGACTTCCCTGACTTGTTCGTTAAAAATACCAATGCCTTGATAGCTTTCTCCCGAAGATTGCTTTAGTTCATTCTGAGGTTTAAACCAGTTACGCCAGCGCATACCCATGCCTTGCAGCGCACGGCGTTTTATTCCTGAAAAAGGCGCTTCCTCATATTGAAGAAAGTACTCTGTCGAAATAACCTGCTGATGATTATGGATCAAGCGAGTATGAAAAAACGTTTCATCATTACTCAGGGCGCCATTATTACGTTGGTAGTCTCGGCTGTACCAGTTTAACCATTTTAATGGCTGATTATTCCAGCGAATATGGCTGCCTACTCCCAGTTCAGTTTCTTCGTTATTACCACTTTTACCATTGAATTTTAAGCGCACATGACCGTTCCATCCGTCTTCAGATTTTGCCGTACGTTCTTTTTCGATATTAGTGATAGCAAAGCTTTGGCAAGACAAAAAGCTCATGCTGGTAATTAATAAAATGTTAACGAGAGAGTGACGTCTCATGGGTAGCCTATCCATTGAAAATTAATGGCGGCTATTGTAATGACTCTGGTGGGAAAGGCTATTATAAACGCCGTTATTTGCTGATTTGAGAAGGCTGGCGTGCTGAAGCCATATTTTGAATAACAATACTCATTTTATCCACTTGTTGGCGGATGCTGTAAGGAATCTCTAATTCATCAAACTTCGCTTTAAAGTTGTTCAGTAAATCTACTGCGTTTATTGTCCCTTTAGGTTCGGTTAACTGACGTGCGAGTGACAGTGAGCGCATGCCATTGATATCTCCGGAGGCAATAAAGCCATAATCATTCAGTTTTGTTTGCAGCTGATTTAATTGTTCGCCATCCAGTGCGGTAACGTCAAATTCTTGTGATAGGTATTCTAGATAGCTAGCGCGGTCAGAAAGGTGTAATTCTTTTGGTAGTGGTTCTTTTCCTTGTTGCGGTAAAACCGACTTAATGCTTGCCGTTTCAGTCTTTGAGGTATCTTGAGCTTTATTTTGCGAACTGCTTTGAGCGCTAAAAGGCTGGTTTTGCATGTAACTGCTAAGACGGTCTAGAATCATAGCGCAGCTCCTAATAAGTCAGTTATTTCGAAATTATGGTCAGGTTATCGAATAAATGCAGGAGCCGTGCCAGATAGCATTAAAGACTAATTTCAGGTTAATACAGCGTTAGAACTTCCAACTGATCATTAAATTAGGACCTAAAGCGGCAATAAATAAACGCTACTGCTTTGTTTTTGCCGTTTAAGTTGAATAATTAGTCATTAATTAGTCATTAATTAGTCATTAATTAGTCATTAATTAGTCATTAATTAGTCATTAATTAGTCAATTTATCACCTTTAAATATGAAAAATAATGGGTGATACGTTTATTTGGCCAAAAAAGTGTAGTTATTATTCAGGTTTGACTCATACTGTCAGTATTAATTAAAGATCTTGTGTGGTTAGGGGCGTAATGTTGCAATTATTAGATTTATCAGTGGCCTCACAACAGAGTAGCGCTGTTAAGTATCAAGGCCGAAAAACAAGCCGCGCGGGCAGTGAGCAGCGACGTCGTTTGATTTTAGAAGCGTCACTTAGGATTGTTGTTCGTGAGGGTGTTCGCGGAATACGTCATCGCGCTGTTGCTAAAGAAGCCGAAGTTCCTTTGGCGGCTACTACTTATTACTTTAAAGATATTCAAGAGCTCATTAACGATACGTTTACCTTGCATGCTGAACAATCACTTGAAGTTGTGAATCAGTTTTCAAAAAGTCTCTTTGTGCCGTTAATTGATGGGGGTGGCAAATCATTTATTAAAGCAATAAACAGTACTGAGGATATGTTAGAAATCATTGCCGATAATATGACACAGTACCTTGTCGAACAAATCACACACCATAGAGATGCGTTAATTGCTGAACAAGCCTTTCGCTATGAATCTATTTTAAGTCCTCATTTATGTAAGTTAGGCCAAGTACATAAATTGGCACTTATGCAAAAATTTACCGATTTATTAGCCATGTTACACACGCCAAATCCTAGAGAGGATGCGACGATTATGATTTCTGTAATACACCGAATTGAATATGAAGGGTTGTTGGTAGATCCTGAAAATCTAAATAAAGAGATGATTCGCGCAACGCTCTTACGTCAATTAACTTTTATGTCTCAATAATCGTATCGATAACCCTATCTGCAATCGCTAGGCTTGATGTAAGCCCCGGGCTTTCGATACCGAATAAGTTAATTAAACCCAATACATTATGCTCTTTAAACGTTTGAATTATAAAATCGGCTGCGCTTTCATTAGACCCTGTTAATTTAGGACGAATACCGCAATAACTGGGTATTAGTTTCCCTGAATTAAGATTGGGAAAGTAGCGCTTTATGGCCTGAATAAAATACTTCTTACGTGATTCATTCAATGAATAATCCAATGTTTTAATAAACTCAACATCAGGTCCAAATCTTACTTGCCCCGATAAGTCGAGGGTCGCGTGTATTCCTAAGCCCGCGGTATTTTGATTGGGGATAGGGTAAATGAGGTGAGAAAAAGGCGCTGTGTCTTGGTAGCTATAATATTGGCCTCGGCAAAGGTGATATTCAGGAATTAACGAGCGCATGCTATCAGTAATTTCTGTCGCTGCCATATTGCTTGCTGTAATTCTTTTTGCCACTTCCGGAGCATGCAGCCCAGCACTATTAATGAGTTGCTGACAGCTAAAACTAAAAGGGCCATCGGCTGTATTAACCCGAACCTTAAAACCTTGGGTATTTTCTTCGGCATCCAAAAACTGTGTATTGGGACTGTATAAAACACCTTGCTGCTCTGCAAGCGTTAGCAACGTTTGCATGTATTGGTGGCTATCGATAATTCCGGTATTAGGCGATATTAATGCGGCTTTTGCCCTAACACTCGGCTCCAATTTATGGCAATCTTTTTGGTTTAATAGATTAAGACTGACGTTGTTTTGGTGTGCATTACGGTATATGCCTTCTAATTTTTCAATGTCACTATCGTCGCTAGCAATGATTAATTTGCCAATGCGTTGATAGGGTACCGCATAATCTTGGCAAAACTGATACAGTTGCTTACTACCGTTAAGACAAAGTTCTGCTTTTAAACTATTTTCGGGATAGTAAATTCCCGCATGAATCACTTCGCTATTGCGACTGCTGGTTTCAGTGCCAAATTGGTGATGAGATTCAATCAATAGAATTTTCGTTTCTGGCAAGCGCTGGCTAAGCTTAAAGGCGATTGCAAGGCCGACGACGCCCGCGCCGATAATACAATGATCAAAATTTTCCATAAAGTTGGCGATCTTTTAATACCAAGGTAGAGTGATTGTAAACCGCCATGCTAAAAAAGAAAGCACTGTGAAAAAGTGTCGGGAGAATCAGGTGTGGTCGATAAATTAAAAGAAGGGCTTGCAAAGTGATAAAAGAATCTATTTGGGTGCGCTGTTTATTAACGATTGAACGTTTAGGAAATCGCTTACCAGCGCCTGCTTTGCTATTTCTTTATTTAATTATGGCGATCATTATTATTTCTGCTCTGTGCCAGATGCTGGTAGTGGAAGGTATTCATCCTTCGACTAAAGAAGTGCTGCAGGTTAATTCGTTATTATCGTTTGATGCGCTGCGCTGGTGGTTACAAAATGCCGTCAAAAACTTCATAACCTTTGCCCCTGTCGGCCCAGTATTAGTGGTCATGCTGGGGTTGGGTATTGCTGAACACAGTGGCTTTCTATCGGCTTTATTAAGGCGCTTATTACACGGTTTACCGGCGAGTGCATTAACGTTGGGTACCGTTATGATTGGTGTCTTGTCGAGCATTGCCGTCGATGCAGGCTATGTCGTGGCCATTCCATTGAGTGGCATTATTTTCTCTTTAGCAGGGCGCTCACCTTTGGTGGGGATCGTAGCCTGTTTTGCCGGCGTTTCGGGTGGCTTCAGCGCCAATTTAATGGTTGGGCCCGTGGATGCGATTTTAGCGGGAATCAGCAGTGAAGCCGCCCAATTAATTGATGCTGAATACCAAGTCAGTCCGTTAGCAAACTATTATTTTATGATTGCCTCCACGTTTGTGATCAGTATCGTCGCAACGTTCGTGACTCATAAATGGGTAGAGCCCGCATTGGCGAAAATGCCTTTAACTTATTTAGAACAAAAAGATGATCAGCGTCTAATACTCACTCCTCGGGAGAATAAAGCACTTAAAATTTCTGTCAGTGTTTTGTTATGTGTCATGCTTTTGATTGCTGCGATGATCATTCCGGAAACCGGTGTTTTAAGAGATGCTGAGACAGGCAGTATTGTGCGCTCACCTTTTATGTCTGGACTGGTCGTATTAATCGCTATTTTAGCGGGGGTCGGTGGCGTTGTTTACGGCAGAATTAGCGGTGTCTATCAACGCTATGATCAGGTTGTAGAAGGCATGGAAGGGGCAATGAAAACATTGGCCGGTTATTTAGTGCTCATGTTTTTTGCAGCTCAATTTGTAAGTCTTTTTAGCTGGAGTAATCTTGGTGCAGTATTGGCCGTGAACGGGGCGGGTTTTTTACAAGACTTACAGCTGCCGATGTTATTAAACTTAGTTCTATTCGTTTTTATGGCGGCGTCTATTAACTTGGTTGTGGGCAGTGCTTCAGCGAAGTGGGCGGTATTAGCCCCTGTTTTTGTACCGATGCTTATGCTGAATGGCATATCCCCTGAGATCACTCAGACGGCTTACCGTATTGGTGACTCAAGCACGAATATTATAACGCCGTTAATGCCGTACTTTCCTTTAGTTGTCGCACTGATGCAGCGTTATGTGAGTAATGTGGGGGTGGGCACTTTGGTTGCGCTGATGCTGCCTTATTCCATCGCATTTCTGTTGGTTTGGTCGGTAATGCTGGCAATTTGGGTCGGTATTGGCTTGCCATTAGGGCCTTTATGAAGTTCCTACCTTTACTGAGAGGTTTGTTAGGCATAAAAAATAGGAAATAGAAAAATAAACAGGTTAAAAGGATTTTTTTAAGCGCATAGTTTGTATCAACCACGAAATATTATTATTATTGAGCATTATAATGATACAAAAATATTAACATACCCTATATTTATTACACTTAACGGTACTCATTGTAAGGATTCGACTAGTATTTTCAATTTTGGATAGTTAGTATACGGCCGATTTTTGAGTGTGTCGTTAGAGGTGTATTTATGACAACAGAACAATTTGAAACGTGGTCACTTTATATTGGTATTGCAGTACTGATTTCTTTCATGTTCTTCATTATTTATGACTTGGGTAAAAAATCAGAGGCAGGAAAGTTTGGTAATTTTATTCTGTTTTTAGCCTTAGGGTTAGGCATGGTTGGATTTCTAATGAAACTCTTTCTGCAGTATTTTTTAGAGTAGTTTGAGTATGTTATCAAGTCGAGTGACATGCTCGACTTGATAAATTAAACCGCTTCGCAAGTGCTAGTAATCGATTTATCTGCTTTGGCGAAAATTTCGTAATCGTTCAAGTCATTTGTACGGTTTAATAGGCAACGCTAACTATTATTAATTTACTGCAGCGTTTATTTTGATCCAGTCTTATCGAATAATTTATCTTTGGCTGAACTAAAAGCATGGCTAAGGGAACCCCATGCTTCTTCGCCTCCTTTCCTCACATCTTGCCAAGCACTGTCCGTTGTATTTTGTATTTCTTTCAGTTTTACAAAGGCCTCATCCCTCTGTTTTTTAAGTACACCTATTTTTTTTTGGTACTCTTCTGTTACTTCGGAACGGGTACTTTTAGCTTTTTTTTCTATTTCATCAATGTCATTACTCCATTCATCAATTTTTGCTTTCATTGTGTCCACATGCTTTTGACGTTCGCTCATATTCATTATCCTTATTAAGTTGGATCTGCACACCCTTTTTGGAAGGGCGTAGCTACTGTGATGATAAATACATATTAGACGCATATTGTAGCTCGCGCATAAAATACTCATTACTGCCGCTCGCTAATCTATCCAATATAGCCACTCCTTTATAGTATTGATCTCGGCGTTATTATCGGTTCGATATCGCACAGACGGTGTGGGTTTTCTTCTCTAGCCTTTATTTGATTATGGTTTGTAAACCCATGAAGAGGAAAGTTTGAGGGTTTAAACCCCCAGGTTCCTAAAATGAATTCGCTATGCATGGGCTGATTCTTAACGGTAGCGTTAATCACCCATTTCAACTAGAAAGGATGCCACCGAGGTTTCCACGGAACATGCGTCGATTATGTCTGCATTATTTGGTGTATTATATCTTAGGGTAATTGCTCCAAAGCAAGAAAAAAGATTCTCAATAAAATGTCATAGGTTGGCTTAAATATTTAATATTTTAGTCAAACCCTTCAGTCCTTTCGTATTTGAAAATGCGTTCAACATTGTCCTTGAACACTGATTTCGTTATTGCTTGGATCAGATACAGCCTCTGTTTTTTTAATACTAAAATGGTGTGTTGCATAAAATGCCTGTTGAGTCCCTAGGAAAGTATTACCCGCAGTAATACCAGCGTGATAATCCTGTTGTAAATCCATTTCGGTACTACCTAATAATTTACTTTTAAGATTATTTTCAGCAAAAATTTGTATGATCTCAACATCTTCAGGAGGGTTGGCAATGAAGGTGATTTCTTTCTGATAAGCTTGCTCATGTTGAACTAAGTAATCAACGATTTTTGGGCAGTATCTAGATTCGTAAATCCGTGACTTTAGTTTACTTACCCAAGCCGCCTGAGCATGAAGGTCAGCATTCGCCGTGCGAATAATTACAATCTTTCTAGCACCACGACTATAGGCTTCTCGAACGGGTAATGGCGCTGCAAGTCCACCGTCAAGGTAGAGATCATCTTTAGGGTAATCATCGCTTGCCTCTTCTTTATTAGTTGAACTAATGGACAATTTAGGCGCGAGGTTAACCCCTTTCTTGTACAAAAAAGGTAATGCACTGGAGGCTTTAAGCAACTGGCGCCAATCACTGTTATTACCGTTTGGGCGTATAAAATAACCTTGTCTATTGCGTGAATTAGTTGTGCTGATCAATAATTCTCGTTGACCCAATGATTTCGTTGCTGTCGTAAAGTCTAAGGCAAAACGACCGCGAATGGTTTTATCAAAGTACCAATCCAAATCAACAACATTGCCCCCTGCTAATCCGCGGCCTAGTTGATAAAATTTTTTACGACGTGATAAACCACCGATTAATCCCTTGGCATAGCCTTTTTGACGAGATAAAAAGCTTGTAATATTTTGCGAGCCAGCCGACGCCCCTATAAATAAATCGAAGGGATCAAAATCATTCTCTAACCATGTATCGAATACACCTGCTGTGAATATTCCTCGTTGCCCGCCTCCTTCAGCAATAAGCGCCATTTTAATGGGTGGTTTCTTACAAGAATTAATGGGGGATGATGATGCTAAAGCATTCATTGCAGTCCTTACTAAAAAATTATTGTATAAAAGAGTTCTTAGAACTTGTCGTCGGGTTGCAGATTACGGTAACAATAATCACCCAATAGAAACTCATGCGGCGGTTACTTTTATCCTGCGATTCATGATCATGCGATTAGACGATGCTCAGGATAAATCGCAACGGTGTTCGATGTCTGTTCGCCAGCGCACCGAGACAAAGTCTATAGCGCCGTATTGTGTGTGTGGGTCATAAAATAACGTATCTATTTTAGTAGAAATTATTCAACTTTAGCAGGAAGAAATATTATGGAAAGTGAAGAAATTATAAAGAGAGATGTCTCATATATTCAAAAAATAATTGATATCGGTGATGTTGCAATGTTGGTTTCTAGGTCTGACCATGGCGTATTAAAAAGCCGACCTATGGAAACCGTTGGCATTAACAATGATGGAGATATTTATTTCTTTACAATATTATCTTCAGAATTGATGCGTGAGTTAACTGAAAATAGCCAAGTTAATCTAAGTTTTAACAAAGAAGATCATGATTATATTTCGGTATCGGGTGTGACACAGGTAATTAAAAACAAAGCTGACTTAGTTAGATTTTGGAATTCATGTTATGAACAATGGATACCCGATGGTCTAGATAACCCGAGTATCATTTTGCTGAAAGTTAGTTTAGTGAGTGCAGAGCATTGGAGGCATAACACAGGGCTAAATCGCATTAGACAATTGTTTTCCATAGGTTCCGCCGAGCCTAATAATGTTCATGAATCCATCGAGAGCTAATTAAAATAGTTAACAATTAATAAATATAATTTTTTAAATCTAGGACGTTGTTAGCCTCAGGCAGAGAGAGATATTTATGGCTGAAATAAAAAAACCTACAGTTGTTGATTACATAATAGAGACACTTGCTCAATGGGCATTACGACCCGAAGCTCGACTGTGTCCCTGTTCTTGCAATAACGGGGCAGCTACCGCGCTGTGACATGGGTAACAACTCACATCAAGAAATCAATACACTGGCTCTAATTTCTGAGGTAACTGCATTTAATCAAACCTTGTTTGCTGCTGATCGTGTTCCCAAGATTATTCAGCAAACCGAAGAAATTGTCGTTCTAGCGGGTGTTTAGTATCTTTAAAGTCTGCTCAAGTCTTTCTATGGGCCGAGTCATTTCCAATATTTC
Source organism: Oleispira sp. (assembly GCA_051278005.1). GTDB lineage: Bacteria > Pseudomonadota > Gammaproteobacteria > Pseudomonadales > Oceanobacteraceae > Oleispira. Next base: position 31,173 of record JBNMQK010000010.1, on the reverse strand, counting down.
CTGTTTAAATTCAGATTCTATCCCCAGCAGACCCATCACCGAAAAACTGAACCTTTCAGCAGGCATTTTTTGCCAGTAATCGTTCTTCAGCGCTTCTTGGTATTCGGAGTTGCCGTAAGTCAACATCAGCAGACGCTGCAAGATTTTTTCTTGAGCCTGTTCCAGCATGACTTTATTGTCGTCAGTCACTGGCTGATCGGGCCACTCTTCACAAGACCATATATTGAATGGCAGTGTCTGTACCTCATTGTGAAGCTTTAGCCGAATATTAGTGTCCACCTCAATCGCCATTCTCCCGTCCTCAAACTCTTCCAATAAAGTGACTGGGCCAGCGGAGAAAATATTACAGGGTTTGTGGGTCGCTCGGTTAGAATTCAACACCTTCTCGATGCTTTGCTCATTATCGGGGGCGTGTATAACTTTTTCAGTATGACAAATCCCCATGAGTAATTGATTGTCTAGGCAATATTTAACCATTTGCCGATAGCGAGGTTCAAAAACGTGCAGCGGGCAGGGTACTCCGGGAAAAGTGACCGAATTAGGGATTGGGAAAAGGGCTACTTCTATCATTTAGGTTGTATCCATTTTGGTTAGCCGTTAACTTGCCATCTCAGTAGTCCGCTGTATGAGGGGGCTTAATAAAGATCATGACATGTTGTTGCGGTAAGTAAGTGTCTGTTTGCAACCATTTTAAACCCACGGCTTGCATTTCTTTTTTAGCCTGCTGCTGTGTCATTTTGTGGAGCCGTTTGATAAGTACTCTAGAGTCTTCACCACGATACTCAACCAGCACCACACGGCCGTTAGGCTTCAAAGCCCTCACAACGCCTTCCATAACTTCCCTTGGGTGCGAAAACTCATGATAGGCGTCAACGAGCAATACCACATGAGCTATGGATTCAGGAATATTCGGGTTAGAGACTGTTGCCAGTAGGGTCTCAATATTCGTAATATTTTCTCTGGCTTTTCTTTGTTCGATGATACTGAGCATTTCAGGTTGTATGTCAACGGCTATTACTCCCCCGTCAGGAACTTTACGGGCTATAGGGAAACTAAAATAGCCGGTTCCCGCGCCTAAATCGATCACGATATCAGTGGGCCGTAATTTTATATTCTCCAATAACAGATCTGTCCGTTCTTCCTGCTCCCGAGTAGTTCGCTCTAACCAACTTGAGCCCAAATGACCCATAACATAAGAGATTTCTCTTCCCATATAATATTTACCAATACCGTCGCGACCTGGTGCCTCCTGCTGGTAATAGGGCGCATCGCTTAGACTATCGGCTGACGGTTCGATGCAGATGAACAGTAACGAGTACATAACAAGACATTTTTTAAACATAATCAATACTCGCCGTTATCGTATTTTTCTGGGTATTAAAGCCAGTACGTTACTTTAACAATACAAGCCAGTTAATGTCGAAGGTCTATTTACATCAGGGAGTATGTCAAGGGGAAGGGACGTTCTAACGTACTACGGAGTTGTGTTATGGGTTGGTTAATCATTTCATCGCAGGCAAATTGAGGATGCAAGAGTTTACTTTTCCCAAAGGTTAGTTGATGTTCTTCTCCTCCACCCATCATTACTCCAACTTGGCATGCGACCATTTCAACAAAAAGAATAATGGCCGAGGGTAGAGTCTTACAATGAGAAAAATCCATCAACGTTATTTTCATTGTGATTATTAACCTTAACGGTGAGAGGTTTAAAAAAATATTCTATAACATACGGTGAGCCCTACGTTGAAGATCACCCAGTCGATCAATTAATCTCATATTGTAAACTTTGTTGGCCAGCGCGTTGAACCAATGTATCTGTGCATTAGTACTTTAACGGTTTTGAAATTCTGCGGCGCTTTCTCAACGCCAAGCTTTAATGAGATAGAATTGAATAAAGGTTGCTCTGTAAATTTTAAGCGACCCCCCGTCATCTTGTGATAACGAGGTTTCTAAATATGGTGCCGACACAAGGAGTCGAACTCGGACCTACTGAATTCAGAATATGACCCTGAAAATGCGAAAGTCATTCAAGTGGATAAAAACATTCTTCAGATGCGGCGACGTCGCCCTAAGGATGTGTCGATAGTCGGAGACGCAAAAGAGGTATTAGGGCATTTAATTATTGATTTACCTCAAAAAGATAACGACCACTTTCTCACTCAATGTTGTCACCCAAAAAATAAATTGTCAGCAAAGCAATCCGCAGCAGAAAGCTCGCAAGACTCCCCCATAAAACCACAGTTTCTAGCACGGGGAGAAGCGCTTGCGAGTAAACATGCCTGTGTGCTCGATGTTCATCGAGATCCTAATGAATGGGTTATGCCACCCAAACTCGAAGTGTCTCAAGCGCTGAATTATACGATTGCCAAAAGCAAAGAGTTGTTAAATTCAAATGACTGATTTAAGACTGAGTGGCAACTCACTACTTGCCCTTGCGGCTTACCAGTAAATCCTTCGCCTGATTTATTTTTGCGGCTAGGTAGTTGCTGCCCCCTCGATCTGGATGAAGTTTTTGCATCAGTTTGCGGTGTGCAGCGATAACTTCTTCCTCCGTGGCGCTTTGATCAAGGCCCAGCACGGCATAAGCTTCATTGGCTGTTATCTCACTGCTATCGCTTGGTTGAGAGTCTTGTCCATTCTTTTCAGAATAACTTCCGGCATTAGCAGCTTCGCGCCAGTCATTGCCATGCAGGCGATCAAGATAGGCCGCCAAGACCTCGATCGAATCTGGATATTGCTTTTCTGCTAGGCCATAAAGAGAGATTAATTCTGAGAGATTGAATTCAGACAGGTATCTGCCTTTGTTATCAGTCGCCAGTAATTCACCCTCTAAATTACCACTTTCGTGATCAAGGGTCATTTTTAGCAAGCTAGTTTCAACGGTAGAGCGCTGCGATGAACCTGAGCTCTGTGTCGCTTTGGCCTTTTGGTAAAGCCCTTTTAAAAACGGCATATAACGTAGCAACGGAAACAAGCGTTTGGCAAATATAACTAAACCTGTGCCTAGTGCGGCCAAAAAATGAAGCTTTCCTGTTACCAATAGCAAGATCAGTAGAGTCATCAACACGACCGCAACCGTTATCGCCGTGACTTTCTTTCTCTGTTCCGGTTTTAGAGTTCTAATATATCGTGCTGTCATATAGCCGATGATGATAACCGCTACTAAAACGGCAAGTCTGAACATAGTGTATTTACTCGTGTGAAGTATGAATTACGCCGTAAAGCCTATCACTCTTTATTTTACTGTGTTAGTACTTCCACAGAAGTCATTGAAATATTGACACCTACTTAACGACGACTACTTTAATTGCTGTAATAATCGTCGCACGCTCACATCTTTGCTCAATAAATTACTTTTCAAAGCAGATTTACCGCCCGCTGCATACACCGCAACTGCGGCTAATAATTGACCTAACTGTTTGGCACTACCTTGATCAAACTGGCAATGTGCGCCTCCGCTCAATGTTGCCAACTGTGAAAAAATAGTTCCAACTCCTGGATTGTTTCCCTCTTGAAAAATAAATAAAGGGAGGTTGAGTATTCCTAATTGGCCGGCTAAAGCTGCCAGTGAATCTGGGTTTTCTTCGACACAATCACCGATAAATACCAGTGCGTTTACCTTGTCCGCACGCGTTTCACTTAATGCATGTGATAACACTTTGGCAATCTGAGTTTTCCCACCCAGACAGTTTACTGAAAGTAAGGCTTGTTTGATTTCATTAGCACCGCGCATCCAGGGAAGCGCTTTAAATTCTCCAAAGCCTCGGTAGTAACAAAGCTGCACACTGAGAGCACTTATTTTCTCGGCCTCTGTAAACATAGCGGCATGCTGATGACTCGCCATATCCCAACAATGTTCACGACTTGCAGTGGCATCCATGGCAAATATCAACCTGCCTTTGTCTGCACCAGTGATCATCGGAGCATTGTTGACCTTGCTAATAAATGTCTGAATGTCTTGAGTGTTCGACTTTTTATCAGGAAGCTTTGAAGCCATGTTGAATTCCAGTTTCTGTGAAATTTAAAGTAAAAAATAGAGTAACTTAGAGGAAATTGAATAGGCTAAAGATAATAGTTTAAATAATGTAAAGTCACAAAACTATTGCTGCGGCGTTCTCAGTCAGAGGTCTCGTGAACAGGTCAATTTTGTTGGTACGATATCGCACAGAGCCGACACTTTTAGAGATGTACAATTATTATTTAGTCGTTGCTCAATGGTTTAAGCAAATAATATTGACGGCAGTACTGATAAATTGGCTGATTATTTGAAAAGGTAAACCGATGAAACACTCCCATAATTCTTTCAATACGCTTAGCACATTAACCATTAACGACAAGCAAATTCGTTACTTTTCGATCAATGGTGGTGAACTGGCATCGCATACAAAAATTGCCAAACTGCCAGTAACGATAAAAATTATGCTGGAAAATATGCTGCGCAATGAAGATGGCCTAAGTTGCTGTCGCGATGACATTGAAGCCCTGGCTGCCAGCGGTGGCAAGGCAAGTGAGCAGGAAATTGCTTATCACCCCGCGCGCGTATTGATGCAAGATTTTACCGGTGTCCCCGCCGTAGTCGATCTGGCCGCGATGCGCGATGCTTTGGTAAAGCGAGGCATTGATCCACAAAAAATAAACCCTTTAACAAAAGTGGATCTGGTCATCGACCATTCGATTAGTATCGATAAATTTGCCAGTGAAAGCGCCTTCGAAGAAAATGTAGCAATTGAAATGCAACGCAATTATGAGCGTTATCAGTTTTTAAAATGGGGCCAGAGCGCTTTTGATAACTTCAGTGTGGTGCCTCCAGGAACCGGTATTTGCCATCAGGTGAATTTAGAATATTTGGCCAAAGTGGTATGGACCGAAGATCAAGACGGAGAACGTTTTGCTTATCCCGATACGCTGGTAGGCACGGATAGTCACACAACGATGATTAATGGCCTTGGGGTATTAGGCTGGGGTGTAGGAGGTATCGAAGCTGAGGCTGCCATATTGGGTCAGCCGATCTCGATGTTAATTCCTGACGTTGTCGGTGTTGAGCTGACGGGCAAGTTGTTTGAAGGTATTACGGCGACTGATCTGGTATTAACGGTGGTAGAGATGCTGCGCGAGTATGGCGTGGTCGGTAAATTTGTCGAATTTTATGGCGCGGGTCTGGATCATTTACCCCTTGCCGATCGGGCAACGATCGCGAATATGGCACCGGAATATGGTGCCACCTGCGGCTTCTTCCCTGTGGATAAACAGACAATCAATTATTTACGGTTAAGCGGTCGTGACGAAGAACAAATTGAATTGGTTGAAGCTTATTCTAAAGCGCAGGGCATGTGGCGCGATGAGCACTTTTTAGTACCCGATTATGCGGCGACTTTGCGCTTGGACCTAACCACTATCGTGCCCAGTTTAGCGGGACCCAAGCGACCACAAGATCGTGTTCCCGTCACTGGCCTGAAAACAGCCGTTGAAGGTTCTATTGAATTAGCCGGTAAGGCTAAGCAGCTGAATACCGAATATCCTTTGGCGGGTAGTGAGGTAGCGATGCACCATGGCGATGTGGTGATTGCTGCGATTACCTCTTGTACGAATACGTCAAATCCTGCGGTGATGATCGCGGCTGGTCTGGTCGCCCGCAACGCTTTGGCTAAAGGTCTGCAACGTAAATCATGGGTTAAGTCCTCATTGGCGCCTGGCTCAAAGGTCGTCACAGAATATTTACAACAGGCTGAATTACAAGAACCGCTTGATCAGCTTGGCTTTAATCTCGTCGGTTATGGCTGTACCACTTGTATCGGTAATTCTGGGCCATTGCCACAAGTGGTAGAAGCGACGATCGCTGCCAATGACTTGATCGTCAGCTCAGTATTGTCCGGTAATCGTAACTTTGAAGGGCGCATTCATCCTCTGGTACAAGATAATTGGCTTGCCTCACCGCCTTTGGTCGTTGCTTATGCGTTAGCGGGAACAACACGGATAGATTTGAGTCGCGATTCATTGGGTAACGATGATAACGGCCAACCGGTGTATTTAAAGGATATATGGCCCACGAATGTTGAAATCGCTGAGCTAGTGCAGGCCATTACTAGCACTATGTTTAACAAGGAATACCGCGCGGTATTCGATGGCGATGATCGTTGGCGTGCCATTGATAGTGGTCAGGGTGAAACCTACAAATTTATAGAGGATTCGACTTACATTCAGCGGCCCCCATTTTTTGAAGAACGTTATCGGGGTAAATCCTCTAACATTATCAAGGCGCCGATGTTGGCTATGCTGGGTGACTCAGTCACTACAGATCATATATCTCCTGCCGGAGCTATTCCGGAAGACAGTCCCGCGTCAGAGTATTTACGTGCTCAAGGAGTGGCGGAGAAAGACTTTAATTCTTATGGTTCTAGACGCGGAAATCATCAGGTTATGGTGCGAGGTACCTTTGGTAATATTCGTATTCGCAATGAGATGACACCCGAACTGGAAGGGGGATATACCCGACTGCAGGGTGAACATCAGCCTCGCTTTATCTACGATGCGGCCATGCTCTATCAGTCAAAAAACATGGATGCAGTGGTGGTTGCTGGTAAAGAATACGGTACGGGTTCGAGTCGAGATTGGGCTGCGAAAGGTACCTTGTTGTTAGGGGTGAAGGCGGTGATTGTAGAAAGTTTTGAACGTATTCATCGCGCTAACTTGGTCGGTATGGGTGTATTGCCCTTGCAGTTTATGCCCGGTGAAACCCGAAAAACACTTTCACTTACCGGTGAAGAAACATTTGATATTGTCGGGCTGGATGAACCACTGCTGCCAAAGCAAGAAGTGGCTGCTACGATTTATTATCCTTCGGGTGAAGCGCGAGTTATAACATTGCAGTCACGATTGGATACCGCCGTCGAGGTAAAATATTACCTTGCCGGTGGTGTGCTGAGTTATGTGCTCGATCAAATGTATGCCAAGGCCAAATTGGATTCGTAGGATTAATTAATCGACGCTTGCCACCTGATAGGGAAGTAGGCGATCCGTTTCGCGTCTTACAACGGCATAACACTCACAGCTTAACTGCTCGAGTTTATGTCTATCGAGCACTGTAATATGACCGCGATGATAATCAATAATACCCAATTTTTGTAATTTTCCGGCCGCTGCAGTGACGCCTTCGCGACGCACACCCAGCATATTCGCGATGAGTTCTTGAGTCATGATTACGTGATTGTCAGGTAAGCGATCCAACGACAATAACAGTAAGCGGCACAGCTGCTGGTCAATGGAATGGTGGCGGTTACACACCGCAGTTTGAGCCATTTGAGTGATTAAAGATTGGGTATAACGAAGCAATAGCACCAACAAATGGCCATGGCGATCGAACTCTTCTGTGAGTACAGCACTTTTAAGCCTATAAGCGTGACCCGCGCTTTGCACCACGGCTCGGCTTGACGTGCTATCACCGCCCATGAACAAAGCAATGCCGACAAGCCCTTCATTGCCCACCACCGATATTTCCGCCGATGCACCGCTTTCCATCACATACAGCAGTGACACAATGGAGTCGGTAGGGAAATACACATAGTCTAGCGTTGTACCCGCCTCGTAGATCACTTGGCCTAGCTTTAACTTCACCAGTTCAACATGAGGAAACAAACGATCTTGTACTTCTACTAGCAACGCTGCTAGTAAATGATTATTCAAGTCTGGCCTAGTCGGCGTGACGGCTTTAGTACTGGTCATATTGTGCTCTTTAGAAGATCGTACATTGATGTTAGAGGGTCTTTAATAGGGTGAGCGACTGTAGATCTTTGTATTTTCCTTGCGCTGTTCTTTACTCTGCACTCTGTGCGATAGCGCACACAGTAGTACCACGTTCATGACAATAAGTAAGTAAAACAAGCGATACTCTTGCCAGCACGCTGATTTCTTTGCCAAGGTGTTCTAGCGTACAGAGCAAAATTTCAGAAACTGCCAGAATGTCAGTCTCAAAATAAATTCCTCAGTTAAGTGAGACACTATGGTTAATAATGCCTACATTGAACACAATCAAACCAAACGACAGGCTTGGTTATTGGTACCTATTTTATTAGTAATAACTCTGCTTATTGCGCTATTTGGTGATCGTGACAATATTAAACACTCGCAACCGACAGTGCTTGAGAGCACGCCTGAAGGTATGTTGGTTGAATTGCCATTTGCTACAACAACTAAGGCATTAGATTGGCAAACTCAGTGGGATCCTTCTTTGAGCATGCCACGACAACAGGTACTCCAGTCTCTCGGTGAATATGCGGCTGATTTCAAACAGTTACGAACGCAGTTGCAAGTATGGGCAGAGCCTGGGTCTAAAGAGAGGGATAAGTTGCTGCAGCGTATGGGTAATGCACTCGCGCAATATGCTCTTGGGGGAGTCATGCAAGAGGCTAACCCAGCGTTCACTAGACCCGATGAAGGGGTTCTGTTGATCTGTGCCGCCGCCGATAAAGATCTTGCTCTGCGGATATTAGCAGCACTGACGCCCTATATAAGTGGCAAGGTGAGTATATATTTTGATACGAATCTCACTGCCCAGTCTATGCAGCTGTATTTATTTGGAGTACCGTATTTCAATGATCAGGGCCAAGCCAATTTTGATCAATTAGATATTGAGCAAACGAATGCGTTATGAAGACTGTGCGATCACCTTTTTAATAAACTTTTTCTTTTGTGTTCGACGCAAGAGCAGTCATGTTTATTTTAAAGGCTGCCTATTGTGGCTTTTAACCGGTCAAACTTGATTTGAGTTAAGGTTTTTTATTTTTAGAGTTCTATACTGTAAAAAAGGGAGATATTTATGTCTGATGAAAAGCTACACCAATTATTAAATCAAGTGCATGAGCAGTTGCAGCAGCAGGACAGTATCGATGGCGAGAGCCAAGCGTTACTCCAGCAAGTTCTTACTGATATTAAAGCCGCTTCAGGCTCAGACAATACTGATGAGATACCGCAGGATTTATCCGAGCGTATTGAGCAGCAAGCGGTTGAATTTGAACAGGCTCATCCAACGCTTTCAGGAGTTCTCCGTCAGATTATGGATACTCTGGGTCGAATCGGAGTATAAGGAGTACGCTGCTATGCGCCACATGCTTACATTAACGGAGGTCATGACGCCATTTCCTCAGCAGGTCGAAGAATCTACGTCAATTAACGACGCTATTCAGCTGATGGCAGAAAAGACCTTTAATCACCTTCCTGTTGTGTTTGAGCATGACGTGGTTGGGTTGTTATCCACCGCAGATATCAAACTGGCACAGATGCCTGGTCACGCAACAACAGAATTTACAGAGTTAACCGTCGGGGATATCTGCCGACGCCGTATTTATGTGGTTGATCTGCATGTTCGCTTAGACGAAGTACTTGACCAAATGGCAGCAGAAGCTTGGGATGCTGCTATTGTTTTGAGAGAAGGCCGCTTGGCTGGGATTTTTACGAGCCATGATGCTTGTCGCATTTTTTCACGATTGCTTAAAAAAGAATACTTACCGGATGGTGATCCCGAGGTGGCCTAGAGCGCTTGTAACGCCGTTCAGTTATGTGTGAAGGGAAGAGAATCGCACCTATCTAGGGCTTACTGATTATTGGGTGGCTTATAAAGAGGCGTATTTTCATAATTTACATGATAGATGCCTTAATTTTTCGCATTTTATGGGGATTCAGTTATTGGTATGAAAGTTGCGGTACAAGTTTCATCACTAACCGGAGGTGAGCCTATGTATGATGTAGCTAAAATTCAAAACTACCGACATGCTGTTAATAAAATTGATGTTTCAATTGACTGGATGGGGCAATTAAGCACCATACTGGAAATGCGTCAGAATGATGATCGTACGATTCAGAAGTTATTAAAATTAATGGTTAGTATGACAACTATTGATAACATCAGTATTGCTATACCTGATGCCTCAAATAGATTTCAAGCCAAGCATTGCTCTCGCCAAGTTGAAAATGGTGTTTACAGTTTCACTGTGCAGCACTCCCTCTGTCGTGCATTTGAATCGGGTTCTGTACTGGTGCTTCGCGAAGGATCAGAAAGACCAGAAGCGTTTAATCGTGAAGCGTTATCCCCAATCGATTTTAGCCACCGTGATCATTGCCTGTTAGTGCCTTTACGCCTTCGTCAAACCACGCTTGCGGTTTTAGTGTTGGATCTGCGTGATATAATTGCCGGCAGCTTGCCCTTACAAGAGCTGTGGTTTGTGTGCTCACAATTAGCACATACAATGGCGACTCAAGTGGTTCCAAATTTTCAAACTTTATATTCGCGACCTTATCAGCGTGTTGATGAAAGTGAATTAGGTGAAATTCAACAGACGGTTGAGAAGTGCGGCGGCAATAAAACCATGGCGGCTAAGATACTGGGATTAACCCCTCGCCAACTTCGCTACCGCTTATCAAAACTGTCTTAATTTAAGATAAGTAATGTTATGTTTGCCTCCTTTAAAGCCTAGATTTTATCTGGGCTTTTCATTTATTATTTTAAATTGTTATAAATCCTTCATAATAGCCTCATAATTCTTTTGGGGTTTTGTTATGCGACCTATTACTTTTTTCTTTTTTTTACTGATAATTCTCTCGAGTCCTGTCAGTGGCGAATCTGTCATACAAAACGATGCTGGCGATTTAATGCTAGCTGAAGCAGTGGACCAGAATTCTTGGTATCGCCAAGGTGACCGCTGGTTAAAAGAAAAAGTGACATCGCTTCAAGCTCAATCTCATTCTTCTGATGGACTTCCTACTGCCAAAAACATCATTCTATTTATAGGCGATGGTATGAGTATCACCACGCTAACAGCTTCCAGAATCTGGCAAGGTCAACAACAAGGAAAATTGGGTGAAGAGCATTTTTTACATTTTGAAACCTTTCCTCATACCGCATTAATCAAAACCTATAATAGCAACCAACAAACTCCTGACTCTGCTGGCACTATGAGTGCGATTATGACAGGGGTTAAAACCCGTGCTGGAGTCATTAGTATCGGTCCAGAGCAAGATAGAACAGAGTGCAGTGGCAGTGCGCAGCATCATCAAAAAACACTTCTTGAGTGGGGCCATGAGCAAGGTTTTGATACGGGCATTGTTACTACGGCAAGACTTACCCATGCGACGCCTGCGGCAACTTACGCGCATAGTCCTGAAAGAAGCTGGGAAGGTGATTATGATCGCCACCCAAATGCTTACTGGTACGGCTGCGACTCTATTGCTAAACAATTAGTTGAAAGCGCTTATCCTGCGGGTCTAGATTTAGCGTTAGGAGGAGGCCGTTCTCGGCTTAAAAACTATTACACTTCATTTAAGCAACAATTCCCTGCTGGGCATTTATTGAAAAATAGAAAAGACTTGCTTGAATGGGAAACCGTTGCCGATAACTCCACTAAAGCAGGCCCTATTTTGGGTGTGTTTTCATCAGGGCATATGGACTATGAAATGGATCGAAGGGATGATCAGCCTTCCCTCATACAAATGACAAAGAGCGCCGTTCAATATTTACAGGGCCGAGATGACAAGTATTTATTAGTCATTGAAAGCGCAAGAATTGATCATGCTCACCATAAAGGAAATGCTGCGCGGGCGTTAGCTGAAACCGCGATGTTGGCTGACAGTGTTCAACTGGCCGATGACATGACCCGTGATGAAGATACTCTGATTATTGTCACCGCAGATCATAGCCATACTTTTGTCATGGCGGGATACCCAAAACGTGGAAATCCTATTTTAGGCATCTCTAAAAATCAGAAAAACGAACGAGTACTTGCCAATGATGGCTTACCTTATACTACGTTGGGTTATGCCAATGGGAAAGCCTATGGACGGGCGATTCAACTTCAGCAGCTTGTTCATAGCGAAGATAAAGACTTCCATCAAAGAGTGGCGGTGCCCTTAGAATTTGAAACTCATGGCAGTGATGATGTCGCTTTGCATGCCAAAGGGCCAGGAGCTTACCTGTTTTCAGGTTTGATGGAACAAAATGAAATTTTTCATACGATATTGCAAGCGCTTTCGAATGGCGATATGAAAACGGAGGATTCTCAATAATGACGTCTTATAAATGGGTAAAACTTAAGAGAATTGATGTTGTTAAAATGAAAGTACTCTTTGTTTTTAGTCTCTGTGCCGCGTTATCTGCTTGTTCGGCTGAGTTAGGTTTTAGCGAGAGTCCAGAAGCCGGTATCAAAGATTTACGCAGTTCTGAACAATGGTATCAGCAAGGCCAAACGACTGTGCAAAAAAGAAAGTCAGAGCTTTCTAAAACTCGACAATCGACTATCAATAATACGGCGACCGATGATACCAAGGCAAAGAATATTATCTTTGTACTAGGCGACGGAATGGGTGTTAGTACGCTCACGGCGGCGAGAATTTATGTCGGCCAGCAGCAGGGTTTATTAGGCGAAGAATTTGCACTGAGTTTTGAGAAGTTTCCCTACTCAGCGTTAATAAAAACGTATAATGTCGATCTGCAAACCCCGGACTCTGCCGGTACTATGTCGGCCTTGATGACAGGGATTAAAACCAATGAAGGCATCATCAGTTTACCGGCTTCAGTGCAGCGATCTGATTGTTCCACCTTGCCAAAGAACACCTTACCCACGTTCATTGATCTTGCGAAAGCCAAAGGTAAAAGCACGGCCATGATCACGACCGCCAGAGTGACTCATGCAACCCCCGCAGTGACTTATGCGCACAGTGTTGATAGAAATTGGGAAAGCGATGAATCGATTCCTAGCAAAGATAAAAAACTCGGTTGCATCGATATTGCCAGTCAGTTTATTGATAATAAACAGCGGTCATTGGATGTTTTATTTGGCGGTGGCCGTCGCCATTTCTTGCCAGTAGCAGACGGTGGTAAGCGCAGTGATCATAGAAATTTGATCGAAGAGTGGCAGCAGCAAGGTCATTACGTCTCAAACCTCGAGCAGTTAGAGAAGCTACAAGAGGTCGGTGAATTAAAGGATTCGGCGTCTAATCAGGCTGAGCCTTGGTTGGGTTTGTTTTCTAGCTCGCATATGGATTATGCCTACCAACGCCCTAAAGAGCAGCCATCGTTGCAACAAATGACGGCGGTGGCTTTAACTCGACTGGAGAAAAACAAACAAGGCTATGCACTGGTTATCGAGGCGGGACGCATTGATCATGGGCATCATGATGGCACAGCCTATAAAGCCTTAACCGAAACTCAAGAGCTGCACGAAACGGTTGAGTGGCTACTAGCTCACGTTGATCTCAATGAAACATTAATCATTGTGACTGCAGACCACAGCCATACCTTAACCCTAGCGGGCTATGCTACTCGAGGTAATCCTATATTAGGCGACGTTGTGTCTAATGATGCGAAGGGATATCCAGAAAAAAATGCGAGTTTAGATCTTGCCGGTAATTCATACACCTCTTTAGGTTATCGTGATGGCCCTGGTGCAGATCATGCTAAAGACCCTTCAGTCAATTATCCAGAGAAAGATGAGTTAGCAAAAGATGATCCTAATTATCGACAAATTGCTCTGGTGCCCATGGATTATGAAACCCATGGCGGAGAAGATGTCGCCTTGTATGCTATTGGACCGCACGCTCAATTGTTCACTGGAACTCTTGAGCAACATTGGGTTTTTCATGCATTAAAGTATGCGATGTAAGGTATTAAAACAGTCGAATACTAATAGAAGAGCTCATAGAAAAGCTAATAGACAATAGCATTAAAAGTTAAGGCGTTAAATTGTGTCCATTTTTAAATTACAGCAATTTTCAGTTAAGCAAACGCTTTCAGGCATGAAGATCTGTTCAGATAGCTTACTGTTTGGTGCGCTAATTCCTATTAATAAAAGTACCCAACGGATTTTAGACATTGGAACGGGCACTGGCATTTTAGCGCTAATGCAGGCACAAAAATCGAAGGCATTAATGGAGTCATCCTTAGAAAAGATTACCGCCGTTGAGTTGACGCAAGCGGCCGCCGCAGAGGCGCAAGAAAATTTTCGTAATAGCCCATGGTCTGAGTATTTAGACATTGTAATACAGGATATTCAGCAATTTTCGAAGCACTTTAAACAGCCTGCAATAGGCCATCAAGCGGTTGGCTATGATCTAATTATTTGCAACCCACCTTTTTTTGTTAATCAAACAAAAACGTCAGTCGATAACCCTTTACGCCATGCCGCGCGTCACAGTGATAGCTTGTCATTTACCGATCTTTGTCAGAGTATCGATCGGTTATTAACGGAGTCTGGTCGCGCTCATCTATTGCTACCCGCAATCGCCATCATTGAATTTTGCGTGGCAGCTTCTGAGGCTGGCTTGGGACTTGTTGCACGTATTGATATAGCAGAAAGTCCAAATCATCCGGTAAAGGTATCGGCGCTAACGTTCGCAAGAGACAATGTTTCAGCGGGCCATAAATGTGCCAGTGACAGTGACAGTGAGTCTGCACAGACATTGATGATCGAATATAAGCACGGGCGACTGAACAAGTTTAAGCAAGCTAATGTACACAGTGATGACGTGCGTGACTTACTCAGTCCTTTTTTATTACGTTACTTATAAGACAGAAATGTACAAGCGCTCGGCCCCACGATAGAGTATGGTTTTTTATCACATAGACTAGGTTGACGATGCAGTCTTTATCAAAATCCATTCTTTGGCCAGTATGGCTAATGGCCCAGCAAGAGTTACAGGCTTCCTTCGCTAGCAAGCGAGGATTATTTGTCAGCATGACCTTCATCGTCATATGGACGCTGCTGCTTTTTTATCCCATTCGTTTCTCAGTAGAAGCTTTGCAAAACCCTGATACTCATTCAATCATGTTAAACGCATTAAGTGTGATCGGTTTAGAGCGCTTAAAAGAGTGGCAACTGGCAGAATTCGCTATTTATTGGATTGTTGCGTTGTTTTTATTTCCGGCATCGAGCCTGTTAATGGCGACGGATCAGATGATCTCTGAGCGTAATCGAGGGGGGCTTAGATTCTTAACCTTACGCTGCAGTCGGGGGCAGATTTTCTTTGGCCGATTTATCGGCCACTTACTCATCCAAACCTGCCTAATAGTAATGACTCTGGTGATTACCTACGTGCTACTGATCTTTAGCAGTACACAGCTTTGGTTAGAGGGATTGAAAATCATCCCCTTGTTATTATTAAATCTAGTGTTCGTTGTCTGTCCTTTTATTGCATTAATGAGCCTATTGTCGGTTTTAATGAATTCTGTGCGCATGGCCTCTTTAATGGCAATTATGATACTGCTACTGGGTGGATTGATTGTGAATGTTGCCGCTTCGTATTTTCCTTTCTTGTCGCTATTAAATTACTGGATACCGGGCGCTCAAGTCGCAGAAATATCTCGGCTCAATCCTACGACTGCACTGTTCACCGTATGGCATCCTGCGATGCAAACATTGGGTTTTTTATTATTAGGCTATGGGCTATTTAGAAGGCAGGCAATATGAGTTCTTTAATTGAATGCCATGGTTTGACTAAGACCTATGGCAATAAAAAAGCGTTAAATAACGTCAGTTTTGAAATTCAAACAGGGCAACCCATTGCTTTAGTCGGTCCTAATGGCGCGGGTAAAAGTACCTTGTTCAGTATTCTTGCGGGTTATATGCCAGCAACTTCGGGTGAGGCTAAAATTTTAGGCTATAAAGTAGGCAGCCCTGAATTAATTGGTCGCATTGGTGCTTTACCCCAAGATGCGATGTTTGACCCCAACCTAACAATTATTCAGCAGCTGAGTTTTCTTGCCCGACTACAGGGTTTTGGCAAAGTTGAAAGCATTAAGGAAGCGGCTCGAGTTTTAGAGTTGATGCATCTCAGTGATACGGCCAAAGAGAAAATGATCGCGTTAAGTCATGGTATGAAAAAGCGCGTCGCCATTGCTCAAGCATTAATGGGCAAGCCTGAATTGGTACTATTAGATGAACCGACTGCAGGCTTAGATCCAGAAAATGCGCGTAACATTCGCCAGCAAGTCATGGCGTTGTCAGGTGAAACTACCTTTGTGATTAGCTCACATAATTTAGCCGAATTAGAACGTTTGTGTGAGCAAGTGCTGCACTTAGACCAAGGGCAGCTAAAAGCTCATAAAATGATTGGCCAGCAAGCAGAGCAACCAGCGATGGCATATTTAACGGTACGCTTAGCGGTTAAAAATCTGGCAGTTGAATCAAAAATCAAACAGCTGCAAGCCGTCTCTCAGATAGATTGCAAGCAGGGTGATGAGTTGATTATTCGTTATAATTACAACGAAAATCCGCTGTTGGATCAACAGCTATTGCAGTTATTAGCGGATCATAAAATCCTTTATCGTCAAATTACTCACGGTCGGTCATTAGAAGATCAACTCTTTATGCAACAAAAGGCCTGAGGCTTAGGTTTGCGAGCGCTACGGGTTAATAACAGTAGATGATTATTCATGGTTGAGTAGGTACAATCAAAGCACACTTTATTGCATAGTCGATCTTGATCCATGACCAGTCCTGTTGATACGCCAGAAATGATTGAAAAGCTGCCTGCACCTGCCCATTTTGTTCATTTACGGGTGCACTCAGAATTTTCTATGATCGACGGTATTGTGCGTATCAAAGATTTGATCAAAAATACGGCAGGGCATCATATGCCTGCGGTGGGTTTAACCGATCAGAGCAATATGTATGCCTTGGTTAAGTTTTATAAAGCCGCGCAGGGTGCGGGTATTAAGCCTATTATCGGCGCTGATATCTGGATAGAAAATGATGAAGCGCGAGATTTACCCCACCGTTTAACGCTGTTGGCCCAAAATAAACAGGGTTATCGCAATATTACTGAGCTGATTTCTCAAGCTTATAGTCACAATCAGTTTGATGATAAAGCGATTGTGCGCAAAGAATGGTTGTTTGAGAAAGGTGTAGGCCTAATTGTATTATCCGGTTTTCGTGATGGTGATATTGGCCAGCAAGTTATTAAGGGTAATGTAGAAATAGCGGACGGTTTGTTAACCGAGTATGTGCAGCAGTTTGGTGATCGATTTTACCTAGAGATACAGCGCACTGGTCGAGAAGATGAAGATTTAGTGCTTAATGCGTCTCTTGCGTTGGCCAGTAAGCATTCCGTACCGGTTGTTGCCACTAACGATGTTCGCTTTATTAACCCAGATGATTTTGAAGCGCACGAAACACGAGTCTGTATTGGTGAAAGTTACGCGTTAGCCGATAAACGTCGTAAAAAACGCTACAGCGACCAGCAGTATTTCCGCAGCCCTGAAGAGATGATCGAACTGTTTCAGGATGTTCCTTCCGCAATAGAAAATACGTTAGAAATTGCCAAACGCTGTAATGTTGAAGTCGAACTGGGTAAGTATTATTTACCCGACTTCCCGATACCAGAAGGTCTAACAGAAGCGGAGTTCTTCCGTAAAATTTCGTATGAAGGGTTAGACAAGCGTCTTGAGAAAATTCTTAAGCCAGAGCAACCAGATTACGCAGAATGTAAAAAAGAATACTACGATCGTTTGAAATTCGAACTCGATATTATTATTGATATGGGTTTTCCAGGTTATTTCTTGATCGTAATGGACTTTATTCAGTGGTCGAAAGATAACGATATTCCCGTAGGCCCAGGGCGAGGGTCCGGTGCCGGTTCCTTGGTTGCTTACGCGCAAAACATTACTGATATTGATCCTATTTTATACGATTTGCTGTTTGAGCGATTCTTAAATCCAGAACGTGTATCCATGCCCGATTTTGATATCGATTTCTGTATGGAGCGTCGCGGTGAAGTGATTAACTACGTGGCCGATCATTATGGTCGTGAAGCGGTATCGCAGATCGTAACCTTTGGTACGATGGCCGCGAAGGCTGTGGTGCGAGATGTCGCCCGTGCACAAAGTAAATCATTTGGTTTAGCGGATAAAATTTCCAAACTTATTCCGGGTGATCCGGGCATGAGCTTGGCCAAAGCGCTCGATATGGAACCCTTGTTAAAAGAATTTATCGATGAAGACGATGAAGCACAAGAAATTTGGGAAATGGCGAAGCGCTTAGAAGGCATCGCCCGCCAAACCGGTAAGCATGCCGGGGGTGTGGTCATCGCACCGACAAAATTAACCGATTTTGCACCGACAGCGTGTGACGAAGATTATACCGGCCTAGTTACTCAGTTTGATAAAAGTGACGTAGAAGAAGCGGGTCTGGTTAAATTCGATTTCTTGGGTCTGCGAACCCTAACGATTATTGATTGGGCGATTAAAACGATTAATCGCTTTAAAGATAAAACTGGTGAGCCTCATATTCGTATTGAGGAAATTGATCTTGATGATAAAGAGTCGATTGAGTATTTAAAAACCGCACAAACGACCGCCATTTTCCAGTTGGAATCTCGCGGTATGAAAGATCTGGTTCGCCGTCTGCAGCCCGATAATCTAGAAGACATGATTGCGCTGGTGGCCTTGTTCCGCCCGGGGCCACTTGAATCAGGCATGGTTGATGACTTTATTAACCGTAAGCACGGCCGCGCAGAAGTGGCTTATCCACACCCTGATTTCCAGCATGAAAGTTTAAAAGAAATTTTAGAACCCACCTATGGCGTCATCGTTTATCAAGAGCAGGTGATGCAGATCGCCCAAGTCTTGGCAGGCTATACTTTAGGTGGCGCCGATATGTTGCGTCGTGCGATGGGTAAGAAAAAACCCGAAGAGATGGAAAAACAGCGTGGCACGTTCCGTGATGGGGCTATCTCGGTGGGGGTTGATCCTGACCTAGCGATGAAGATTTTCGATCTGGTAGAAAAGTTCGCGGGTTATGGTTTTAACAAATCCCACTCCGCGGCGTATGCCGTTGTCTCTTATCAAACCCTGTGGTTGAAGCGTCATTACCCTGCGCCGTTTATGGCAGCTGTTTTAACCTCTGACATGCAAAATACCGACAAGGTGGTCGGCTTTGTCGAAGAATGTCGTGAGATGGGCTTGAACTTAATATTGCCCAACGTCAATCAGTCAGAGTTTGGTTTTATTGTAAACGATGATGGTGCCGTCGTGTATGGTTTAGGTGCTGTTAAAGGTGCAGGCGAAGGCCCTGTAGAAGCGATTGTTGAAGCACGTAACGCGGGGGGAGACTTTAAAAATCTCTTCGATTTTTGTGATCGCTGCGATTCGAAAAAAATTAATAAACGGGTTCTTGAGGCGCTGGTCCGCAGTGGAGGTTTTGATTGCTTTGGTGAAGATCGCGCTGTCATGATGGCCAGTATTGAGGACGCGGTTAAAGCGGCAAACCAAAGCGCCGCCAATGAAGCGTCAGGTGTGTTCGATTTATTCGGCGATGCCGAAGCAGAAGCGGCAGAGTGTGATCAGCATGATGTGTATGAAAAACATCGCCACTTGCGCGGTTGGACTCTTAAAGAACGCTTACAAGGTGAAAAAGATACTTTAGGCTTGTTTGTTACGGGCCACCCGTTTGATGAATATGAAGACGAGGTACGTCAGCTTGCCCCAACTAAATTATCAAATCTTCGCGATGATAAAAAAGTACAAAAGCTTGCGGGCTTGATCGTTAACCTACGTATTATGAAAAATAAGCGTGGGGAGAATATGTGCTTTATTACCTTAGACGATAGAACAGGCCGTGTTGAAGTCTCACTCTTCTCAGAAGCGTTTGAGAAAGTACGCGAAGTGATCGATAAAGATAAAGTGATCATTATTGAAGCGAATGTTCGCCACGATGATTATTCCGGTGGCTTAAAAGCGAACGCCATTAACGCGATGGAAATTAGCCAGGCACGCTTGAATTATGCCAAGTCGTTAAAGGTAAAAGTGAAACGTGAGCAACTGGATTATAAGTTTGTTGCCAATCTAAAAGAGATGTTGAATCCGGTGAATGCGGCGCAGGGTGAGCATGGTTGTCCTGTTATCTTGCAATATTCAAATGACAGTGCTCAAGCAGATATTCAATTAGGTGATAGGTGGCGTATCCGTCCAACCGACGAGCAGCTACTTGTTTTGAAGTACGCTTTTGGCGAAGAATCTGTGGCGATGGATTATTCTTAAATGCTGATTAAGCAAGCAGTTGCGGAATCAATTAGCGGTGTTAAATTATTATCGGCGGCTAAAGAACATCCAAACCATATTGACGACTCGCTAGACTCTTATCTTTGCATCGGTTTGAGTGGCGGTGTCGATTCGACGGTTTTACTGCAGGCTACTGCTCATTATGCTGCTGCTTTTAATAGAAAATTAAAAGCAATTCATGTTCATCACGGATTGTCCGAAAACGCCGATGCTTGGGCTCAGCATGCTCAGACCTTGTGTGAGCAATTATCTGTAGAGCTTTCAATCACTATTGATTGTATTATTGAAAAAGTACAGCTGGAGACTTGCTCTGACGGCATAGAGCAGGCCGCTCGCTTAGCGCGTTATCAAATTTTTGAAAAGCACTGTAATCATAATGATGTGTTATTGCAGGGGCATCATTTGGATGATCAAATTGAAACCTTTTTTATGCGCGCCCTTCGAGGCAGCGGTTTAACTGGTTTAGCCAGTATTCCTAGACAAAGAAACTTATCCAGAACGAATACCTGCCAAATCTTACGGCCGTTATTAAGCATCGAAAAATCTCAGCTTATTGAATACGCTAAAGATCAGCAACTCAATTGGGTTGAGGATGAATCCAATCAAGACTCAACACTCGACAGAAATTGGTGGCGCAATGAACTGTTGCCACAAATCTGGCAACGTTATCCTAGGCACAAACAATCGCTATCTCGAACTATCAGTACTATTCAGCATGAGCAGCGTTTATTACAGCAATTAATTACTGATGAAATAGTGGCAAAGGATGCGTTGCAATCATCTGATTTTAGAATACACCCGGCGTTAAAAAACATTCCTAATTTCGATTTATTATTAGTACAGGGAATGGATCAAACAACAGGTTTGAGCTATGTGCGTGCTTGGCTTGCCCAGCATGTGGATATTTTACCGTCTGCCGTTCAAATGCACACTCTCTATGTTGATATGATCCAAGCTCAACGTGATGCTGAGCCTCGATTTAGCTGGTCATCCTCTATTTTATATCGTTATCAGAATCGTTTGTGTTTATTGACTGCCACAACATTGAATAGAGCCGTTACTCCGCTTAATGACTGGCAAGGGCAAGACCTTGAATGCTTTAACGGCTTATTGACTTGCGAAGAGGCAATCGCTGACTTCGCCTTAAAGCCGGGACAATACCTCTTAAAAAACTGGCAAGCTGGGGATGTTGCCAAGCCTTCTGGTCGTTCGACGCGCAAAATGAAAAAGTGGTGGCAAGATTATTCTGTGCCAAGTTGGGCTCGAGAGCATTGGCCAATTATGGTGAATATAGAGACAAATGAAATAGCCGCTGTGCCAGGGTTATTTGTTTGTCAGGGTTATTGTGTAGAATCAGGTCAGCCGGGTTGGTTAGTTGATTACAAGGCGGTTTTAAAATGAATAGAGTATTAGGCGCTTGGGTTGGAATAATAATATGAATCTAGATGTTCAGAAAACTGCTGGTATTGTGGTTATCTAACCTTACTTGGCGTTTTTAACAGTATCTGCTTATGTGAATAAACGGTATTTCAAATATTAAGTTTGAATATCAAACGTTAGGGCTTATTGAATTTGAGCCTGAAACTGTTGGGCCTGTTTCTCTGCAAACTGAGATTGCCAAGCAATCTGAAATGAAGGCAGAAGAATTAGCCTTTGATCAGATAATTAGGTAACAGCTCATCAAACAATAGCGCTAGATTTTTGACGATACTGTAATTAAATGTCTACAATTCAATACTGCTTATTTACGTAGTATCGTAGATGCATAGCAAAACGCATAATTTCCTCGTTAAACCCCGCATTTGTAAAATAATTGTCCCAAATGTAAAAAAAACAACGTTACGTAACATTACGTTGCTAATATGCCCGACAGAAAATCTGAGTTGGATCTAAGAAATAATGATCTAAGACGGCGTAGATTAAAATTAAAGTGGAATAGTTTACATGTTAATTAAAAATATCTTATTGAGTACGACGCGAAGAACCATTCGCTCTGTCTTTTTCACGGGTTTGCGTAATACTCTGATAGCATCATCGATGCTATCAGTATCGTTTTGCGCAAGCGCAGATGGATGGGATGAAATGGATCTTTACGTGGGTGCCGGTATCGGTCAAAGTGATCTAAGCCCTCAACATGCTAAAAATCAAGGCTTTACTATTGACGATCATTGGCAAACATCGTGGAAAATAACAGGGGGCTTAGATGTAAACGATTACATTTCTGTTGAAGGTTATTATAGCGATCTGGGCAGTACAGGTCTGAGTTCAAATACTGGTGATGCTGATATCGGCTATCGCATGGCTGGTGCTGACGTTATATTGCATTATTGGGCTAAGGGTGAAGCGCGTACGCAAGGCAGTATTGCTTTGTACGCTAAAGCAGGCTTAAATCATACGGACACTTATAGTAGTGGCAACGTTGAAGAAAATGGTGACGTTAGAAATATATTTGGCGGTTTAGGTGCCGAACTTTATCTACCACAGGAATTCAGCGTGCGCTTTGAATTCGAATCGTATAACGCCGATGCTTCGCTATTTTCTTTGAATCTTGTGAAACGTTTTGGTTTTAAATCAAAAAAAGTAGCACAAAAAGAATTTGTTGCCATGGTAGAAACGCTGCCTGAAACGGCTTCAGGTCCGAGCATTGTGATGCTAACACCCGTGGTGCTTGATTCAGATTTAGACGGTTTGTTAGACGATAAGGATCAATGTCCTGATACACCAAAAGGCATGAGTATTGACAAGGTAGGGTGTGCGACTCTTATTGGTAAAGTGAGCGACTTGATTGCTAATGTGCAGTTTGAAGCCAATTCATCTTCTTTAACAGAAGCGGGTAAAGTGGCCTTGAATGAAATTGCTAATATATTAGTGAGCGATACTGCTATTGACATGGAAGTGCAGGCGCACAGTGATAATACGGGTTCGGCTGGTTATAATAAGATGCTCTCGCAGAAACGGGCAGCGTCAGTTGTAAAATACCTAGCTGAAAAGAGTGTTGCACAATCTCGCTTGACTTCGTTAGGTTTTGGTGAAGAAAATCCAATCGCAGATAACAATACAAAAGCAGGGCGTGCCATTAATCGTCGCGTTGAATTTAAACTAAAGCAACGCTAAATATATATACTTGAAATTTCTAGCTGAATAAAAATTCAGTAAAAGGTATTTCTAAGTTATCAGCACAATTTAAATAGACAGCAAGTAAGTATACTTGCTGTCTATTATTTCATCCTTCGGTTATGCCTTTTTACTCATCTATGCATCCTTTTAAATCTTTCAAAAAACGCCATAAACTTCCCATTATCTATATTTAATATTACCTTTACTATACGTGATTATTGCAATTTCACTTCGTTAAATTCACCAATAAGTAATGACGATTGATATGAAGTACAACGGCCTTTTGTTTAATAATTATCAATTCAATTTTTGTATATCTGGGTGATGTAATTAAAACGCAACACTAATAATTGAATGTGAGCTTATCGTAATAATCTATTTTTAATATCGTAATGGTGGCGCTTGTTTTGTTTATTCTCAAGTGAATAATTATATGATAAATGTCCTTGCGTCAGTTCGACTACTCATCAGCATGTCGCTCTTCGCTACGCCAAGTCCTGTCAACGATGGTAAAGGTATTTGCGGCGAACAGAGTTTATTACAGCAATTGGTTACTCATTAAATAGTTACAAAGAATGCGTTGCAATCATCTGATTTTAAAATACAGCTGGCGTTAAAAAACGTTCCTAATTTCGATTTATTATTAGTACAGGGGATGGGTCAAGCAGCAGGTTTTATTTATGTGCGAGCTTGGTTTGCCCAATATGTGCATATTTCACTGTCTGCCCTAAAAATACATACTATCTATGTTTATATTATCTAGTCATCTTCTATTTTATATCGTTATCAGACTCGTTTGTGTTTATTGACTGTAGCAACATTGAATACAGCCGTTATTCCTCTTGATAACTGGCAAGGCCAAGACCTTGAGTACTTTAACAGATTATGATTTGCGAAGAGGCAATCGCTGACTTAGCTTTAAAGCTGGGACAATGCCTCCTAAGAAACTGGTAAGCTGGGGATGTTGCCAAGCCTTCTGGTCGTTCGACGCGGAAAATGAAAAAGTGGTGGCAAGATTATTCTGTGCCAAGCTGAGCTCGAGAGCATTGGCCAATTATTGTGAATACAAAAACAAGTGAAATAGCCGCTGTGCTAGGGTTTTTTTTGTGAGGGTTCTTGTGTTGACTCCGATCAGTCGGGTTGTCTGGTTGATTATAGGGTGGTTTTAAAATGAATAGAGTATTGGGAGATTGAGCTGAAATAATAATATGAATCTAGATGTTCAGAAAACACTGGTTCTCTGGTTCTTTTCACCTTCCTGGCGTTTTAACAGCATATGCCGATGTGAATAAACCGGTATTACAAATAGAGGCTAGTTTATCAATGGCACAGTAAGTTGAATTTGAAAAAACACCATGTAAAATAAATGTAAAAAATAACGTTATGTAATCTTATGTTGCTAGTATAATATAAATAAAAATTTAAGCTGGATCTAAAAAATAATGATTTAGAACGGCATGGATTGAAAACTAAAACGGAATAGTTAGACATGTTAATTAAAAATATCTTATTCAGTACGCCGCAAAAAATAATTCCTTCTGTTTTTTTTACAGGTATACGTAATGCTCTGATAGCAACAACCTTGCTATCAGGATCATTGAACGCAAACGCAGACGTATGGGATGAAATGGACCTTTACGTGGGTGCAGGTATTGGTCAGAGTGATTTAAGTCCTCAGCATGCTGAAGATCAAGGTTTTAGCATCGATGATAATTCTCAAAATGCGTGGAAAATAACTGGAGGTGTAGACGTCAATGACTACGTTTCTGTTGAAGGTTATTTTAGTGATCTGGGCAGTACAGGTCTGAGTTCAAATGCTGGTGATGGTGATATCGGTTATCGCATGGCCGGTGCTGATGTTATCTTGCATTATTGGGCTAAGGGTGAAGCGCGTACGCAAGGCAGTATTGCTTTGTATGCTAAAGCAGGCCTAAACGATACGAACACTTATAGCAATGGGAATGTTGAAGAAGATGGTGATGTTAGAAATATATTTGGTGGTTTAGGTGCCGAACTTTATCTACCACAGAAATTCAGCGTGCGCTTTGAATTCGAATCGTATAACGACGATGCTTCGCTCTTTTCTTTGAATCTCGTGAAGCGCTTTGGTTTTGAATCAAAAAAAGCAGAACAAAAAGAATTTGTTACTATGGTAGAAACATTGCCTGAAACGGCTTCAGGTCCGAGCATTGTGATGCTAGCACCCGTGGTACTTGATTCAGATTTAGACGGTCTGTCAGACGATAATGATCAATGCCCTGATACATCAAAAGGCATGAGTGTTGACAAGGTAGGGTGTCCGACTTTTATGGGTGAAGTGAGCGATGTGATTGCCAATGTACAGTTTGAAACCAACTCATCCTTCTTAACAGAAGCGGGTAAAGTGGCCTTGAATGAAATCGCCGATATATTGGTGAGCAATATGACTATTGACATGGAAGTGCAGGCGCACAGTGATAATACGGGTTCGGCTGCTTATAATAAGATGATCTCGCAGAAACGGGCAGCGTCAGTTGTAAAATACCTAGCTGAAAAGAGTATTGTTCAATCCCGTCTGACTTCGTTAGGTTTTGGTGAAGAAAATCCAATCGCGGATAACAATACAAAAGCAGGGCGTGCCATTAATCGTCGCGTTGAATTTAAACTAAAGCAACGCTAAATATATATACTTGAAATTTATAGCTGAATAAAAATTCAGTAAAAAGTATTTATAAGATATCAGCACAATTTAAATAGACAGCAAGTAAGTATACTTGCTGTCTATTATTTCATCCTTCGGTTATACCTTTTTACTCATCTATTCATCCTTTTAAATCTTTCAAAAAACGCCATAAACTTCCCATTACCTATATTTAATATTACCTTTACTATACGTGATTATTGCAATTTCACTTCGTCAAATTCACTCCAAGAAGGCGCAAAAAAGAGGCGGTTTACGCAAACTAATGGACCATGGCATTCTGCAGCCAGCCCGTGCATTTTCTTTAGAATATCACCACCCAGTAACTTGGGACGATGAGCTTTCTATTAAGGTGTGGGTTTGCCAAATTACTGAGCGCTCATCCTCTTTTCAAGTAGAGGCTTGGTTAGGAACTAGCCGACTCAGCGATGCTGAGAATATTTTAGCGTTTACCGCTAAGCTTACGCAGGTGTGCGTCTCACGTAAAAATCATCAAAGCATGCCATTACCCGATAATTTAAGAGAGTGCTTAATGGCCCTATTAATTTAAGATTTGCTAACGATGCGTCAACTCCATAATATTGGTACTGCTGAAATACCTGATAACAGTAGTTTGTCGACACTGCTTAACGGCATAAGTTACCCAGATAACCTATCAACAAAGTTGCTTGAGCCATGATCACAATTGAAGCCGTAGCGCCGCCCTCTAACGAAAATGCTATCACCCGCATTGCCAAGCAAAACGATGCTACCGATTACTGGGTAAGCAGTTCTAGCGATAAACAAATAGCGATTAAGATATTGGTTGAGAAGTCTAAATCTCAGAAGATTCTCGATCAGCTGCAAAACTTAATGGAAGGAAAAAGTAATTTCCGTGTTTTAGCCTATCCACTAGAAATTGCGCTGCCTTACGAAAAAAAGAAAGCCAGCAACAGCACGACAACCATTTCTCGTGAAGCGTTATTGAGCCAGTTAAAAACTCAAGGCAAACTGGATAGCCATTATTTGATGTTGGTTTTTCTCAGTACCATTGTGGCCGCCATCGGTTTAATCGAAAACAATGTCGCGGTTATTATTGGCGCCATGGTGATTGCGCCACTACTAGGTCCCAACTTGGCGTTATCGCTATCCACGGTATTAGGGCAAGTTAGTGGTGTTTTTAATGCCTTAAGAACCTTAACCGTCGGTATCTTGTTTGCTCTAGGTTTATCAATTATTTTATCGCTATTTTATCCAAACCTTACCCTAACCCCAGAATTACTTACCCGAACAACCGTAGGCTTAGATGGTTTAGCATTAGCACTGGCTTCGGGTGCGGCAGCGGCGCTGTCTATTACCACGGGAGTTTCTTCGGTTCTGGTAGGTGTTATGGTAGCCGTTGCTTTATTGCCACCTACGGTTACCTTAGGAATATGCCTAGGGTTAGAGGCTTTCTCCGAGGCCAAAGGGGCTGCATTATTACTAATTGCCAATATTGCTTCAGTCAACCTGACCGCCCAATTGACGATGAAGTTAAAAGGCATTAAGCCCAGAGAAAAAGAAAAACAGCGCACCGCACTGATCGTATTTTTGGTGGGTATGCTGTTCTGGTGTGCATTAATTGGTTATTTAATTTATCGCTTGTATCTGTGACACATCGCTATTAAAAATTAATAAACGCTACGACTTTACCAATAACCGCCGTGGAGAGACAGCAACCTTCATCAGCGAAGTCTTCAATTAATGTGATACACATTTTGTGGCAGGGTCTTGCGGAAATATAGAGTGCTCTTTATGCTATTTTTCAAACCAATTAAACATCTGCGCTTAGCGATACAAAGGCAAAGCATCACAGTATTTATGCGTCGCTATCTGTGCTAATAAGCCAGGAGCCACGATGGATTTTTTAATAGGCTGCGCATACTTACTAGCGGTGGCCATATAATTATTGCAGCAAGGGCAGGTATACTTTCGGCGAACGTGTTGTAAGACTTTCATTTGAGCGGCGATGTAATTGAGCTGTTCTAACGTCTTATTGCCAAAATGACGTAATGCGGTTCCATCATGTGGGCAAACTTCTTCAGCTTACGCGTCATCGTCATTTAATAATTCCGCCTCATCGAACAAATTGATCTAATCGGTACTCAGTTTCTCATTCGATGAATTAGATGCTAGTTTCAGCATGCTTAGATTTTAGCCAATCACTGCGACGAGCATAAAAATCATGTCAAGAAAGACCTTGTTCAAGACAGAAATCGATAATGGATAAGTCACTGGCTTGTTGCGCTTGAATCAATTCAAGCCATTGTTGTTTAGAGCGTTGCACAGGATTCACCTCAAATAATTTAAGATGAATCATACGGCTATGGGCAGGTTATTGAATGCAGCAATATTTAATGGCGCCGTTGGTCCCCTTAATGATTGGCGAGGCCAAGACCTTCATTGCTTTAACGGATTATTGACTTGCGAAGAGGCAATCGCTGACTTCGCCTTAAGGTCGGGACAATACCCCTTAAGAAACTCACGAAATAGCTGCTTTTCCTGGGTTATTTATCTGTCAGAGTTTTTGTGTAGGCTCAGGTCAGCCTGGTTTCATATAAAATGAAACTAAAATAGATGTTGATCTATTATTAGTGCAGTTCGATCTGTAGTTTTTCTGTTGCCGCTATCATGACCTTTTACCCGCCTTTACTTCTTAAATACTATTCTGAAAATAAATTTTCTGCATTGTAAATGATACTGTTTTCACGACTAATCGTTTGACGATTTTACCAGTGACCCTATGATCTTCTAGTGTAAGTTATTAGTCAGTTCTATGTGGTTGTTATTAATCAGGTTTTTCTACTTATTCAATATTACACAGAGCTTACAACTTACTCGTGATTGTGAATGATTATTGATCAATTATTGATATGTTTTGGAACTTTTATTTTATTGCTGCCGATTATTTCATGTTGATAGAGCACTTGTTATTAAATGTAAAATTATCAGTGTTACTTCTCGCAACAGTGATATTATCCCGCAAAATTTAAGGACATAGTCTATTTATTAGACTTAAAACGGAGTAACTAAATATGCCTATTAAAGATATTTTGCAAAATTATCGATCAAAAACAGCATTGGCACTCATCTTGTCAATAGGATCCTCATATTCCAATGCGGTCCTCGACAGTATTAGTATTTCTGATGTACTGGTAAAGGAAGGTAATACTGCAAGTCTTGTCGTTACCGTTTCTCCTGTTCCAGGCGCTGACGGCCAAATCATTTTATATGATGCAAGCGCAGAAACAGCAGATGGTGATGATTATGTCATTATATCTGACCGTATTACGATTGCAGCTGGAAGTGCAACAGGCGTAATTGAGATTGAAACACTGCAAAATGTTGATACTGGCATTGATCTAGAAACCTTTAAAGTAGGTGTTAGAGCTGACCATATATTGAATTCAGGTTTTGAAAATGGGGACGCTGGGTTTGCGGTTAAAGAAGGTTTTTATAGGACCGAAGATAAGCGAGCTATTAATAATCCAGACGCAACTCATTGCGTATTAGGTGAGGATACTTTTGGTGTTAAAGATTGGGTATGCTCTTACCCATATAAATTCGAAACAAATACCGCATCAGCGTACGGGCATACCGGTACTAATAAAGTTCTAGAGATAGATGCAGAATCCCAAGGTTTTCAGGATTTGGTTATCATTCCTGGAGTTGAATACCAAGTATCATTGAAAGCAACCCGTCGTTTACATGAGGATACTCCTGCAACTGTAGATACAACGATTGAAATCGTCACTCAGGCTGGATCTGAACTTATTGTAGGTAGTACATTTACCCGTGATAATACTGTTTGGAACCTATCTGAAGAGACCATGGTAATTCCTGCCTCTAATACAGAAGCGAATGTAAGACTCCAATTCTCAACCACAAATACCACAACCATCGGAATGATTATTGATGACTTATCTGTTGTTCGAGTTAACCCTTTAGGTGCGGGTGTTTTAGCAAGCGCAGATGCTATTGCGACGGTCGGTATTATTGATTCCACTGTTACTGCTCCTCAAGTTTTAATGAGCTCACCCTTTACAACGAATGCTGAATCATTTGTAGTCGATCTTTTGTTTAACGAGTCGATCAGTGGGTTTGAGTTATCAGATTTACAAGTATTGAAGGGTACTGCTTCTAATTTAATCGCCTCACCTTCTCCAGCAGTGAATAGCTATCAAGTAACGATTACTCCAGATGCATCACCACTTGAAAATTCGAATGTTATTATTACTCTGCCTGCGGATTCTGTAGAAGCGGTAGGGAATGCGGAAGCTAACACGGCTGCCAGCGCGACTACAATTTATGATGTAATTAAACCTACAGTTTCTATTACTCCTGAAGGATTTAATACACTTTCTCCACAAACATTTACCATCAACTTTTCTGAGTCAGTTGCGGTACTTACCTTGGCTGAAATTACTGCGACGAACGCTTCTTTAAGTAACTTTAATAAAATAGACAACTCGACATATTCTATAACGTTGGACCCTCTAGATACATTAGTTGAAAACGAGCAGATAACTTTAGCCTTAGATGCTGATGTGGTTTCTGATGCTGCTGGTAATTTAAATGCTGCTGCGAGTATTACGAGTACTTTTGATCAAACTATACCTGTGATTTCTATTGTCGGCGATGATGTTGTTTATAGTATCCAGGACGCTATTTATGAAGATCTTGGCGCTAATGCAACAGATTCTATCGATGCAAATATCGCTAATAAATTGGTCACTGTAAACTCTGTCGATATAAATGTTATTGCTGATTATTCAGTTACTTATGATGTCACTGATGCGGCAGGAAATAGTGCGGTTCAGAAGACTCGTACTGTGAAAATTGTTATCGATCCTATTGTAACGATTAAAAATTATGCCGACGATCAGGCAAGTCCTGAACCAGTGGTTTTTGATTTTGAATTGGCTGGTGTGACTGGCGTAACCACTGCTAACTTAGCTGACGTCAATATTGTTATAGATGCAGCTGCAGCAGCCGATGTTGATAATGCTTCTGAAATCCAAGCTTTAGTCGATCTAATCAACGCAAATGGGCTTGATACTGATGGTGATGGAATACCTGATGTAATCGACACAGATGATGACAACGATGGCCTGCTTGATATAGAAGAAACAGACATTGGCGGTTTAAATCCTGATCAAGATAGCGATGGTATCTGTGATGGCGATCTTGCGGTTACTAATACCTGTACTGCCGGTCCAGATGAAGATCCTACTAATCCTGATTCCGATGGTAATGGTCTATGTGATGGTATTATTGCTTTCCCCGCTAGTGACTCTTTCAACGGTTGTATGCCTGGGCC
>JBNMQK010000009.1:0-48554 GCA_051278005.1 Oleispira sp. | reverse complement strand
GCAGGTTTCAGTATAGTATGTATAAAAATAATAGATTTCAGGGTAGAAACACATTGAAACAGAAAATTAATCTCCTCGACGCCTCCTGGTTGGCAATCGACTCAGAAGACACCCCAATGCATGTGGGTAACCTACAGATTTACTCGCTTCCTGAGGGGGCTCCAGATACTTTCTTGCGCGACGATGTAAAACGCATGAAGGAAGCGGGAGAGATTGTTTCCCCCTGGAACAAGAAGCTCACCCGGCCCGGTTTTCTCGGGCGCATACTGATGCCCACTTGGAGTATCGATGATGACATCGACCTTGACTACCACGTGCGCCATTCAGCTTTGCCTAAACCCGGTGGCGAGCGCGAGCTAGGCGTGCTGGTATCGCGCCTGCACTCACACCGCATGGACTTCAAGCGCCCCTTGTGGGAGTGCCATGTGATCGAAGGTTTGGAAAATAACCGCTTTGCCATGTATACCAAGCTGCACCACTCCTTGATTGATGGCGTCAGCGGTGTTCGACTGCTGGAGCGCACCCTGTCTGACACTCCAGACACTGTAACTATGCCTCCTTGGTCTATTAAACTAGTGCAGAAAAGCTCAGCAGAGAAACCGGCTAAAGCCAACGTACTGATCCGCACCCTTCAAGGCATAAAAAGGCAGGCGGTGGTGCTGCCCTTATTAATGCGCGCCCTAGGCAAACTAATCAGCTCGGGTATTAGAAACAATCAAGCACTAACAGTGCCCTTTGTCGGCCCGCGCTCTATGATCAATGGCAGGGTCAGGCCCGCTCGCCGTTTCGCCACACAGAAGTATTCATTAGACAGCATTAAAAAATTGGCCACCGCCACAGATGCCTCCTTGAATGACATCGTGCTTTATCTGTGCAGTACCGCCATGCGCAACTTTCTGATCGAGCGCGGCGGCTTGCCAGAAAAACCCCTAACCTCAGGCATTCCCGTCAATATTCGCCCCGCAGATGATACTGGAACCGGCACCGCGATCAGCTTTATCATCGCCGACTTGGCCACCAACGAGGCCGATCCGCTAAAACGTTTAGACATCATCAAGCAATCTACCCAAGTGGCTAAAGAGCATTTACAGAGCATGCCACGCAGCGCCTTAATGCAATACACTTTATTTATGATGGCACCTTACACCCTGCAACTACTCTCAGGGCTGGGGGGCAGAATGCGGCCCGCGTTTAATGTCACCATCTCCAATGTACCCGGCCCCAGTAAGCCCTTGTATTACAACGGCTGCACCCTAGAAGCCATGTACCCCGTATCCCTCATCGCCCACGGCGGCTCACTCAACATCACCTGCTTAAGCTATAACGGCTCGTTGAACTTTGGTTACACCGGTTGTCGAGATACTTTGCCTAGCATGCAGAATATAGCGGTGTTGTCGGGTGAGGCGCTGGAAGAGTTGGAGGGCTTGGTGAATAAATAGAAAAGCATCCTTTATTCTAAGGAAAGGTATTTATACATTATACTATGCAATATTGTGTACGAAACTTAACGAAGCCATCTACGGGACATTGCCCGTAATGGCGGCGTATAGCTTCAAAAATGAAAGAGGGTTCCGTCATCAACGATACATACGATTCTAAACCCACTCGCCGAAATCCTTGGGTTTCTGCGGGTGTCGTCATATTCATATTGATACTTGTGGGGCTTGTAGTCACGTCGCTGCCTAAAGGTTTTAAGATGACCCATGATCAAATAGGCACCGGTTTGCCAGCTCTGGTGTTTGTCTATGATCCCAACCTTGTCGTTAGCATAAGCCAGTCTGAACAAATGGATAAAGCTTATGATCAGCTTGGTGACCAAGTTTTTTTTCTTATCGCCAAAGTTAAGACGCCAGAGGGAGACCAGTTTATTGCTGAACACCAAGCTAGCATTGCGGAGCTTTTACTCTTCGACCCATCTGGGAAGCTCATTAAAAGACAATCGGCTTTGAAAAGTTCTAGCGAACTAATCCAGTGGATTACTGCAGATGAGCGTTATAAACGTTAGGGTATCTTTATGGAATTTTACATAATTGTTTTTGCAGTGACTTATGTTCTTTTAGGTTTAGGGTTAACGAGTTATATTTTTTCGTACCTAAAAACGCATCATAAATCTACGCATATTGATTTAGGCTCGCCCTCACTCATTACAAATAACACCGCCTCAAATAATTGGTTATTCCTAAAGTTTATTTTTACCAATTCGTATAAAAATTTAGGTGATTCTAAATTTAGTAGGCTGTGTGTAAGCTTGAAGTATATTCTGGTTGTTTTGGTTCTGTTAATGGTTGTTATCCCTGCGCACTTCTTAAATGTTGTTTAACAAGGCAATGTCCGCATTACTGAGGGCGGGTTAAGGAACACGCCCCATCAAAGCTGAACCGCAAATTTACACCCCTTAATCCGTATTTCTGTATCGCTTATTTCTAGGTCTGCGGGTTCTAATACGTTCTCTCCAAATTGATAGCGTGGCTTTATAAGGCCTTCACTCATCTGAGCATCATACAGACTGGCTTGCCGTTGAATATTTTCATTAAGCACTTGGTAATCATGCCATTGTTGTTCGGTACTATTTTGCTGCAAGCGTGCACGCGTTTTATCTGGAGAAATAATGTAGGCCGACGCATTGTTGCCACCAAAGCCTTTGGCGTTTAGAAAACTGATGGGCATCGCTTTAGGATCAAACTCTTCGTGCTGTAGTACAAAGCGCAAATTGTCTTGGTTAACATCGCTGGCGATTTTAGCGCTGGTAATAATGCCGGGTAAGATACCTTCGGACCAAGCCCCTAGCGTGGTGAAAAGCTGATCAGCTGACGCGGAGGCTAAAGAGTGCCCAAGGTGCGCTTTAATTGCGGTTATTGGCCATTGTTTAATGTTAAATGCTTGAGCAAGGCTTGAGAAAATATCCGCTTCAGTGGTACGGTTTTGCGGTGTACTGCTGCCGTGAGCTTGTACGAAGCTACCCTCATTCAACGCTTCCTCACCTAAATCTCTTTTCGCGGCGGCCATGGCTTTTCCCATGGTGATGTAATTACCGATGCCTGGGCTTGAGATAGATTTTTTATAACCATCGGCATGCACAAATACATCACCTATTGAGGCATGAGCGGTTAGGCCTAGCTCCAAAGTAAGTTCAGCATCGCAAAGGACAAAAAACTGCGCAGATTCCGCTAAGGTGAAACCTGTATTGTCGGCAAAAGGGCGGCTAGCCCGGTTAAAGGGGGTAGTGTGATCCGGTTCGAGTTTATCCAGTTGCCGAAGTTGTTTCTCGGTGGCGAGTGCCGTCATCGCATTATAACCAGCGATAATTTCTGGTTCTAATGGCGCTTCGCTTGTACCCACT
This sequence comes from Oleispira sp., assembly GCA_051278005.1. GTDB lineage: Bacteria > Pseudomonadota > Gammaproteobacteria > Pseudomonadales > Oceanobacteraceae > Oleispira. The sequence continues at coordinate 45,214 of JBNMQK010000009.1, read as the reverse complement.
AATACCATGCGTCGCTTACCTGAACGTATGTCATCGCAGGCAAGTTTAAGGTTGTATAAAAAAGTGGCGCAAGCACCCACCATCGTGCCCGTTGCGCCTACATTACCTAATACATAAGCATTGATAAAATCTGCCGGCATTTGTGCTAAGCCCAGTGCACATTGTTTAGAGCTGGTACGTTTCCCCAAAGCAGATGCTTGCAGCATGCCACCATGGCCTTCTGGGCCCAGTTGCCCCATAGCGGCACCGGCATAGACGGCAATTTCATCAGCGTTCACATGACCACTGAGTATTTCCCATTCTATTCCTGTTGAGCGTATGGCATCTGACGCACCGTAAACCGCCATTTGTAAGCCACGGGGATGGTGGAGAGAGGGATAAAGTTTGGCGGGATTAAATCCTTTGGGGGTTTGCGCAGCACTTTGAATGGGGCTTTTTTTATAACTGAGTTGCCAGCAAGATTCACCTTGGTCATTAGTGAAAGGCGTATGAAAAGGAAGTTTATTGGGATCCCAGCAAACATTATCCCATTGTCGAATAAGGCTATGATTGAGTAAATATGTTGAGTGGGTTGCTTGAGGTAATTCACAGGCCTCGAGGCCCATTACTTGTGCAAGGCTCCGCAACGTTTTCTGCTGCTTTTTTTTGCTTAATGCCGCAAAAATAATACGACGATAAGCATGATCAAAAGAACTGCGGCCGGCAGCACTTATGCCCCCATAGCCGGTGATGATGACGGGTTTTTGCTGATGTTTTTGATCAGGGTGGTTAGGGCTCATGATATTTTTAGAACTCACAATAGGGGATAGAGGTTAGTATGAGTGCATAAGAAAAAGACTTATTAGGATAGAAAAGACAAAAAGTATGCTAAAAAAGACAATGTAAGCCGCTTTTGAGAACAACACTGATGACGTCTATTTCTGTCCGCCATGTAACGATTTTGGCACTTGAGCAAATGCTAGGGTCCAGTGCCGCCAACCCCATGGAAATGCTCGAGGCTGCAAGAGCCAGGCTTAAAGTTAATCGAGCCAATAATGCTGACTTTAAAATAGACATTGCCGCTCCAGAAATGAAATCGTTATCGTTATTAGGGGGCTTTCAAGTACGTCCTAATTGCGTATTGTCAGAGATCGAAGCGACTGACTTGATCGTAGTACCTGCGTTGTGGCGTAATCCTGCGAATACGATACGCAATCATAAAGACACGACCATTCCTTGGCTGAGGAATCAATATTTGGCCGGTGCAAGCATTATGGCGGTGGGAACCGGTGTTAGCTTAGTCGCAGAAGCCGGCATTTTAGACGGCAAAGCGGCCACGACTCATTGGCACTACCTCGAACAATTTTCCCGTGAATATCCACGCGTTAACCTGCAAACTAAGCATTTATTAACCCAGTCTGGACGGATCTATTGCGCGGCCAGTGTGAGTTCGGCTGCGGATATGATGATTCATTGGTTGGGGCTGGTCTTTGGTAAAGATCTTTCCTTGCAAGTAGAGCAGCAGTTTTCTCCAGAAGTACGCAATACATTTGAAACTAAGGTCTTTCACGCAGAAATGGGCAATCAACATCCTGATGAGGAGGTTGCTAATGTTCAGCGCTGGTTGCAGCAGAATCTTAGCAAAGGGTTGAACGTAACGGCTTTATCGAGGCAAGCAGGGTTAAGCACCAGGCAGCTTTCTCGGCGCTTCAAATCGGTCTGCGGCAAGACATTAGGCCAATATCAGCAATACCTGCGCTGCTTGGAAGCCAAAGATTTACTCAAAAATACCGATATGGCAGTTGCCGATATTGGAATGGCTTTAGGTTACAGTGATATCAGCCATTTTGGCCGTATCTTTCATCGGCATTTTGAACAAAGCCCGAAAGCGTATCGTGATAAGGTGAGGCATAAGCTGTTTGTCGGGTAATTCTTCTGTTCACTTGCTGGTCAAGTCGCTATAATCGCGCTGTTATTTTAGGCGAGGTTTATCGGCGGTATGCGCCTTATTCGTGGGTTATACAACATTCCATCCGACTTTTCGGGCTGCGTTGCTACTATTGGCAACTTCGATGGCGTTCATTTAGGACATCAGGCGATTCTGCAGGAATTGAAAAGGAAGGGTGAAGAACATCAATTACCAACAGTCGTGATGATGTTTGAACCTCAACCGCGTGAGTTTTTTGCAGCGGATCGTGCACCTGCGCGCCTAGCTAATATGAGTGAGAAGTTACAAGATCTCGCCAGCTTTGGCATTGACTATGTATTCTGTCTGCCGTTCAACCAAAAATTACGTGCGATGAGTGCCGATCAGTTTATCCAAGCCATACTCTTGGATGGGTTAAAAATCCGTCACTTGATCGTGGGTGATGATTTCCGCTTTGGCTGTGATCGAACCGGTGATTATCAGCTATTGCAGCAAGCGGGTTTTAGCGTTGAAGATACCCAAACTTTCGAATTAGAAGGTGAGCGAGTCAGTAGTACTCTTGTCCGAAAGCGCTTAAAGGCAAATGATTTGGCCTCAGTGAGTAAGTTACTGGGGCGTCCTTATCGTATGAGTGGTCGCATTGGTTATGGGCGTCAGTTAGGTCGTACGATTGGTGCCCCTACTGCGAACGTTGTTTTACAGCGTGATAAACTGCCCATGACAGGGGTTTATGCGGTAAAAGTGATCGAGATTACGGTTGATGCGTGTCATGCCAGTCAAGTACTCGATAAAGAGGGTAATACTAAAGAGTGGCAAGGTGTGGCCAATATCGGTGTGAAACCGACGGTTGCGGGTGTGCCTGAGCCTTCGCTGGAAGTCCATATTTTTGATTTCCCTAACGCGAACCATGACGGCGATTTATATGGTAAACGTTTAAGTATCGAGTTTTGCCAGAAAATCCGCGAAGAGAAAAAGTTTAACGGTTTGGATGAGCTAAAAGCCGCCATCGACCATGATATGAACGTTGCTCGAGAATTCTTTTCTTAAGTACGGCAACGAATACACAGAATTAAATTTAAAACATAAGTGCTTAACAGCAGATTATAGTTGGAATAAAAATGAGCAATAAAGACCAAGCGGGAAAAGTAGAGAGCCAATACAAGGCCACCTTAAATCTGCCAGAAACGGATTTCCCTATGCGTGGAAATTTGGCGCAGCGTGAGCCTGAGTTATTAGCCCAATGGTACAACATGGATTTGTATCAGAAAATTCGTAATGCCCGCTCTGGTCGTGAACAGTTTATTTTGCATGATGGTCCTCCGTACGCAAACGGTGATATTCACATTGGTCATGCGGTCAATAAAGTATTAAAAGATATTATCGTTAAGTCGAAGACTATGTCTGGATTTGATGCGCCGTATGTTCCTGGTTGGGATTGCCACGGTTTACCGATTGAATTAAAGGTTGAAGCACTTGTTGGTAAAGCAGGCGATAAAGTAACGGCGGCTGAGTTTCGTCAGCATTGTCGTGAATACGCCGCCAAGCAAGTGAATGGCCAGCGTGAAGGGTTTAAGCGTTTGATGGTATTAGGTGATTGGGAAAACCCTTACCTAACAATGGATTTCAAATTTGAAGCCAACATCATCCGTACTCTGGGTAAAATCGCCGATAACGGTCACCTAGAAAAAGGCTTTAAGCCCGTTAACTGGTGTATGGACTGTGGGTCTGCATTGGCGGAAGCAGAAGTTGAATACCAAGATAAAAAATCAATTTCTATTGATGTGAAATTTCCTTTCACCGATACCGCGGCCTTGCTGAGTGCCTTTGGCGCGGCTGATACGTTTTCTCAGAAAACGGTCAGCATCGTTATCTGGACAACAACGCCTTGGACTTTACCCGCTAACGAAGCGGTGTCTGTTCATCCTGAATTAGAATATTCTTTGGTGCACATCAATACTGGCAGCGAGCACGATGAGATTCTTGTGTTAGCAACCGCCCTGGTTGAAGATGCAATGGGTCGCTATGGCATCACCGATTTTAATGTGATTGCTAACGCGACGGGCGCATCCTTTGGTCAGCTGCCTGAACAAGCTTCTGCTCCTTTTGCCGTTGTACATCCGTTTATGACGGTTACCGGTGCGGGTGATCAAGCTAAAACGGTTCCGGTCATAACCGGGACTCACGTGACGGCGGATGCTGGTACAGGTTCGGTCCATACTGCACCGATGCACGGTGCAGACGATTATGTTGTGTGTAATCAATTCGGCATTGCTGCAGAAGCGATGTTAGTCAGTGCTGAAGGTACCTTTATTCACAATCCTGTATTAGAAAGCTTAGAGCTATCAGGTTTGTCGGTAGCTGATAAGGGCGTCTTTCGCGTATTGGGCATCTTGGGTGATCCTGCAATAGGCGTACCTGGGGCCTTGATTAAGAAGTTGAAAATTGAGCACAGCTATCCCCATTGCTGGCGCCATAAAACACCGATCATTTTCCGTGCGACGCCACAGTGGTTTATCGCGATGGAAGCCAAGAACGCGGAAACGTCTTTGTTATCTCAGGCGATGCATGCGGTTGAACACGATATCGAGTGGCGTCCAACGTGGGGCAAGGCACGTATTGAAGGCATGATGACGGGCCGTCCTGATTGGTGTATTTCTCGCCAGCGTACCTGGGGTGTTCCGATTGCTTTATTTGTTCATAAAGAAACGTCGGCATTGCACCCGGATAGCAAGGCTTTAATCGAACAGGTTGCGTTAAAGGTAGAAGAAAAAGGCATTGAGGCGTGGTTCGAATTAGAAGTAAAAGATCTTCTAAGTGCTGAAGACGCTGAGAGTTATGTCAAAGTGACCGATACGTTAGATGTATGGTTTGATTCGGGCGTGACTCATGCAGCGGTTCTCGATGAACGCGATGGTTTGCAATCTCCTGCTGATTTATATCTTGAAGGTTCAGATCAACACCGTGGTTGGTTCCAGTCGTCTTTATTGACGTCGGTTGCGGCTAAAGGCCAAGCGCCTTACAAGACCGCTTTGACGCATGGCTTTACCGTTGATGCTAAAGGCCGCAAGATGTCGAAGTCGATCGGTAATACCGTATCGCCAATCGATGTGATGGATAAGCTAGGTGCTGACATTTTACGCTGGTGGGTAGCCGATACTGACTACAGCACTGAAATGACCGTTTCCGATGAGATTTTAAAGCGTAACGCCGATGCTTACCGTCGTATTCGTAATACGTGTCGCTTCTTATTAGCCAACATCGCAGGCTTTAATCCTAAAACGGATTTGGTCGCGGTTGCAGACATGTTGCCGTTGGATGCGTGGATCTTAGATCGCGCAGTGAACCTTGATAAGCAAGTGAAAGAGCTTTATACCGATTATAACTTCAGCGGTTTAACTAAGTCATTAATGAACTTCAGTGTGGGCGAACTGGGTGCTTTCTATTTAGATATCATCAAAGACCGTCAGTATACCTGCAAGGCTGATGGCTTAGCGCGTCGAAGTGCACAGACGGCTTTGTATCATATTGCTGAAGCTATGGTACGCTGGATAGCGCCGGTATTGAGTTTCACCGCTGAAGAAATTTGGGATGTATTACCGGTTGCTGTTGATGCAGAGGGTAATGATATTGAACGTGAAAAATCTGTGTTGCTTGCTGAATGGTATGAATTACCTGAAGTGACTAACTTGAGTTTAGATGATGCTTATTGGCGTCAAATCATGGCTGTTAAAACGGCGGTGAATAAAATATTAGAAGAAGCGCGTGCTGAAAAGAAAGTAGGCTCTAGTTTAGCGGCCGATGTTACTTTATATGCTGATGAAGCCTTAAAATCGCAGTTGGAAAAGTTGGGTGAAGAACTTCGCTTTGTGACCATTACATCAAAAGCAGATGTTGAACCTTTAGCATCCGCGGATGAAGCGACTACCCAGAAAACAGATGTTGCTGGTTTACGCTTATCGCTAACCGCTTCAACCGCTGATAAGTGCGAGCGTTGCTGGCATCACAACGTGATGGTGGGTTCGCATTCTGAACATCCGACTTTGTGCAGCCGTTGTGTCACGAATATTGCTGGGGATGGCGAAGTTCGTCATTTCGCATAATCTAGCTACCTGCGTTGAGATAACGCTAGATGCAGTGAATAGATATAGTTAAAAAATAGAGAATATTAAAATGAACGAAGAACGTAAGGCTGGGGAACCCTCAGCCCTAATTTGGTTGTGGTTATCGGTCTTCGTGATTGCGTTTGATTTGATTACCAAGCAGCTAGCAGAAAATTTTCTGAGTTATGGTCAGCCTGTGCCGATTTTTCCGGTGTTTGATTTAACCCTGCTTTACAACCCAGGCGCTGCTTTTAGCTTTTTGGCCGGAGAAAATGGCTGGCAGCGTTGGTTTTTTACTGCCATTGCTGTCGGTGTCAGCATCATGCTGATTAGCTGGTTAAATAAATTACCCCGTGAAAATAAATGGTTAGCGATTGCGCTAACGCTTATTTTAGGCGGCGCATTAGGCAACTTATGTGATCGCTTGGTTTACGGCCACGTGATTGATTTTATTTCTGTGCATTGGGAAGGTTCTTATTTCCCTGCCTTTAATATTGCTGATAGTGCCATAACCATTGGCGCTATTATGCTGGGTTTAGATGTGGTGTTTGAAGCTCGTCGAGAAAAAGCGGCTGCGAAAGCAGACGCTGATTTAAAGATTAAGAATAAAGGTAAATAATAATGTCTGATTCTATTCAAAAGATTGTTGCTAATTCCAAAATATCTATGCATTTTGCATTGCGTATAGATGGTATCGCAACAGACGGTACCCGCAAAAAAGATGAAGTTGATTCAACCTTTAAGACCAAGCCTGCTGAGTTTGTTTTAGGTGATGGTAATTTATTACCAGGATTTGAAGAGTTTTTAATCGGCTTGACGGTAGGTGATCATAAAACGTTTAACGTACCTGCAGAAAAAGCGTTTGGTCAGACTAATCCACAAAATATTCAAGAAATGAAGCGTTCGGTTTTTGCGGTCGATATGCCTTTATCGCCAGGCCTAGTCGTTTCTTTTGCCGATGCGGCTAAAGCAGAATTGCCAGGTGTCATTAAGTCTATAGAAGGCGATTACGTGATGGTTGATTTTAATCATCCGTTAGCGGGTAAAGACTTAGAATTTGAAGTTCAGATTTTGGCAGTGGAAGTTTAAGTATGAAAATAAAAATGGCGAACCCGCGTGGTTTTTGTGCGGGTGTTGACCGCGCAATTGATATCGTAAACCGTGCGCTAGATTTATTTGAACCTCCAATTTATGTGCGCCATGAAGTGGTTCATAATAAATTTGTCGTGAATGGTTTGCGTGAGCGTGGCGCTTTATTTATTGATGAACTGCATGAAGTCCCTGACGATAGTATTGTGATCTTTTCTGCTCATGGTGTTTCTCAGGCAGTACGCCAAGAAGCGACTAACCGCGGTTTAAAAGTATTTGATGCGACGTGTCCGCTGGTCACTAAAGTACATTTAGAAGTTAGCCGTTATAGCGCCGATGGCAGTGAATGTATTTTGATCGGTCACAAAGGCCATCCAGAAGTTGAAGGCACGATGGGCCAGTATGATCACTCTAATGGGGGTGATATTTATCTGGTCGAAGATGAAAAAGATGTTGCCGCGTTAGAAGTGAAAAATCCTGCCGCGCTTTATTATGTGACTCAAACAACACTTTCAATGGACGATACCGCGAGAGTGATTGAAGCCTTGCGTGCCAAGTTCGAGAAAATTGAAGGGCCACGCAAAGACGATATTTGTTACGCGACTCAAAACCGTCAAGACGCCGTGAAAATATTAGCCGCCGGCACTGAATTATTGTTAGTGGTTGGATCACCCAATAGCTCCAACTCTAATCGCTTACGCGAGTTGGGTGAACGCATGGGAGCGAAAGCGTATCTCATTGATAGTGCTGACGAGATTCAAAAAGAATGGCTAGACGGCATTGAAAGTATCGGCATAACGGCCGGTGCATCGGCGCCTGAAGTACTGGTGCAATCGGTGGTTGACCGTCTGAAAGAGTGGGGCGGTGAAGTGCCCGAAGAGCTGCAAGGGCAGGAAGAGAATGTGGTATTTTCTTTGCCGCAAGAGCTTAGGCTGAAGGAAGTCCAGTAATACCTCTAAATATTATTTAAACGTATAAAGAAGCCTTAATTTATTATTACTTTAAATAAATTAGGGCTTTTTTTAGGCTTAAAATTACTCTGCGTCAGGGAATGCTGCGCATTCAGGGCAGGCTGCTTGGCTTAACGCTAGCGTAGCACCTAAGTCATTATCACTCCAATCTCTGGGTTGAATGCTGGCAAAATCATGAGTTTTTCGTCCGCGACTATCTATAACTAACCCTCCGTCGTTAACTTGGTCTCCTAAGGGTGTTGCAATGAGTTTGTAGCATAAACTTAAGTTTGGGGCATCAGGGTATAAGGTCGCATCTACACATGAAGCGGCGGCAATACTGTAGGCGGGAGTTCCACTATAACTAATAATGAAGGGATCCGCTGGGTAGCCAAGACCGGTACCCGTTGCAAAGTCGCCATTTAATGTTGTTGTATAGGTAAAGTTATTAATGAAAAACCGCTCTTGCAGTTCAATCATTTGTAACATTTTACCTTGAGTATCGCTGCGCTGACTTTCTAATACATAGCCGCGATAACTCGGCATGACTACCGTGGCTAAAATGCCGATGATAGCAACCACTATCATCAGCTCAATCAAGGTAAAGCCTTTATTTTTCATGATTACCTTTCCAGCCAGTAGTCTTTATTTAGTATACCGCAGCGTGAAATAGTCTCACCTAGTTTGGTCGTTCCAATTAATATCACTGCCCCTCCCCCATCTTCACAGCTAGGCTCAGGAGGGCATGTATCGTCGACTTCACAGTTAGGAAGGGGGCATGTCCCAAGGTCTTCACAGTTAGGTGTTGGGGTGATAACCGCCACCGGTGGCACTAGAGGGGGGAGCTGAATACAAGTGCCAGAGGCTTCGCAAGAGGAAATCTCAAGAATGGGCTGGTTATCAGCGCCACCTTGCAAGTCAATGCTATATGCTTTCGATGTGCCCAAGTCAAAGCTACAAGTACCAGGATTCGGATTTGAATTGGGGGCGAAGGTAGTGAAAATGACTCGTCCATCGTTTGTTAAGGCATCCGCAAGCACTTTTTCTGAAGTCCCCGATAAAGTAAATTTCCAGCCTTGTCTCTGATTCACGTCCGCAGAATTTGACTGAGTACCATCGGCTAATGAGAAGTGGGCCAAGTCAGACGGTGTTTGTGGAGTATAGCTAACCGGCTTATTAACAATGTCATAATCTTTTAAAATATAAAAAGCATCGTCAGAGCTTGCGGCTAATGGACTTGCTCTAAACCCTGTGCCAATCGATATAGTTAAAAAGCCAACGCCAATTTCGTCTTTAAAATAAGAAATACTTGGGCTGTTATAAAAGCGGTTATAGGTACTATCAGATGAGTCACCATTGGCATCAAAGATGATACCGCCATCAGCAAAGTCTGTGGCTCCAGTATTGTCCTTGCCAATATCAAAGCGCCAAATACGCCCTGCAACATCAGAGGCATAGAAGAAGTCGGTGATACGATCACCATTATAATCAACAAGGCGAATACTATTCATAAAGCTAGCGGTCATATCCGAGTTACTTGCTGTCCATAATAAATCGCCGCTTAAAGCATCTACCATATAAATAGCATTACCTAGCTGGGTACTGCTCGCAGATACCGTGTCATCCTCATTTTCATCATAACCGCCACCGAAGAATAAAACGTCTCTTTGTGTGCCATTAAAATTAACTTTTGTTAGCGTCATTTCTGACCAGCTCTGGCCTAAGCGAGCAAAATCACCCATACCTCCATCAATTTGCCATAGGTATTTAGGGGTCGTGCGGTTGGTCACATCAATCGCGTAATAATGATTACCACCGCGGCGCATACCGATATATAAAATAACGCGGTCACCATCACCGGGGTCGACTTGACCATTTTTGTTAACATCTTTAAATGCATAAGAAATATGACCGTCTAAGCCATAAAGTTCATCTTTTCTCAATGATGAATTATTCGCGTATTTAGCAATGTTGGGCAGAAGCTCTTTAGGGATGTACGAAAAATACTCTTCATACGTCTCTTTGCTTGCTTTAAAAGCATGCAGATAACCGCTATTTGTCGCCATATATACAACGCTGTCCGTGGTTACTTCATCCGTTGTTGAGTTTACTATTGTGGTGTAATTAATAACCACAGGGCGGCTATGCAGAGGGTCTTCCATTTCTTTGCGGTTACCATCAGTATTTTCTAGATCAATACGATTTGCCCAATCAACTGTTCTACTGAAGTCTTCTGGGCTCATACTGGCAGGTACTTGCATCAATGTGCGCATTTCTGCGGTATCGGTAATGGTAGTGGTTAGAGGACCTTCTATCGTTGTTAAATGGGTAAATATCTTCTGGTTTTTAGTCAGGTGCTGTGCCGCACCCCCAAGTGTAACGTTAGGTCCGTCAGCATTATCTTCACCTGTTGGAGTCCAGTAGCTGCGTGCATTATTTTGAATTACCCCGTCGCTGCCAATGGCAGGATTATTATTGGCATCCATAACGATACCGTCAAAACTTAATGTGTAGAGTTTTAAATTACCTTGCCAGTTTGCACCGCTACTAGGCTTGAACATTGCGTAATAGAGTTCATCTTGGTGCTCTAAGCTATTGTAGGAGTTAGTAGAAACCGCAGGGGCCACAAAGGTAGCAGGAATTTCAGCAACGCTGCCAAAAATTTCAGTTAAGGCTGTAGCAATATCTTCATAGTTATCGGCACCAAAATATTCACCATCACCATAACGAGCAATCGATCTGAGTAGTGGTATACCATTTAAGTCGTTATTGCTACCGCCATCGTCTGCATCATCTTCACCGCCACTAGTATCAGTAAGAAAGCCACCGACTACGTAAGTACGGATTGTTTGACGGCCTGGCAAGTCGCTTTGGTCATAGTTGGCTAGATAATAAGCCAACTCATCGGCACAACCGCCATTACCACTACAGGTTGTTGGGTCTAACTCTGCAGGAAATTCAGAAGCAACGTGTTGGATCATAGATCTAATGAGAGGGTTCGCCTCGTCATCTGACTGTGGTTCACCATCAGTAAATAGAACGATTGCACTTGTGGCTTGGCAGGCGCTCGTAATGGGGGATATATAGGTATTGCCTGTTCTGGAGCTGCTGACACTCGGAGTATCTATAGTACGGCTATTGAACTGGGCAGAATACGAACTGACCATGCCACTTGCAAAGCGATTGACAACACCTTCTTGAATTCTGGAGTGAGAATCATTACCAAAGTAAACATTGCCATTACTCGTAATACCATCACCACGATAATAGCGAGCGATCTCGAAATAGCTTTCACTTAAAGGGGTGCCGCCATAAGTAAAATAAGTATCAATTTTTTCATTGAATAAAGTCTTATTAGTATCAATGGGTGCTATAGGCAAATCAATAAAGCCACCCTTATTATTCGAGTCAAAGCGAGCAAGGCCTAAGTTGAATCCTTGTATTGTATTGGCTGCGTATTTAGCTGCGGCGCGAGCGAGGGTCATGCGAGATGCGCGATCATCCAAGCTGCCATTTCCGTCGCCATCTTCATTATTGCCCTGTTCAAGAATTTGATAATTTAAATAGTTACCTTTAAATATATTATTAATGCTAATAAACCATGCTGCTTCGTATGCGAGTATATAACTGGCATATAAAGGATTGGGGAAATCTAGGCAACCAAGGAATGGAGCGCAAAGTTCAAATGTTCTTGCTGGGCGGCCTGTGTATTGATTGCTATTGGTGGAACCTATAAAACGGATATCTTTATTTATGGGATCAACTTGTTCGTCATTTTTACATTCCCAAATTGCATCTTCTCTCATGTCACCAAGGTCTATGCCACTACTCCAATTTGTACTTGGGGCTTCCCAGTTTTGATCGAGTGGATCCCAGCGTTTGAATTTCCCAGTAATAAAACCGTCTTCTTCTATGGTATCAACAGCACCTGCACACTTGATGGCATTTTTGTGTAGAAAACGGTCATATAACAAGCCAGTTTCAGTATCGGTACTGCCATCGCCATCAATAATGATGGAATAATAGTAAGTTTCTGGATCGAAGCCATTGATGGGCACTGGATAGGTTTCTGTGGGATCGTACAGGCCGATATCGAAATATACCCAGCGTGACATACTGCGAGAGGTATCCATTAAAAACATGACATTATTGGGTATGCCAGTCGATTGGCCTTGGTATATATCGATATCATCGGCTTGGCTTGCTAAGCAAAGCCATAACGTCATAAAGCCTACAAATAAATTTTTCATTATTCTTGTCCCTCGTCTTCGCCTTCGGGGTAGCCCCATTCAATATAAAATACGGTTTGGTCAAACTTGTTTACTTGCACGAGAACATGGTCAGTTTTATTAGATAATTTAATTTGCAATAAATCTTCTATTGGCTTTTCAAAACCATTTTCGGCCAATACTGTTTTGCTAGTGAGAATGAACTTTCTCACTTCACAATTTTTACAGGTTTTTAAGCTAATAGTGCCTTTGTTCACTAAGCTGTCATAACCTTTAATAACTTTTAAATGACTGTGATTGACTTTAAATGTTTGGCTCAATTGTTTTGCATATGACATGGCTGGCACTAGCATTAAGCAAAGTAATATCATTCGAATAAACATGTTTTTTAATCCTTTAAAATGAATTCTGTCCGACTACTAATGCAGGAAAATGAAAACCCGTACGTTGAGCCGATTTGATAGAAGGTCGGTTTTGAAAGGCGCAGGTACTATCGTTTTGGAAATAATGATTGGTATGGCTGCCAGCATCATAGCCAACTGCTAGGGCGATTCTTTGGCTATCAGATCCGGCAGGAATATAGAGGCTCGTGGAGGTCATATTGGGTTGATTATGAGGTAGTTGATCATCATGTGGTTGATCATCAAGTGATGTGAGATCAAACATGCCTTGATTATTGATCATGTCGAATAATAATTGATAGGCCTTAGTATCGTCATTGAATCTATCAAAGCGATCTTCTTGATCATTTGCACAAGTTCTAAAAACTTTTTCTTTATGCTGAATATTAACGACAATTTTAGTTTGCAGGGCTGATCGTTGTAAACCCATCATCGCAATGAGGGTGATGGCGGTTAAAAGTACTAAACTAATCGCCAGTACTGAACCGGTTTGATTCCGTTTCATGGTTAAAATCCCTGAGTGGTGCGAATGTTTATGTTCAAATTTATATCCAACATTATATTTTCTATCGTGATGGTTAATATTTCGTTATTAATAATTATTAATAACGAAACTTGAATTAAATACTTGTCTATTGACTGCGTCGGTTAGCGTATAGGGCTGAGCATCTAATAAAACATAACGACGCAGTGCGACTTGATTGGTCACTTCGGTTAGTGAGCGAGTTAAAATTGAAACTTTAATGGCGTATACCTGATCCCAGTTTACTAAGGCCACACCTCCTGTTGCTGGGTCGCCTCCGTGGGTATAGCGTGAAACATTTCTATTCTTAGGAACGGGTACCGGTTGTGTCGCCTCACCGTATAAAATATGCATGCTATCAACGCCATTAGCGATGGCTTGTTTCGTGTTTGATCGAGTAATCGCTGTGCCGTCAAATGTATGTCCTTGGCAAAAAAGACTGTTCATTCCGCTAGTCTCATCAGCGGCAACCCAGAAGACATTTAAGATGATGTCGTTTTCGTCAAAACCGCCTGCGCCAGAACAATCACGGATTAGAGTTGGGTCTGGATCACCTGAGGCGTCAAGAGGGACTGGAGGAATCCAGGCTATGGCAAGTCTATCGCCGGGATTGTCGTCAGGGTCTCCGCCTAAAATAGAATCAAAGCTGCACTGGTGATTTCCCGCCACATCATCGTCGTTCATTAACCCCGGAAATTCAGTGCAGCTGATTAAGGGGTTGGTTGTTTTGGGTATATCTCCAATCGAGTTCAAGCCCCCTTGACGAATTGTTTTCGCTAAAAAAGACATAACGAAGCGCCCTGTTTCTTGCGATTGAGAAAGGCCATCAGAGGTAATAGAGCTGCGGTTAGAGGTGATTAAAACCTGAGCGATTCCATAGGTAATTGCTAAGCTTAAAACCAACGTAATCATTAGCTCAACTAAGGTGAATCCATTAGATTGTTTGGTGTTTTTCATGGCGATATTTTATCCTGAATAAATAATAACCCGCTATTAGTGGTTCTCGCCGCACCCGTTATAGATTCAGTATCCATTCTTGCCCGCCACTGTAGCTTAACGATTAGGTCATCTCCGGCCTCGCAGGAAGTATCTGCGCAGATAATAGTTAACTGAGCGTCTGGTAGGTGCTGAATGGAATTGCCGTAATAAATGGTTGAAGCGGTATCATTTTTAGGTGCCCCGCAGGCAACTTCAAATAAATCCCATTGTGCCAGTTGCTGTCCTGTACAAGCGGCCGCGGCTGCTATTAGGGTAGTTCCTGTATGGTAAGCGCTGCAAGTCGCTGCTGGAACGTTATTGCAATTGATAGGGGTATTAATTATATAGGAATCTGATGACACTTCATTTGCATGGATGCGACTAACAATGTCATTAAATATCCAAATAGCCTGACTGCGATTACCCGAATCAGTTGTGGCTCTCACCGCTTGCAATTGCAGTGAGACTAAACCCATTAAACCAATGCTAGTAATAACTATGGTAACTAAGACTTCGAGTAAACCGATGCCTTTTGAGTTGGGCATAAAGCGTGCCTTAGTCGGTTTATTGAGGTGAGGAGTGTAGTGGATGTGAGACTCCTTATTATAAGTTAGTGAAGGCTATTGGGCATTGAATATCATTGCCAATGACCTGACCTATTTGGTGTATTTGAATCGAGCGAGCATTGCTGCCTGCACAGCCAAAGGTTGCAACTCTCAGTATTCCTCGGCCAGTATTCCCAGCGGTTCCGTAGGCTATACCGCTGGCATCAAAGCCAATTGGGTTGTTAGCATCTAAAACATTTAATGTCCCAGCAGGCGTTTCTGGATCAGAACCTGAGCTAACATGGGCACCGGGACCAAAGCTGGCGTGATGGCGAAGAATAACTTCATTAGCATCAATAATATTATCATCATCGGTATCCACGAAAACACTCCAACCTTGACCCCAGTTAACCCCTGGTAGTGGAACGAGGGCCGTTGAGGGGGCTAATAAGCTGGCTCCGGTAGTGACATCGATCCCTGTAATGGCATCGATCCCTCCAGTAGGAATGATTTTAACGATTACTTCATTACTAATGGCATGATTACGAGCGAACATTATATCAATTAATAGAGTATTACTTAGACTATTAGAAGCAGAGTTGGACATGTATGCACGCATGCTAGGTGCTGCCACCATCATTACAATTCCAATAATTGCGACTACGATTATTAACTCAACTAGGGTAAAGCCGTTATATTTTTTCATAAGATACAGTTTCTTGTATTCAGCGTTGATTGACTAACCTTGTCAGATAAGCGGCTCCTCCGTTGGAATAAAAGGTCTGACTTTATTATTATACGATATATTTATTCTAGCTCTGATTGCTGCAAGCGGTACTTAAAATAAGAGTAAAGAAATTATTTACAGGATACTTGGGTGCTGCGGTTTATATCTGGAATATGGTCTCCGTTTAAATCTAAGGCGAAGCGGATACGACCAATACGTGAAATGATGATTCCTTGAATGGACTCACCTAAACAATAGCCGAAAGTACCGTTATAAAAGTTGGCCATGCCTTGCTCGGTAAAGCGAACTTGAGTTCTGGGATATTTGATGAAGACATCTTCCCCGCTAAAGGCGTCAAAACGGTTTTGAATGCTTTCGTCATCGTCTCGCTTGTTATTTTTATTGGTATCGTGAAATTGGATTAAGGGCAGCTTCCAATTTCGAATACAGGTCTTATCATCACTGCTTGGGCAGAGTACGCTGGTTGTTGAATTGATAATGGCTTGTTGGCGAGTCATACGCAGCATCATGAGTAAGTTGCCAACGTCTGTTTGAATGCGAGTCTGATTAATGAGAAAGCGATAGCTTGGACTACCCACACTAAAAAGTATGGCGACTATTGCGAGTACAACGCTGAGTTCTATGAGGGTAAGCCCTTGCTGTTTCATATAACCGTCCATGGTTTAATGTGCACAGCTTAATTACAGCAGAAGTCGATCAGTTTGGTATAAATATTTATTCATTATCAGCCAGTTGACTGATACAAATGGTGATTATGTCTGAGTAAAAATCAATACTAAACGGTGATATTTACTTTTTGTATAAGTGGTTATTCGATATTCAGCTTGGAACAGCGATAACGAAGTGCACGAAAGCTTATTCCTAGTTTTTCTGCCGCGGCGGTTTTATTCCAGCGCGTCGCGTCCAATGCTTCATTAATCGCCAAGCGCTCTATGTTTTCTATGTAAGCCTCAAGGTTGCCATTGGCCATATTAGTACCGTTCTTAATAATGTGACTGGGCTTGTTTTGATGACTCGGTAGATTGAGGTCTTCAATACTGATGGCATCATTCTCAGACATGGTGAAAGCGCGTTGTAATATATTCTCGAGCTCTCTTACGTTTCCCGGGAAAGAATATTTACACAATGCGGTCAAGGTTTCTGGGGCTAATTGTAAAGCAGGCATTTGCCATTCTTTGGCATACTTTTGAATAAAGTGTTGTGCAAGCATGGGTATATCGTCAGGTCGTTGCGCTAATGGCGGCGTTTCAATGGTTATAACGTTTAAACGAAAATACAAATCTTGGCGAAATAAGTCTTCCTCAACTCGTTTGCGCAAATCTTGGTGACTCGCACTTAAAATACGCACATTAATGGGCAGTTCTTGTTCATTACCGATAGGGCGTACGGTTTGTTCTTGAATGACGCGTAACAGCTTTGCTTGCATTTCAATGGGCAGTTCAGTCACTTCATCCAAGAAAAGTGTGCCGCCATCGGCAGCACGAAAAAAGCCAAGCTTGTCTGAGCTCGCGCCAGTGAAGCTGCCTTTCATATGACCAAAGAATTCACTCTCCATTAAGTCCCGAGGAATCGCGCCACAGTTAACCGCAATAAAAGGCTTATCACGGCGAGCACCGAGTGAGTGTATCAATTGAGAGACCAGCTCTTTGCCTGTTCCGGAGGGGCCATGAATAAAAATAGGTGCTTGGGTGCGCGCGACTTTTTCTATTTGTTTATTAAGCTTTGCCATAGCTTGTGACTCGCCGATTAAGCGCACGGTATGGCTTTTGTCGGCATCAGTCGCCAGTGATACGGCTGTTAATTTAAGCGCTGCCGTGACGACTTCTCTTAAACGCACGAGGTCGATGGGCTTGGCAATAAAATCAAAAGCGCCAGACTTTAGCGCTGCGACGGCCGTTTCCATGTTGCCAAACGCAGTAATCATCGCGATGGGCATTTTGTTATATTTTTTATTTGCTAAAGCAATTAAATCCATGCCATTACCATCGGGTAATTTCATGTCGGTTAGGCAAAAATGAAACTCTTGTTGTTCTAATAATGCAATGGCTTCGCTGAAATCTGCCGCACACTCACAATTGATGTTCATCCGCTCAAGAGTGATGTGTATCAAGTTGCGAATATCAGGTTCGTCATCAATAATGAGTGCTTTGTACGTCATGGTAATTCCTATGTGACTTTGGCAAAGTCGAGGCTAAAACAAGTGCCTAAGTTTTCTGCTAAAGGGTCGCTGGCAAGGTGCTTAATACGGGCGTTGTTGGCTTCACAGATTTCTCGGCATAAATATAACCCTAAGCCAGTACCCGTGTGTTCGGTGGTGAAAAAAGGTTCAAATAAGTTCTTTTGATGTTCTTTGCTTATCCCCGGTCCATTATCCATTAAATAAAGACGAACTGAACCATCAACATGTTGCTTAGCCGTTATTTTTAACTGCGCATTATCTGGGTATTTTAATAAAGCATAGCGTAATCCATTCCCGCAAATATTATGTAGCACTTGCTGTAGTTGGTCAGGATCAAATTTAATTAAGTAGTCGGTATTGCATGTGATAGCGAGAGAAAATGTTTCACTGTGTGTTTCTTGAAACGAGTTTTTAAAGTGCTCTAACCAAGGCCTCAGCTTAATGACTTCCAGCTTAGAGCGGTCACGACGACTAATCTGTAAAATATCTTCAACGGTCCGGTTAATGCGCATGCAATGCTGTTCTATTATGCGAGTGAGCTTGATATCACCTTTAGACAAGTCGGGGGCTTCCGCCAATAGTTGAGCCGCGTGACGTAATGCACTTAGCGGGTTTCGAACTTCGTGGGCAATACTGGCGGTTATTCTGCCTAGAGAGGCTAATTTTATTTGTTGAGCCTCCGCTGCAATGTGACTGCTATCTTCCATAACTAGCACATAATCTCCTTCGATCGAATTAACGAGGGGAGATTTATTCAAAATTAATTGATATTCGTTATGTTCAAAGCGAATATTTGAGCAATTACCGTGATTAATCAGCTTTATAAGCTCCGGTGGAAGCGATTGGCTATCACTGCAGTCAAACCATTTTTGTGCCGTGTCGTTGCTGAGTAATATTTTATTTTCTTTGTCGCAAGCAATGATGGCGTTAGGCAGCGCTAATAGAACATGTTTATTTATTTTGCGTAGGCGAGAAATGTTTTCGGCTTGCTGATGCGTTAGATCGAGTGTGCTATTGAGTTTGTTTGAAAGAGTTTGGGTTAAAAATGCGAGAGTAAAGCAGAAGAATCCATACAGCCCAGAAATAAACACTTCTTTCTCGTTAAATTGCCAAGGTAAAAGGTGCTGGGTATAGATCACTGCAATGGTTGTCCAAGCCGCTACGGCATACCCTAAAGATCGCATGACCAATAAGTTAGAAATGAGGATAGGTATCAGAATAAGATTGCTGAATCCGCTTTCTAGGCCGCCACTCGTCTGCATCATGATGATGAGCAGGGTGATATCACCAAAAAAGAAGGTAACGGCATATTGTGGATGAGTGCTCAAACGAGAGCTGGAAAAGACCAGCATAAGGGCCGCCCAAAACACGTAAGCGGTATTGGCGAACAAAAAGCCTTCTGGGCTATTGCGACCGATAATCGTATTAGCGGTATCTAAGCTGTCTAACACGACGAGCATTAACGATAATAGCAGGGCATAAAAGCTGTAATAGCGTAATAAACGCTGCCCTTGGATAAGAACATCCGCTGGTTTTAACCACATTTTGAAATATCCGTTTGCAACCTGTCCACAATTTTCTGACAATACGCGGCAAATATCCTGTGGTCAAAGATAATCGCTATGCAAAAATTTTCAATAGCCCTCGCCCAAGTCAATTTTAAAGTGGGTGATATAGACGGCAACCTTGAACGTATTTCCTCTGCTATCGCGGAGGCTAAAGCGCGTAACGCCGATAATAAAGCGTTAATGGTCGTTTTTTCAGAGTTAGGACTAATTGGTTACCCGCCAGAAGATTTATTATTACGTCCTAGTTTACAGCATCGAATTGAGGAGGCGTTACTACACGTCTCATCGTTGAGTGACGATATTACGATTGTTGTGGGTTACCCCTGGAGCGAAAAGGGGCAATTGTTCAATATGGCAGGGGTTTGGCAAAATGGCGAGCAAGTTGCTCGCTATGCCAAGCGCTGTTTACCTAATTACCAAGTATTCGATGAGCAGCGTTATTTTACGCCCGGTAGTGAGGTCTGTATTTTTGAGTGGTTGGGTCATAAAGTGGGTTTAACTATTTGCGAAGATATTTGGCACGAGCACCCGATTGCGGAGTCGAAAGCGGCAGGGGCTGAGTTGATGGTAAATATCAACGCATCGCCTTTTCATGCGGGAAAACTACAGCAGCGCCATGAGCTGTTAAGCGATCATGCTAAAAACCATCAGTTGCCGATTGTTTATGTTAATCAGGTCGGTGGTCAGGATGAGCTAGTATTCGATGGTGCGTCGTTTGTGGTTAATGCGAAAGGCGAAGTGGTCGCTTGCGCGCCAGAGCATGAGTCTGATTTGTTACTGGTGGATTTTGATGAATTCTTACAGGTGCAAAGTGAACATAAGCTATTCGCCAAACCTGAGCTCGCCAGTATCTACGATACCTTGGTGCTTGGGGTGCGTGATTATATTGAGAAAAATCGTTTTAAAGGGATTGTTTTAGGATTGTCGGGTGGAATCGATTCGGCGCTGACATTAGCGATTGCGGTGGATGCGATTGGTAAAGATCGTGTTGAAGCCGTTATGATGCCGTTTAAATATACCTCTTCAATGAGTATGGAAGATGCCAAACTAGAAGCTGATGCGCTGGGTGTCAGTTATAAAGTGCTGCCGATTGAGCCTATGTACAATGCATTTATATTGGCTTTAAAGGACGAGTTTGCGGGTTTAGCCGCCGATACAACGGAAGAGAATCTGCAAGCCCGTTGTCGTGGCGTAATGCTAATGGCAATTTCTAATAAGAAAGGCTATATGGTAATCACCACTGGCAATAAAAGTGAGATGGCGGTGGGTTATGCTACGCTTTACGGCGACATGGTCGGTGGTTATAGCGCATTGAAAGATGTGTATAAAACCATCGTATTCCAATTATCGCGTTATCGTAATGAGTTGGCCGTAAGCCAAGGTGAAGCTGAGATCATCCCAGAGCGAGTCATCACGCGTCCACCCTCGGCTGAATTGGCTCCTGACCAAGTCGATGAAGACAGCTTGCCGCCTTACGCTATTCTGGATCAAATCTTAGAGTATTATATTGAGGGGGACATGAGTGTTGATAAGATTATTGCGAAAGGTTTTACGAGGGAAGACGTCACGCGGATAACGCGCTTAGTCGATTTGTCTGAGTACAAACGTCGCCAAGCACCTGTTGGCGTACGCATTACTTCACGAGGCTTTGGACGCGACCGTCGTTACCCTATTACCAATGGTTGGAAGGCGGGCAGTTAATTTCTGATCAAAAAGTAATAATGGCTTATCTTATCGATAAGTAGAGATAAGCCATTTACGAAAATTGTTGTATGTTATTCGATCAGTCCGAAGCTCATGACACCGATCAAAGTACGACGATCTTCTTTTGCTAGGCCACTGTCTATAAAGTTGCCTTTCTCATCCAGCTGCTCATGTTTTGGATAATTCAGTTTCAGCAAAGCTAACGCTTGCGTCGCTTCAAACTTTTGCCCTAGCAAACCATAAGCTTCAATTTGAAGAGCTAACGCATCTGCGACAGCACTTGTCCCTTGAAAACCTAGCATTACACGCTCACCACGCTGAGCCGCTGCCAAGTAGGCGTGACGTTTCATATAAAAGCGACCGACACCAATTTCATATTGCGCTAAACGATCCCTCAAAAAAATCATTCGCTTTTGCGCGTCTTTAGTATATTGACTATCGGGATAGCGACGCACTAACTCATTAAAATGACTAAACGCATCACGGAAAGGGGTTGGGTCACGACGTGCTTGTGTCGAGGGGGTGTAACGCTCAATAAAACTAAAGCCAAGCTCATAAACCGATAAACCTCGCATGTAATAGGCGTAATCGACTTGTTTATGCAACGGATGTAAACGAATAAAACGCTCAGCTGACGCTAAAGAAGCTTCCATGTCGGCCATCATATGCTGAGTGTAAATGAGCTCAAGTTGAGCCTGTTCGGCATAATCACCAAAGGGGTAACGGGACTCTAGCTGCTGCAAACGCTCACTCGCGATAAGAAAGTTGTTATCGGTCATCGCCTCACGTGCTTGCTCATAAAACTCACGTTCACTTAAATCTTCAGGGCGCTTGTCGCTACTAGAGCACGCCGCCAAAACTAAGCAGGATAAAATCAAAAACGATTGTGTAAAGCTTCTCATGGAGGAATATTCCGTTTAACTGTATACTGGTTGGACAATTATGGCGCTGTTTAATAAGCGACATTAAATCATAGTCTTAATCTTCACTAAAGATCATTTAAAGCTCATTCATGTCAAATTCTATACAAGCCAGTGTTTTCGTCCCCATTAATCTCGGCAATAAGCGCCTAGACAAGATCGCGGCGGAATTGTTCCCCGATTTCTCACGTTCGCGTCTGCAGCAGTGGATTGTTGATGGGAAGTTGACCGTAGACGGCGAAACCCGTCGTATTCGCGATAAAATGATTGGCGGTGAAAACCTAGAGCTTGATGTGGTTCTAGAAGCCGAAGGCGACTGGGAGGCCGAAAATATTCCATTAGAAGTTGTCTACGAAGATGACGATATCGTGGTGATCAACAAACCTGCTGGGATGGTTGTTCATCCAGCGGCAGGTAATTACAGTGGCACGTTACTGAACGCCTTGTTATATCACTATCCAGGTATCGAAAATGTACCCCGTGCGGGTATTGTGCATCGCTTGGATAAAGATACGACCGGATTAATGGTTGTTGCCAAAACCTTGCAAGCCCAAACTCAGCTAGTTAATCAGTTACAAGATCGTTCGATGGGTCGTGAATACGAAGCCGTTACGATGGGGGTAATGACGGGCGGTGGTATTGTTGAAGCGCCGATTGCTCGCCACCCAACTTCGCGTACTAAAATGGCTGTTGCGCCTGAAGGTATGGGTAAAGAAGCGATTACGCATTATCGTGTATTAAAGAAATTTAATGCGCATACTCATATCCGTTGTAAGTTAGAAACGGGTCGTACTCACCAAATTCGTGTGCACATGTCGCACATTGGTTATCCTTTGGTCGGTGATCAAACCTATTTTGGTCGTTTCCGTTTGCCCAAGGGTATTTCGCTGCACTTGCGCCAAGAGCTGCAAACTTTCCAGCGCCAAGCATTGCATGCCCGTGAACTAAGCTTGTGGCATCCGACTACGGATGAATACATGACTTGGGATGCGGATTTACCGGAAGATTTTCAGAAACTATTACAGTCTCTAGATGAAGAACAGTCTGAAACGTACGCCGATCTTGATTACTAATCGCTAGAGATTAATCAACAGACATTAATACATCAGTATTAATAGATAAGAGTCGCGAATGATAATACCTCAATGGCCAGCCCCCGATAATGTAAAAGCATTAGCGACTGAGCGAGAGGTATTCGTTGCGCCTGAGTATCAAAATCCCCTAGGTGCAAGTCTTCCCCCTTATAGCGCTTTCAATCTTGGTGACCATGTCGATGATTTGCCAAGTCGAGTCGCCAGTAATCGTCAGCAATTAGTTGATTATGCTCCAGGCTGTGATGAAGTGCGTTGGCTGCACCAAATTCATGGTATTGATTGTCCTGATGCGAGCCTCATAGTTGACGGGACTCAAGCAGATGCCGCGTTTACTCAAGCACCCGGTTTAGCGTGTGCGGTTATGACTGCCGATTGTCTTCCTGTTTTATTTTGTGATCTTCACGGACGTCACGTAGCCTGCGCTCATGCTGGGTGGCGTGGCCTTGCGAACGGCGTCTTAGTAAGCACCCTAAAAACATTTACTGATAAGGGTATTTCTGCCAATCAAGTGATCGCTTGGTTAGGCCCTGCAATATCGCAAACTGCATTTGAAGTTGGCCCAGATGTGAAACAGGCTTTTAGTTGTTTTGATGATGGAAATGCTTGGGCAGATGAGTCGTGCTTTGTTAAAGGGGCGAAAGATCGCGTGCACGCTGACCTTTATCGTTTAGCGAAGTTACAGCTTGGGTATTTAGGAGTAAGCGGAGTTTATGCCGGAGATACTGAAGATATTAATTATTGTACTGCGTCTGATAAAACTGAACACGATGAATATCGATTTTTCAGTTACCGTCGCCAAGCGGTCACAGGTCGCCAAGCGACTCTTATCTGGCTTGCGAAGTAAGTAAGCTTGGTTGCATACCCTAGGTTTCGATAGTTAGGTTTCGATTATTTGCAGTAGTTCTTAATGCCTTCTCGGCGCTGTGTATGCTATTCATCGTATCTGATTTAATGTCTCTAGGAATATTTCACTTAAGTGCGACGGGCCCTTGGCGTCGACCCTATGATAAATTTTACCGCATAACCGCTAGAGGCTAAAAGCCAAACCCAGCATTAAAGCCGTTGAAGAGAAACGCGAAAACATACAGAAATCTCTTATTTCAAAACTCGTTTAATTCACAGTTGATTATAGCGCTTAATTTGCTTAAGAATTATCCAAGGTTTGTATTGACAAATCCCCATAAAATGTCAAAATTGTCCGGCTTTTCGCCATGCTAGATTCCGGGTAGATCACCGACGTGTTATGAGAGAAGATAGTTAAGAGAGTGACTAGGTTACCCCCTTTATGCACCTCTGATTCTTGACCTTAAGACCAAGGCAGAATCATTACGGTGATTGACCAAGAGTTGATCATCCAGTCTTTATAACTCGAAGCAGTGATCCTTTGTTGTTAACAACAAAATTAGCTAGCGACGACGTTCTGCGTTAAAAATTATACATTGGGGCTCTATCGTCTTAGCGACAAGCGCTACACAACTAAAACGTGTATCGCCAAATAAGCCTTAATGATTTATTCGATTATCGATTTATAGTGAGGATGGTTCGGTGGAATTACTTTCCGGCGGTGACATGCTAGTACGTGCTTTGCACGATGCGGGTATTGAGTACATATATGGCTACCCAGGTGGCTCTTTATTACACGTGTATGATGCGGTTTATAAGCAGAGCCATGTTAAACATGTATTAGTCCGACACGAGCAAGCAGCCGCTCACATGGCTGACGGTTATGCTCGCGCAACGGGTAAAGCAGGCGTGGTCATGGTGACATCAGGTCCTGGCGCAACGAATACCATTACCGGTATTGCGACGGCTCAGACTGATTCTATCCCTATGGTTGTTATCTGCGGTCAGGTTCCGTCACACCTTATTGGTGAAGATGCGTTCCAAGAAACCGACATCTTAGGTATCACTCGTCCGATCGTTAAGCACAGCTTCCGTGTTACAGACCCTGTGGATATTCCAGAGATCATTGCTAAAGCGTTCTATATTGCTGAAACAGGCCGTCCTGGGCCGGTTGTTATCGATTTACCCAAAGATATGACGATGCCGAACGAGCGCTTCGAATATAACTATCCGAAGAAAGTGAAGATTCGTTCTTATTCTCCACCACAGCGTGGCCATTCTGGTCAGATTAAAAAAGCTGTTGATATGATTATGGAAGCTAAGCGACCAATTATATATTCCGGTGGAGGCGTGATTCTGGATAAAAGTTCAGATAAATTGCGTGAATTGGTTGATCTATTAGGCTTCCCAGTTACTAATACGCTCATGGGCTTGGGTGCATTCCCAGGCACTGACGAGCGCTTCTTGGGTATGTTGGGTATGCACGGTACGTACGAAGCAAACGTCACCATGCACCATTCAGACTTGATTATTGCCATTGGCGCACGTTTTGACGATCGTGTAACGAACGCGACGAAAAAGTTTTGCCCAGATGCAAAAATCATCCACATTGATATTGATCCTTCATCGATTTCTAAAACGATTACTGCTGATGTGCCGATTGTGGGTCCAGTAGGGTCTGTTCTTGATGATATAATGGCTTTGATTAAAACCAGTGAAGCTCAGGTCGATGCAGAAGCATTGGCTAGCTGGTGGAAGCAAATCAATGAATGGCGTCCACGTCACGGCATGCGTTTTGATAAAAACGATGATGGCCTGATGAAGCCGCAAGAAGTTATTCAGGCGATGTACGAAGCGACACAAGGTGAAGCCTATGTAACTTCTGACGTGGGTCAGCACCAGATGTTTGCTGCGCAATACTATCCGTTTGATGAACCTAATAAGTGGATCAACTCCGGTGGTCTAGGCACCATGGGCTTTGGTTTCCCTGCCGCGATGGGCATCAAGATGAACTTCCCTGAAGATAAGGTTGTTTGTGTTACGGGTGAAGGTTCGATCCAGATGAATATTCAGGAATTATCAACCTGCTTACAATACGGTATCGCCGTTAAAATTCTATGTTTGAATAACGGTTCTTTGGGTATGGTTCGCCAGTGGCAAGACATGAACTATGAAGGACGTCACTCAAACTCTTATATGGAATCATTGCCTGATTTCGTTAAGTTGGTTGAATCTTATGGCCATGTGGGTATTCGCGTCACTCATCGTGACGAGTTGCCACAGGCGTTAGAAGATACCTTCAATAAGCACAGCGATCGTTTGGTTTTCTTAGACGTTAAGGTTGATGAAAAAGAACACGTATATCCAATGCATGTGCCTTTAGGTTCTATGCGCGATATGTGGTTGAACAAAACGGAGCGCACATAATGAGATTGTCTCAACGTCACATTATCTCCATTTTGTTGGAGAATGAGCCTGGTGCTTTGTCTCGTGTTGTTGGCTTATTTGCTCAGCGCGGTTACAACATCGAAACCTTAACGGTTGCTCCTACGGAAGATGAAAGCCTGTCTCGACTAACCATGACGACTATTGGTAACGATAGTAAGGTTGAGCAGATTACTAAGCAGCTCAACCGTCTTATTGAAGTGGTGAAGTTGGTTAATTTAACAGAGGGTCCGCATCTTGAGCGTGAACTGATGTTAATTAAAGTGAAAGCCGTGGGTGCTCAGCGCGCTGAGATTAAGCGTACTGCCGACGTTTTTCGAGGTCAGGTTGTTGATATTAGCAACAGTGTGTACACGGTTCAATTAACGGGCACCACGGATAAGTTGGCGGCTTTTATTGAAGCTATTGGTCCAAATTGTGTATTAGAAACTGTCCGTACAGGTGTTTCTGGTATTTCACGTGGCGAGAAAGTGCTTAGCTTGTAGTGATTAATCCCGCAGTCGCGGTTGTTCAATAAAAAGCCCGAACATCTTTAAGAAGTTCGGGCTTTTTTGTTTCTAGTATGTAATGTGGTTAGTAGCGCTCTGGTGTCAGTTATTTAGATTCTGTAAACGCTTTTAGTCATTATCTTACTCAAGCCTGTCATAGCGAAGCGAATCGGTAGAGGAAACTGGTAGCCGCCCGCATCCAGCGCCGCCGCCGCGTGCTTGGCTTCATCATCGAGCATCTGAAGAATAATCGCTTTGCTCTTTGTATCTTGTGAGGGCAGAGACGTTAAGTGATCGGTTAAGTGCTTGCAGACTTGGCGTTCAGTTTCAGCCACAAAGCTTAAGCTTACCTTGTCGCCGATAGCACCAGCGATAACGCCCATACCGAATGATAGACCATAAAAAGCAGGATTTAATAGACTGGTGTGACTGTCAAGCTGAGTAATGCGATCTTCACACCACACTAAATGATCAATCTCTTCTGCCGCCGCTTCATTCATTGATTCACGAACTTCAGGTAACTTAGCCGTTAATGCTTGGCCTTGATAAAGCGCCTGTGCGCAGACTTCACCCGTATGGTTAATGCGCATTAAACCCGCCGCATGTTTGCGTTCGTTATTATCCAGCTCGTACTGGCTAGTAGCAATATCTGCAGAAGTTTGAGCAGGAGAAGGGCGTTGCTGGTTAGCGGCGCCTGGAATTAATGTGCGCAGTGCTAAGTCGGCATTTTGAATAAACTTGTCGAAGGGTGATAAATGACGCATGAGTAATCTACCTTTTATTTAAATTAGCGCATTGCTTCAAAGAGAAGAGGCTGAAATATGAGAAATGATTATACAATTTTACGCGAAAGGCCAAAAGAAAACATGACATAAAGTGTTATTTCATTATCTGCGGCTTAATCAGCTTGTGAAATTCTAAGAGTACTTCCTTCAAATGACGACCGCTAACCGGTTTATTGACTATTTTTTGAATCCCCGCTTCTTTTGCTTCTTGGTTTGCACTGCCTATGCCCAAGCCTGTGAGCATAATACGGATTGGCTTAGGCTCGATATCGTTATCGGCCATTAAGCGCTCAGTTAGCTGAATACCATTCATAATCGGCATGTCATGATCAATAACAATATAGTCGTAAGGCTCATTTAAGTTGGCTTTATTCCGCATCAAAGCCAGTGCCTCTTTGCCATTGTACGTACTTTCTGCTCGCATGCCCCAGCGCTTCACTTGCTTTTCAATAACACCACGGAAAGTACTGTTATCATCAACGATTAAAATTCGTTGGCCCGACAGCAGATCAGAATCCTCTTCGACTCTTTCACTCAGTTCTTCTTTAATGGGCAGAAAGAGCGTAATAGAACAGCCATGGTGAGTCAGAGTTTCTACTTCAATGGACCCTTCCATCAAGCCTACTAATCGCTTAACAATGATTAAGCCTAACCCTTGATCAAGGTTTAAATTCGAAGACTGCTCTTGAGGGCCTGCCATAGTTCGAAATAAAAGACGTAACTCATCATGCTCAATTAAGCTGCCTGTCAGTTGAATTTGAAAGAATATGCCTTCGTGATTATTTAAATTTACACGGAATACTCTCAGCTCCAACTCACCACTTTCAGTATGGCGAAGCGATTGTGCTATTAAGTTTGTAATAATAGTTTGTAATCGATGCTTATCGCCCAGTAAGCGAGGGGATATATCATCGGCAATATCGAGGACCAATTCAATTTGCTTTCGATTGGCTTCTTGCTGATAGCGATTCATGCATTGTGATAAGCAATTGGTTAAATCGAAAGCTCGGTGGTCAAGGTTGATACGACCGCTTTGTAATTTAGCGAAATCTGACATTTCACTAACAAGGTGAAGTAAATCTTGACCTGCAAGGCTGATGGTATCTAAATAATCACGCTGAGTATGGGTTAAGCGTGTATCTGATAACAACTCACTCATTCCCATAACGCCGTTAATGGGCGTTCGAAATTCGTGCCCCAGTTTTGCTAATAATTCAGGAAGAATAACGTCGCTGCTATTTATTTGTCGATTTCTATTCTTACGATAATTAACAATGATACTCAGGTTTGCAAAGATCGTACAGAGGACCATCGACAAGGGTAAAATAATACCTGCCCAACTGTTGATAAAATCAAACGCTAAAAAGTTATGAGTTGTCAGGGTACTGAGTAATATTCCACAAGCAATGATAACGTGGCCGATTAATAGAAAAAATTGCGCTTGCTCGTTATCGCTTTTAGCAAGCAGTAATATGCTGGCAAGTAGGATACTCGTAACAATAATGGTGGCCAGTATTAATAGAATCATCGTACCGGAAGGCCATAATAAATAAATTAACGTAGACACAATATTCATGGCCAAAATGCCAGTAAAAAGACGAGGAATGATTTTTGAATCGCTGGGATTCCAATTAAAATTCATCGTGAGTAGCGTTTGAATAATGGCTGATGCCATACTGCTAATAAGGATAATTTCATTTTTCCAGGCTTGGCTTTGAGGAAACCAGGTTGCCCATTGGCCTAACCAAGCAGGAATGAAAATGAAAATACTGATGCAGTAAAATGCTGAAATTAAGGCGCTGTGGAAACGATAAAAATACCATATAAATATAAAGAAGACACACGTTGCGACAATCCAGCCAAGCGCCATTCCAAGAATAGAAAAATCAAATTGCTGGCTCTGTAAAAATTGATCATTCGATTGTAATCGCAACAAAGTATTAATGGCGTTAGTCGAACTGATTTTTATAAAGTACGTTTGATTCTTTTTTGCCTGTACTGCAATTAAAAAAGGATAAGCTTGGCGGTGGCTACCTTGTGCTTTGTTATTAGTGAGGCTACCAGAACTCTGATGACTTAATTTTCCTGCCTTGTATTCATGAAATTCAATGTTTTCTAAGCGATTATTACTAATGCTGAGAACAAGACTTTGATCTTTTGAATGTGGATTAGTAATGCTAAAGCGTAACCAATAATGTGAATCTGATAAGCTAAAACGCAAGTTGTCGCTGTGGCTTGGGGTGAATTTTTTTTGCGTATCAGACACTAAAATATCTTCGATCGTTAGATCGCCAGATTCATCTTCAAAGATGGATAAATAGGGTGTGATTTGTAAATCAAAAGAAGAATCAGGCAGCATAATAGCGGGCGTTGCCTGACTCGTGGCACTCAGTAATAACGCGGGTATCGCGGTGGTCATCCATAACAAAATCAGTAAAAGAAATCTTTTAATATTCATCCGTGAACGACCCACCACTATTGCATTATATTGATTTTTTTATTTACCTTGCTCGCGCGCGATTGCGCGATAGGCAATGTCACTGCGCATAAACATGCCATTCCAGCTAACTTTCTTTGCCAATGTGTAGGCGTTTTGCTGGGCTTCTGTAACAGAGTTACCTAAAGCAGTGGCACATAATACACGACCACCGGCTGTGACAATATCACCGTCTGCATTATTACTGGTACCGGCGTGGAAAACTTTGCTATCTGTCCCTTCATTTGCAGGCAGAGAAATAACATCGCCTTTGCCATAAGACGCTGGGTAGCCTCCAGCAGCAAGAACAATACCGACTGCTGGGCGTGGATCCCATTTAGTTTCTTTTTGGTCTAGCTTGCCATCGATAGCGGCAAGACAAAGGTCAACCAAGTCGGACTGCATGCGCATCATGATAGGCTGCGTTTCTGGATCACCAAAACGACAGTTGTATTCGATGACTTTAGGTGTGCCATCAGCGTCGATCATAAGACCTGCGTATAAAAAACCCGTGTAATCGTTGCCTTCTTTTGCCATGCCTTCAACCGTCGGCATAATCACTTCTTTCATGATGCGATCGTGTATAGCGGGGGTAACGACAGGAGCAGGGGAGTAAGCACCCATGCCGCCAGTATTTGGGCCAGTATCACCATCGCCAACACGTTTATGATCTTGGCTGGTTGCCATAGCTAAAACGTTCTTGCCATCAACCATAACGATAAAGCTAGCTTCTTCGCCGGCTAAGAATTCTTCGATTACTACGCGACAACCGGCTTCACCAAAGGCATTACCCGAAAGCATATCGATAACAGCTTCTTCAGCTTGTGCAATCGTTTCAGCCACGATGACGCCTTTACCTGCCGCAAGGCCGTCGGCTTTAATGACAATCGGTGCGCCAATTTTATTGATGTAAGCCAAAGCGGGCTCAACTTCAGTAAATTGGTCGTAGAAACCCGTAGGGATATCATGACGCGCTAAGAAATCTTTAGTGAACGCTTTAGAACCTTCTAGCTGAGCAGCGCCTTTAGAAGGGCCGAATGCTTTTAGGCCGCGAGCGGCGAAGAAATCAACCACGCCTTCAACCAATGGGACTTCTGGGCCAACGATGGTCAGTTCGATGTTGTTTTCTTCAACGAACGTCGCAAGACCCTCGAAATCTAAAATATCGATGGCCACGTTTTCAAGGCCGGCTTCAGCGGCAGAACCTGCGTTGCCTGGCGCGATGAATACTTTTTCTACGTTGTCAGACTGAACCGCTTTCCAACCCAAGGCATGTTCACGACCGCCACTACCAATTACCAAAACTTTCATACTAATTCCTATTGGTCCGAAGGCTGCAAGCATCCAGTGCGGCGTTAAAAAAATTCTTAAACTGCTCACTTAGTCCGCTAAGCTCCGCATTTGCGAATATTTTTGCCTTGCCCTGAAAGCTTTCGCTCTCCGTCTATCAAGTTAACTTGAGAAAAACTTAAATTTCTAACTTCAAAAGCCAGAGACTAAAAATAGTATCTGGCTTTTATCTTTATTCTATAAATCTCGACTCTATAATTATCAGAGTCTAAGAAGCGTTATGAACAAATACTTGAGTAGGCAAAAATTGATGAAAAGGCGGAGCTTAGCGGGCTAAGTGAGCACCTTGAATCAATTTTTAACACCCTCAAGTAGAGCGCAATAGCTTCTAGCTAATAACTAAATATCAATGACGGAAGTGACGCATGCTGGTAAAGACCATTGCGATACCTGCTTCGTCGGCTGCTGCAATAACTTCTTCATCACGCATTGAACCACCCGGCTGAATAACAGCCTTAATGCCGTTCGCCGCTGCGTTATCCAAACCATCACGGAATGGGAAGAAAGCATCAGATGCCATAACAGAGCCAGGCACTTCAAGACCAGCATGCTCGGCTTTAATGCCCGCAATACGCGCTGAATTAATGCGGCTCATCTGGCCTGCGCCAACACCGATAGTCTGACGACCTTTGGCGTATACGATGGCGTTAGATTTAACGTATTTGGCCACTTTCCAAGCGAAGATCAAATCGTCTAGCTCAGCTTCAGTCGGCTGACGCTTAGTAACCACCTTAAGGTCGTCTTTTGTGATCATACCTTGGTCACGGTCTTGAACTAACAAGCCACCGTTAACACGCTTAAGATCAAAATCTTGTACGCGATTGGTCGTATCCCATTCGCCACATTCTAATAGGCGAACATTTTTCTTAGCAGCAACAATAGCAATCGCTTCAGCGCTCACCTTAGGTGCAATGATCACTTCAACGAATTGACGATCAACAATTTTCTGAGCCGTTGCGCCGTCTAATTCACGGTTGAAAGCGATAATGCCGCCAAACGCGGATTCAGTATCGGTTGCATAAGCAAGCTCATATGCTTCACCAATACCGTCTAGGGAAACCGCAACACCACATGGGTTGGCGTGCTTAACAATAACGCAAGCCGGCTTAACGAAGGATTTAACACATTCAAGCGCAGAGTCAGTATCGGCGACGTTATTGAATGAAAGCTCTTTGCCTTGCAGCTGCTTAGCGGTTGCGATAGATGCTTCAGTCGCATCTTCGTCAATGTAGAACGCCGCTTTTTGATGCGGGTTTTCGCCATAACGCATGTCTTGAGCTTTAGTGAACTGGCTATTAAACGTGCGTGGGAAGTTATCACGGTTGTCAGTGCTCAGCGTTTCAGCTTCTAGGTTAATCGTACCTAGATAGTTAGCAATCATGCCATCGTACTGAGAGGTATGTTCAAACGCTTTTAGCGCAAGATCAAAACGTGTCTTAGTGGTTAGACCTTCGTGCTCAGCGATTTCAGCTAAAATGCTGTCGTAGTCATCGGCTTTAACCACGATGCCTACGTGAGCGTTGTTCTTAGCGGCAGAACGAACCATAGTCGGACCGCCGATATCGATATTTTCAATTGCGTCTGGCAAAGTACAGCCAGGTTTAGCAACGGCTGCGGCAAACGGATATAAGTTCACAATTACTAAATCGATTGGGTTGATGCCATGTTCTGCCATGACTGAATCATCAATACCACGACGACCTAAAACACCCCCATGAATCTTCGGGTGTAGTGTCTTAACGCGACCATCCATCATTTCTGGAAAACCGGTGTAATCAGAGACTTCTGTTGCAGGAATGCCCTCAGCAATGAGTAGCTTAAAAGTACCACCAGTAGAGAGTAGCTCAGTACCATTGGCGCTAAGTGCGCGGGCAAATTCAACAATGCCTGTTTTATCCGATACGCTGATTAAAGCGCGACGGACAGGAGTGATGCTAACAGTTGGGGCGTCGACAGAACTAAGTATGCTCATGATTTTCCGAAGTAATATATTGATAAAGCTGACCAAATGGTTAGCTCAGGTCTAAGAACGAAAAAGCGGCTATAAATAGCCGCTAGATAATTAAAAGTTAAACGCTTAAAGCATTCCGTACTGTTTCAGTTTTTTCCGCAATGTCCCGCGATTCAAACCCAGTACCGTAGAGGCCTTGGTTTGATTATCACGGGTATACTTCATAACCGTTTCCAGTAGAGGAGCCTCAACTTCTGACAGCACCATGTTATACACATCGGATACTGGCTGACCGTCTAGGTTGTCAAAGTAATTTTGTAACGCACGTTCAACACTATCACGTAGTGTTTGAGTATTGGCATCAAAAGATGAATTTTGTGCTGGGGTATGAGACGTTTCGGTCACTGTATCAACCTTCCTTAATAATAATTCTGTGTTCATGCCGCTATTCCTTTATTAAGTATTTTATCCTTAAAAAATGTTCGAATCGCTTGGACTTGCTCAGCTGAGCTTTCCAAGCGATTAAAATTTTTGCGAAAGGCCAAGCCTTCGCTATGAGTCTGAAGGTACCAGCTCACGTGTTTGCGTGCGATGCGCACGCCTAAATAATCACCATAAAAGGTGTAAAGCCCTGCAATATGTTCAAGCAGTATTGTTTCGATTTCAGACCAATCTGGGGCTGAAATCAGCTCGCCAGTGGCTAAATAATGGGCAACTTGTTTAAAAATCCACGGTTGACCTTGTGCCGCGCGACCAATCAAAACGCCATCGGCACCCGTAAAATCCATTACCTCAGCGGCCTTTATGGCGCTGGTAATATCGCCGTTAGCGAATATCGGAATACCTGCCTGTTGCTTAATTTCGCGAATGGTATGGTATTCAACTTCACCACTATAAGCACAGTCACGGGTTCGGCCGTGGACCGCTAAAGAGACAATACCGGCCTGCTCTGCGATTTCTGCAATTCTGGGTGCATTCTTATGCTCAGGGGACCAGCCCGTGCGCATTTTTAAACTTACCGGTACATCGACCGCTTCGACGACCGCGTGCAATATCTCACTGACCAAGACTTCGTCTTTCATCAGCGCAGAACCTGCCGCTTTATTACACACTTTTTTTGCCGGACAGCCCATGTTGATGTCGATGATCTGAGCACCGTTGCCCACATTAAATACAGCGGCTGCGGCCATCGACTCTGGATCACCACCGGCAATTTGCACGGCGATCGGTTCAGGCTCTCCATCATGGTTCAAACGAAGTTGTGACTTTCGTGTATTTCTTAACTCAGGATTACTAGAAACCATTTCGCCTACCACTAAGCCAGCACCCAAACGTCGGCATAGCTGCCTAAACGGAAGGTCGGTCACCCCAGCCATAGGTGCAAGCACTACGGGGTTTGGTAGTTGGTAGGGGCCAATCATTAACATAAAGGATGGTGACTTCTGGTTAAAAAATGCGCGATGGGGAAGTCGGCGTATAATACTCATATCAAGGGTATGAATAAAGGCCTATTGCTCAGTTTTTAGTGAGTTTTTTGCAACTAAATAGCTTGACGTGATAAATTGAGGCGTTTTGTAATGATAAATCTAATGGTTGGCAACCCGTTCAATTCTATAGCCGACCGCTTCTACTCCAGGATTAGAAATCTCAATCGCTATGTGGATAGGAACATTAAGCGGCATGCTATTAGATCCGGCCAATTCACCGGCTAGGTATTCTCTCGGTTTAAAATGGCGGGAGGCAATAGTTTGATCGTTAAGGCCAGTAAATATAAGATTTAAGTCAGGAAAGGGCTGCTGATAGTCTGCACTATTAATTAAGAGCGTATCAATATAAAGGGCTTGTTTGACTTTGGGGTGAGGGCGCACCATAAAGTGTTGTGTTTCCATTAGGCTAACGTCTTGAACCGCTGGCAGTTGGCAGCTGATTCGCTCGCAGGTAAAGGCATACGCAGGTCGATACTGAGGATTGCGAGACCAGGAATCAAATTTGAAATAACCGACTTGAGCAACTAACGCAAACAGCATGACAATAGCGCCACTTAACCAAAACCAGAGAAAGCTAGATGGGGTTGCAATAGGGGCTTTTTTTTGACGCTTTCTCGCAAGGTTGAGTGGCTCATCAAGCAGGTCGTTAACCGAGTTTGCAATGGTTAGTTCAATTTCAACAGTCTCTTGTTCAAACTCGTCATGGCCACCTAAATGATATTGATCACTTTCAGGACCCTCTTTTAATGAAGGTACAAAGTCATCTTGCTCTTTTGGCATGTTGGGTTTGCCGAAACTCATATCAATATCTTCGATCAAATCACCATCAACATCCAATAATGCATCTTCCCATGATTCATCATCTAGCTGAATGCTATTGTCGAAGGTTTCATTGCTATCACGATCTGGCTGGAGAATACCAAAGTCTTCTAACGGATCGTCGTTAAACTTCTCGGGAACTTCATCATCAGAATCGTTAAAAACGATATCCTCTTTCACCGGGGCTGGCGCAGCGGCTTTAGGCTCGCCGCTAACAAAATGATTAGTGGCTTTAAAAACTTGCAAACAAGAGCCGCAGCGCACAGCACCTTTTGCTGCCGTTAATTGTTCTAAGCGGATACGAAACGTGGTCTGACAATGTGGGCAGCGAGTAATCTGTGCTTCAGCCATAGCGACTAATATCCTTTGCTCATGTTGACGTGCGAGTATTAAATCTTAGTGCCTGTTAAGATGATCCAATCATCCATTTGTTCCATACCGTCCATATTAAACCATGGCTCATAAGCTTGACGGACTTCATCAGCTTGATGGCTTAATAATCCCGATAAAGCGAGCTTGCCACCGGTTTTTGTTAATTTCGCGATATTTTCAGCTAAAAATATTAAAGGTCCCGCTAAAATATTGGCCACCATAATATCAGCTTCAACTTTATGAGTATTTGCTGGCAATACCACGTCATAACGCTCAGCAGCAATGTGATTACGTTCTGCGTTTTGGCGAGTAGCAATTAATGCCTGAGGATCGTTATCGACGCCTAACATGCGATCGCTGCCTAATAACAAGGCGGCAATACCTAAAATGCCACTGCCACAGCCATAGTCGATAATCAGCTCTCCACCTTCAACATTCTGATCTAAAAAGCGTAAGCAGTGTGCCGTCGTTGGGTGAGTCCCCGTGCCAAATGCTAAACCTGGATCTAGCATTAGGTTAACCGCATCTTTATCTTCAGGATCTCTCCAGCTTGGGCATACCCATAAACGATCACCGAAAGGCATCGGGTGAAAGTTATCCATCCAAGCGCGTTCCCAATCTTTATCTTCTACCAGCTCAAGTTTATGCTCAGGAAAATGTTTGCCCTTCATCTTAGGTTCAGCAACAAACAGATTTTTCATATTTGAAATTAATGTATCGCCATTGATTTCAGCATCAAATAAACCGATTACAATCGTTTTATCCCATACCGGCATTGTGCCCAATTCAGGTTCTAAGATTGGTTGATCAGCACCGTCTTGCAAGGTCACCGCTTGCGCGCCTTCCATTAACATGGAGTCTTCGATGATTTCTATTTGATCGGGCAGTACTTCAATTTTGAGCTGTATCCAAGCCATTAGGCTGATCCTTCTAATTGTTCTAACGCACTGTAAAGTGCAAATTCATAACCCTTTGGACCTAAGCCACAAATTACGCCGACTGCTTTATCTGAAAAATAGGAGTGGGCGCGAAACGCTTCGCGGGCATGAACATTTGATATGTGGACTTCAATAAAAGGGATGTTAACCCCTAAAATGGCATCACGAATGGCAACACTGGTATGCGTGAAAGCCGCTGGATTGATAATTATGAAATCAATACCCTCGCTTCCCGCTTTATGAATGCGCTCAATTAATTCAAATTCTGCATTTGATTGAAAGCAGGCCAATTCTGCGCCAGCAGTTTTTGCGTGCTGAATCAATGACTGTTCTATGTCAGCCAAGGTGGTATGACCATAAACACCAGGTTCACGTGTGCCTAAAAGATTTAGGTTAGGGCCGTTTAATACTAAGATTGAAAACATAATGAGCTCCGCATATGAGTCGCACGGGATATTACGAAATGATTACACATCATAATTTTTACTATTGGCGGGAGTTTTGCACAAAAAGCGGCGAGGGGTCTAGCCCCTAATGCCGCTAATTCTTATCTGGGCATACTTTTACACGGTTTCGACCGTCTCTTTTAGCCAAATACATCGCTTGGTCGGCTAATTCGATTAATTCATTGCAAGTTTGTCCTTGATGCAAGGCAATTCCACAAGAAAAGGTTGAGCGAATGGCTGCAAGTCCACCGTGAAGTAAATGTGAAAAATTATTACGAATTTCATTCATGATTTTCTCTGCGTCTTCTATCACTACATTCGGCAGCACAATGGCAAACTCTTCTCCGCCGTAGCGTCCGATAAAATCTGTTTTTCGTAATCGTTGAGATAAAAAGAGTGCTAGATTTCTAATTACATCATCGCCAATAGGGTGCCCATGGTTATCATTTACTTGTTTAAAATGATCAATGTCGACCATCACAAAACACAGCGATGTGTTATTACGTTGCGAGACTTTAAGTTGCTCATCGAGGACTCTAAGAATATGGGTATGATTGAGCAGGCCAGTGAGGCTATCGCGCGCAATAAGCTGACTCAACTCCCGAGCTCGAGTACCTCTCGTTCTGATGGTTGATAACAAATGTCGTGGCACAACAGGTTTGGTTAAAAAATCCTCCCCCCCTTCAGACATGGCTGCCAGCTGGCGTTCTTTATCCTCTTCTCCTGACAAGTAGATAATAGGAATATTAATATAATGTTTGTCTTGGCGTATAACTTTAGCCAGCTCGACCCCATTGCAGCCAGGCATATACATATCCATCAGAATCATTTCTGGCTGAAAAGACTCCAGTGCATTCCATACTTCCATCGGGTCGATGACTTTTTCGGTAATCATACCCGCCGCATTTAACACCTTTTCAGCAAATAATGCCTGAGTTTTTGAATCGTCTACGATGAGTATGCGAAAAGGTTGCTCAGGAACCAAGTCCACTAGGCTCTCAAGTTGGGTAATGATGGCTTGCGGCGCAAGACTTTCGACGCTGCTAATGCCTCCTAAGCGCAAACACTGCAGCTTGTGTTTGAGTGTCATAAAGTGAGAACTGTAAAAAATCACAGGAATCATGGGTATGACCACTGTTTTCGCTTCACTTGCCTCTTTAACGCCTTGATGCCCGGCAATAATAGCTAGGCCATTATCTATTTTCTGAAAATCAATATCGATAATAATAGCTAATGGATGGCGTTTACTAATCGCGTGATTGAGCGCGTCTTGAGTATTAAATAATTCGGCTCTCAAACCAAAATATTCCATTTGTTGTGCGAGCTGTATTGCATTGTCACAATCGTTCAACGCGACATAAATAGGCTTTTTAATAATGATTGTTTTTTCAGCTTGATGGGTGTGATCACTTCTTCGCAATGCGCGCTGACTGAGCTGCAGCATTAAATCATTTAACGTTTTTAGTTGTCTGCTGTTGGGCTGATTTTTATTTTCTAAATGTGTCAGGGAGATATTAAATTGAGTGGCAATCTCAATATATTTTGGAGAATTAAAACGCTGGGCAAAGCGCAACAATTTATCATTGGCTTGTAAGATATCTTGGATACGTTCACCTTGCCATTGATCGTTGTGAAGGCAGCGCCATAAATCCAGCAAGTGTCTCGCTTGGTGCGTGACCCTTGTTGAAAAGTGTTGTTTAAGCTGATCTGATTTTGAAATATCCATGGTGATCTACATTGCCAATGTTGTTAACAAGCTTAGCAGTATTCATTACTTTTGCTGATGCCAAATAGATGTTCATTTGATGTGAGTAAAAAAGCAGCAAAAACTCTTGAGTGTTCTATAATAAGTAAGTATTCGATATTTCACGAGAGAGATTTTATTTGCTCGAAGGACTGCAACAAAAAGCCACAGGTTTATTAACTTCACTATTGAAAGGGGTTATAGCAACCTTTCTAATAGGCTTGTTCGTATTATTACGCGCTGATGACAAACAATGGATTAAAAAAGAGTTGTTTGTTTCCGCCCAGCAGGATTTCGGCGCAGGCGCTGAACAGCGCCTGCGCGATTGGCAAGAACTGTATGAAGACTTACAGAATAAAGACGAAGATGAAAAGTTGCGCGCGGTGAACTATTTTTTTAATAATAAGGTTAACTACGTCAGTGACGAGAAACACTGGGGTCAGAAAGATTATTGGGCAACGCCTTACGAGTCCCTCACGACACACGGTGCTGACTGCGAAGACTTTGTGATCGCCAAATATTACACCTTAAAAGAGCTTGGGGTTGAAGTAGAAAAACTACGTATTACTTACGTTAAGGCTTTGCGTATCAATCAAGCACACATGGTGCTAACTTACTTTCCAACTCCTGACTCGATTCCATTGGTATTAGATAATCTAATCGGTAAGATATATTCTGCCGATCGGCGTAAAGATCTTGAGCCAGTTTACAGTTTTAATGCTTCAGGAATGTGGTTGGAACGGATGAAAGGTCAGGGGATTCGTATGGGTAATCCCAATAAACTCGATTTATGGACGGGCTTGCGACTCAGAATGTCTGCGCAAGGCATGGAAATCTAAAGCCCTGTAAAGAGCTAAAAAGGTGTTATAAGGAAATGGACATGACATTAAAACGTCAACTCAGTTTGATGGCGAGTGCACTTATTCTTTTACTATTAATTGGGAATTTATTTGTCACGTTGACGAATTCCAGTAATTATTTTCAGCAGCAATTAAATGCTCGTGCTTACGATGCAGCTACTTCACTGGCGCTGTCTATGTCGAATGCGGTGGCTGATGGCGATAAGGTAAAACTTGAACGCATGATCGATGTTTTATTTGATCGTGGTTTCTTTTCAGAAATATCATTGCAGCTTGTTGATGGCAGTCAGTTAGAGCGTCGTGCCCAGCATGGCGCGCATACGAAAGCGGCTCCTACGTGGTTTATCAACTTTGTCGATATGGAGGTTATTCCTGCGCACACCGATGTCACTCAAGGTTGGCAGCGTCTGGGCAGCTTAACGGTCCAAAGTAATACCGACTCTGCTTATCGTGACTTGTGGAATATTGTGAGGGGAGAAGTGGTTTGGTTTTTGTGGATGGCACTTATTAGTTTAGTCAGCCTGCAAATTATTTTGCGCTGGATGTTTAAGCCA
Organism: Oleispira sp.; assembly: GCA_051278005.1. GTDB lineage: Bacteria > Pseudomonadota > Gammaproteobacteria > Pseudomonadales > Oceanobacteraceae > Oleispira. The sequence continues at coordinate 4,722 of JBNMQK010000009.1, read as the reverse complement.
CTTGAACGGGTGGAACAACAGGCGTTAGATATTAGTGAACGGAACCTGTACGAACAAGAAAAGTTACCGCGAGCACGTGAACTAAGACGGGTTGTACTCGCAATGAATCAAATGGTACGAAAGCTTAAAGCCATTTTCGCCGAACAATCGGCGATAACCGAAAAACTGCGTGAAGAAAGTTACCATGATGATGTTTCAAAATTATTGAATCGTCGCGGCTTTGATCAACGACTGCAGCATATTTTACAAGAGTCTGACGGTTATAGTGGTGTATTAGTCTTATTGCAGGTGCAAGATTTTTCTCAATTCAACCAAGAGCAAGGGCGTGAAGCAGGTGATGAATTATTATTTCGCATGGGTGAACTTCTAAACCAATGGCATCGCGAGCACAGCAACGCACTGATCAGCCGCCGCAGCGGAGCCGATTTTTCATTGTATATACCTGCAACGGGCTTACTTCATAGTAAAGAGTTGGTTGAGCAGTGCTTTAACTTATTATCAACCACCGTCTTGTCTCAGCGTAGTGACGTGAATTTTCATATTGGAGCACTGTTTATGCAGCGCTCATTAATCATGGAAGGCACTCATGACGATGTGCCCGTCTCTCTGGTTGAGGTCTTAAGTAAGGCTGATGTTGCTTTAAGACAGGCACAGACTCAGCCTATCAGTCGTTCTAGATTCTATGAGAAAGCTAATGAAGAATTAGAGCGCACGGCCGGTGAGTGGAAGTTGATGCTAGAAAAAGTATTGCAAGAAGAAAGTATCGAGTTGCACTATCAGCCTATATTGGATGCAAGAGGGGAGACGGTTTTGCACTTTGAAGTGCTCAGTCGAATTCGTGACCAGCAAGGGATTATTTCAGCCGCGCGTTTTTGGCCTATGGTTGAACGTCATCAGTTAACTCCCAATTTTGATCTATTAGTGATTAAAACGTTATTGGAGCAATTGCAGGCATCTTCATTAATCAATGAAGCTACTCGTAAAAAGTTTTGTATTAACTTATCTGCCGCGTCTGTTTTATACGAATCGTTTCATAATCAACTGGAAGTATTGCTGGATCAATACCCCCAGTGGCGCGAACTTTTATGCATTGAAATCTCAGAGTTTGCAATATCACACATAGAATCGCCGCTGGCTCGACTAGCTCACCGTTTGAAGTTAAAAGGTGTTGATCTTGGCATTGATCAAGTGGGCACGGGGTCGTTAGCCTTTGCCTATTTACAGCGTTTACCGCTCAGTTATTTACGTATTGCGGGCAGTTTTAATCGAGGCTTACACTTAGCTTTAGATCATAAGTTTTTTATTCAGTCTATGGTGCAAATTGCTCACAACTTAGATTTACAGGTATTAGGTGAAGGTGTAGAAAATAAAAATGACATTGAAGCGCTAAAGCAGACCGGTGTTGATGGTATGGGAGGTTACTATTTTACTCCTCCGATTAATGGTTTGGATGCGGCACTCAGTTGGGAAGTCAGTTCAACGAATAACGATGATGAAATTTAAGACCTGCGACAATGTGTCGCTGGTTTTAAATTATGAACCGCGTAATATGCAAATATCATTTAAACAGAGCGTTATGTTTTGAAATATAATCATCAATCTGCGAGTTTTTTAATTATTTTCTCTGCTTTTTTTCTTTCATCATCCGTTTTTGCGGAGCTCTTGGTTGAAGAAGGCTATGTGCGTAAACCTATTCCAGGGCGCAGTATGAGCGCTGCGTTTATGACCATTAATAATACGGGAGCAGCAGACGTTGTCTTAAAAACAGTGGAGATAGAAGGTACCCAAAACGTTGAGATTCATACGCATACCCATAAAAAGGGTATTATGCGTATGCGTCAATTACATGAACTAGTGATTAAAGCAGAGAGTGCCGTTGTGCTTGCACCGGGTGGTTTGCATTTAATGATGTTTGGGATTGAACACTTGCCTGAAAATCCCCAGTTAACCTTATGTGACGAGCTTAATAATTGTTCTATCTTCTCACTTTCCGTTCGTAACTTGGTCCCACAACCGTAAAATTGAGCCTTATGAGTCTATAAATTGGCTCACAACCTCTTTTATCTCATTGGGTTTAAAAGGTTTACTGATAACCGCGACAGCTCCAAGCGTCATGAATAGTGCGATTTCGGCAGGGTTGTCGTCAGCGGTGACAATAATCACAGGTACCTGTGTAATGCCTTTCATGTCGCTAATTCTTTGTAATACTTCCTTTCCGTCCATTTCAGGCATCTGGTTATCTAGCAGGACTATGTCAGGCTGCCACGCTTGATACATTTTTAACGCGTCACTACCGTTGCTCGCTTCTAGGCACTGATAGCCTTCTGTGGTTAGTATTTTTCTTAGTAGCATGATGTTGACTTTAACATCGTCAACGATTAACACCTTACCCAAAAATGATGGTTCTAAGCTATTTGATACATCACGTTGAATCGATTTTCGTGACGATTTTATAGGGTGTTTTTTTTTCTGAGAAGTGGATCCTTCATCATATTCGCAATCTAAATTAAGATGCTGTCCTATTATTTTTAATAGCTGATTACGCTTAAAAGGTTTACTCAAAAAATCATCAGCGCCTTGGTTTAGAATATCTTGCTGTTCTGACTTAAATACGCTGGCACTCACCGCAATGATCGGTATCTTGATACTCCGTTCGGTTGCCTTAATCTTGCGAATAGCTTCTTCGCCTCCCATCACTGGCATGCAAATATCCATTAATATAAGATCTGGAGATTCTTTTTCTATTGCGATGCAAGCCTCCAGGCCATTATTGGCTTCAATAATGTTAAATCCAAGAGGTGTGAGGGTCTGGTGAATCAATCGACGGTTATCTTCAATATCATCGACAACTAAAATTTTTCTGTTGTTCTGAGTAGGTTTGAAGCCTTTGATTTCATAGTTTGAATCATTTTCTTTACTGCTCTTAGCGGCTTGTATTTGTATGGTTAAGCGAAAGATAGAGCCAACGTTTATCGCACTGGTGAGGCTGATGTCGCCTCCCATTAATAGTGCATATTCACGGGCGATGACCATTCCCAACCCTGTGCCTCCGGAAGACTGTAAACCTGATGTGGTTTGTTCGAACACGGCAAATACCTTCGCTTGTTCTTCAGGTGCAATACCAAATCCTGTATCTTCTACTTCAATGGTGAGTAACATTGTATCGGGTATTTTACGGGTGACTAAATTCTCAGTCCATGCTCGTAAGGTGATACCGCCATGATGGGTAAACTTAACTGCATTACTCAGTAAGTTTGTCAGTACTTGTCGAAGCTTACCTTGATCACCGTTAATAAACGGTGGAATGTCTTTATGAATATTAATATCAAGGCTGAGGTTTTTTTTATCGGTTAGTCCTTTGAATGTTTGTTCTATTTCAGTCAATAATTCTTTTAAATCAAAGTCGTTATTGATCAAGTTATTATGACCCGCTTCAATTTTTGAAATATCCAAAATGTTATTAATTAGGAGTAATAAATTATTGCCAGCAGTGTTGATGATTGTGAGGGTCTTTTTATCGTCGCCCGAAAGGCGAGTATTCTGCTGCATGAGTTCTGAAAACCCTAGAATCGCATTCATGGGCGTACGAATTTCGTGGGACATATTGGCTAAAAAGATACTCTTGGCGGAGTTCGCTATTTCTGCACTTTTTTTCGCTTTTTCGAGCTCGTGTGTACGATCAATCACACGCTGTTCAAGCGCCTGGTTGGCATTACGAAGACTAAGGGCAAGCTCTTTTTCAGCGGCTTCTTTTCCTCTGCGAATGAGGTTGATTTTTTCTGCCAACGCAAGGGATAAGAAAATCATCTGGGCCATAAAGCCCAACCGAATCCAAGTTGTGGGCTCTTCGATGATACTGGTGTCTAAGCGCGAAAGCGGAAACATGACAAAACCCATGACAAAGAAAGCCCAAGACAGTGAGTATGCCCGCGCTGCTGGGTAACCTTGATACCAGCCGTAACAACCGGCAACTAATATATAGGCGAGAGTAATTATCAATAGGAACTGAAAAAACACGATGGCTTGTAAATAAGAAAAAATCAAAAAAACCGGAATTAAGGCACACCAACTCCAAAAAACAAGTTGATTGACTAAATACAGTCGGGGGGCTTTTTGTGGCAGTTTTAGTAAATAACTCGTAAGAAGCAGCACCGAGGCCATCGCGATTGATAAAGCGATGGGTATCAATTTTGGCCATGCCAAATTAAGTATTAAATATTGAGGCAGTAAACCTTCATAATAAGTTCCGCCAATACCTAGTCCTAATAAAAATAAGGCGTAATAAAGGTAGCCTTTATCTTTTAATACCAGTCCAAGGAAAAAACAATAGCCAAGCATAATAAGTAAGCCACCATAAGTAATCCCTATGATTAACAGATCTAAAAATTCTTTTTTCGAATGAGCTTCAATTGATTGCAGGGTTAAATTTAGGATCATCGGGGCTTGGTTTTCAAAGCGCAGATAGATCATTCTTTCTGTTGCCAAGTCAGGCATATACGCCTGAAATATAAATTGGCGATTCTCTAAGTCTCGGGTAGCAAAAACTCTACTATTACCGGTTTTAATGCTTGTAAAGCCTTCACCTTCAGAAAGGTAAAAATCCACAAAATTAAAGTTAGTTAGCCCTAATACCAGACGCCAATCTTTTATACGTTTACTTTGGTTTATGAGAGAGATGCGAACCCAGTAAGCAGAATCAGTAAAACCAAAGTGGGGAATCTT
>JBNMQK010000008.1:0-49756 GCA_051278005.1 Oleispira sp. | reverse complement strand
GTATCTCCATATTTAACGCTGTTAGCATAGAAGGTCGCATCGTGTCTGAAATAGCATCTGAACAAAGCCGCCATAATGTAAAAACTTTTCAAGGCCTAATTGCCGCCTTACAAGAGTTCTGGTCCGATCAGGGCTGTATTATTAGCCAACCTATTGATCTAGAAGTCGGTGCAGGCACATTTCACACCTCGACGTTCTTACGCGCAATCGGCCCTGAATTTTGGAATGCCGCTTATGTTCAGCCATGTCGTCGTCCTACCGATGGTCGCTACGGTGAAAACCCAAACCGTTTGCAACACTATTACCAGTTTCAAGTAGTCATGAAGCCTTCGCCATTAGACATTCAAGAAAAATATTTAGAATGTTTAAAAGTAATCGGCATTGATACCTTGGTTCACGATATTCGTTTCGTAGAAGATAACTGGGAATCACCGACTCTTGGCGCTTGGGGCCTTGGCTGGGAAGTTTGGCTGAACGGAATGGAAGTGACTCAGTTCACCTATTTCCAGCAAGTGGGCGGCCTAGAATGCTACCCAGTGACCGGTGAAATCACGATCGGCCTTGAACGTATCGCGATGTACCTACAAGAAGTAGATTCTATCTATGACCTTGTTTGGACGTATGGTCCTGATGGCAAAGCCGTTACTTATGGTGATGTTTTCCACCAGAACGAAGTTGAAATGTCAGCCTACAACTTTGAACATGCTGATGTTGATTTCTTGTTCACTGCTTTTGATCAGCACGAAAAAGATTGTGCGCGTTTGATCAAAGAAGGCCTTGCATTACCGGCTTATGAAAAAGTATTAAAAGCGTCTCATGCCTTTAACATGCTTGATGCACGTCACGCGATTTCAGTGACTGAACGTCAAGGCTATATCCTGCGGGTTCGTACGTTAGCGCGCAGTGTAGCCGAAGCGTATTTCCAATCTCGTCGCATTCTTGAATTCCCATTAGCCCCTGATGATCTTCGTAAGGAAGTGCTCGCACTGGCAGCGGCCTCTGAAAAAGCAGAAGCCCTAAAGTTAGAAAAAGCGGCCGCAAAGAAAGCAGCAAAAGACGCTAAAGATGCCAAAGCAGGGGAGAAGAAATAATGACTTCTACTACATCTAACAAAAGAGATTTTCTAGTTGAGCTAGGTACTGAAGAGCTACCGCCAACACAACTTAAAAAATTATCCGATGCGTTTGCTGCGGGTATCGAAGCGGGCTTAAAAGAAGCGGGTCTTAGCACTTCAGAAGAACACGGGGGCATTGAAGTTATCTCGTACGCTGCCCCACGTCGTCTTGCAGTTGTGGTTAAAAACATAGCCGAAAAACAAGCAGACCGTGACGAAGTGATCTTTGGTCCTCCGGCTAATATCGCATTTGATGCTGACGGCAACCCAACCAAAGCCGCTCTAGGTTTTGCTAAAAAATCGGGTGCAAGTGTTGAAGACTTAAGTGAAGAAAACGGCAAGTTAAAAATATCTCGTCGTATTGAAGGTAAGACTACGAGTGAATTGCTTGCTTCTATTATTCAAACGTCGTTAGACAAACTGCCTATCGCTAAACGTATGCGTTGGGGCTCTAGCCGCATCGAATTCGTTCGCCCTGTACAATGGTTAATCATGTTGTTCGGCAACGAAGTGGTTAAAGGTGAAGTACTAGGTTTATCGGCAGGTAATACCTCTCGTGGCCATAGATTCCACGCTAACCAAGAAATTACTATCGCGGCTCCTGCTGATTACCAAGAAGCACTACGTGCTGCTTATGTGATTGTTGATTACAACGAACGCAAAGAACTTATTAGAAGCCAGGTAGCCGCTAAAGGCATCGAGATGGGCGGCATCGCCGTTATCGATGAAGATTTATTAGACGAAGTAACAGGCTTGAATGAATGGCCAACCGCCTTAGCTGGTAACTTCGATAAAGACTTCCTACGCGTTCCTAGTGAAGCGTTAATTTCTTCAATGAAAGAACACCAGAAGTACTTCCACGTTGTCGATACTAACGACGAACTAAAACCTATTTTCATTACCCTGACGAACATTGAATCGAAAGATCCAAGACAAGTGATTGAAGGTAACGAAAAAGTTATTCGTCCACGCTTAGCCGATGCGGCTTTCTTTTGGGATACCGATCGTAAAAATACGCTGGAAAGCCGTTACGAAAAATTATCCACCGTTGTGTGGGTTAACAAACTCGGTACGCTAAAAGCTAAGACGGATCGTATTGAAATATTAGCCAAAAAGATTGCTGCTGCGATCGGGGCTGATACTCAACTAGCACAGCGCGCGGCTAAACTTTGTAAGACTGATTTATTAACCGACATGGTTTATGAATTCACCGATCTTCAAGGTATTGCCGGAACGTATTACGCACAAGGCGATGGCGAACATGCTGACGTATGTGCCGCAATGCAAGAGCAATACATGCCTGCCTTCGCCGGTGATACGCTACCAACGACTCAAGCCGGTATCTGCGTAGCATTAGCTGATCGTATCGATAGCCTAGTGGGTTTATTTGGTCTTGGCCAAATTCCTACAGGGTCAAAAGATCCGTTTGCTCTACGTCGTGCCTCGTTAGGTGTGATGCGCATATTGGTAGAAAAAGAAATCAATATCGACCTAGGTCAGTTAATCGACTGGGGCATTGAATCGATTTGGGAAACAGAACCTAAATCGGAAACCAAAGCGACATTAACGGATTATTTATTAGACCGTTTCAGTGCTTGGTACAAAGACCAAGGTATTGCGACTGAAGTATTCCAGTCAGTACGTGCTTTAGGGCTCACTAATGCTCTAGACATTAACAACCGTGTACAAGCCGTTAATGCTTTTTCTAGCATGAATGAAGCACAGGCATTAGCCGCGGCTAATAAGCGTGTATCAAACATTCTTGCAAAGAACGGGGGCGATTTAGTTTCAACTGAAATCAATACAGCTTTGTTAAGCGAAGATGCTGAAAAAGTATTGGCACAACAAGTTGCTGCAAAGCAGACGGAAGTTCAACCTCTACTCGCCGATGCACAATATAAAGAAGCATTAGCAGCACTTGCGGATTTACGTGCACCTGTTGATGCTTTCTTTGATAGTGTAATGGTCATGGCCGATGACGAAGCGGTTAAAACTAACCGTTTAGCGTTGTTGAAACAGCTACAAGGTTTGTTTATTGCGATTGCGGATATTTCTTTGCTTCAGCAGGGTTAACCTTAAAAAGTTAAATCTAAATCGTAAATAAAGAGCCTCCATCGGTTAATACTGCTGGGGGCTTTTTATTATCACGATATTATTGATAGTTAAATTAAATTTTAAGATAAGAGCTCGAAAAGATCATGAACAAACTAATCATCCTCGATCGTGACGGCGTAATTAACCAAGACTCCGACGACTACGTCAAAAGTCTAGAAGAGTGGATTCCTATCGAAGGCAGCTGTGAAGCTATCGCTGATCTCTGCAAAGCAGGCTATACCATTGCAGTTGCCACCAACCAAAGCGGTCTAGCTCGTGGTTATTTCTCTGTTAATGATCTTGAGGCGATGCATGGCCGAATGAATGCTTTAGTTGAAGAAGCCGGTGGAGAAATAGCCACGATTAAATACTGTCCACACGGTCCTGATGATGCGTGTGACTGTCGTAAACCGTTACCTGGCCTAGTAGATCAAATAGAGACCGAACTCAATGTCAGCGCTAATGGAGCTTGGTTTGTTGGTGATTCATTACGTGATTTACAAGCAGGGTTATCAAAAGGTTGTAAGCCTGCATTAGTGATGACAGGGAAGGGCGAGAAGACCTTGCTTAAGATGCTAACAACAGACGTTGAAGCTGAAATTAAGCAAACGCCGGTCTATACCGACCTTGCTCACTTTGCTCGTAAAATCATTAATACTTAATTTTAAACTCACTGCAATTTAATAGCTTAAAGCACTATTGCCACAACCCAATCTGCGATGAATAACGGCAGGTTAAAATAAATAAAAAAGCCCCCGTTGTTTTCACAACGAGGGCTTTTTTTATGCTTAAAACTTTCTAACTTTTGGATTTTGCTTTTAGAAATCTAAGTTAGCAACGCGCAATGCATTACTTTCAATGAACTTACGACGAGGTTCAACTTCATCACCCATTAGGGTCGTGAAAATCTGATCCGCGGCGACAGCATCTTCAATCGTTACTTGCAGCATACGACGGTTTTCAGGATCCATTGTCGTATCCCAAAGCTGTTCTGGGTTCATCTCACCCAGTCCTTTATAACGCTGGATATAATGGCCTTTACGCGCTTCGTTTAGCAACCAAGCAAGAGTCTTCTTGAAGTTCTCAATCGGTAGTACACGTTCGCCACGTTGTAGGTAAGCGCCTTCTTCAAGTACCGCTTGAAGTTCTTCACCCATGTCAGCGATTTTCCTGTAACCCGTTCCCATAAAGAATTCATAGTTGAACAAGAAATTATGTGGAATACCGTGTTCCATCACTTCAACATTAAAGTTAGAAGTATGTCGTTCGCTATCGGCCTCAACGACTATTTTATAGTGGCTACCTGTGCGGCCACTTTCTGGCAACAACGCCTGGAACTTCTCAGCCCAATCTTTTGCGAAAGCCTCATCTTTAAGCTCTGTCTCAGTAATACGAGGCAGTTCCAACATCGCTTCCAACAATAAAGAAGGGTAGATGTTTGATGAGCGATCGATGACTTCTTGAGTATCATGATACTTGTGTACCAGCGTTTCAAAAGCATGATCGCTAATTGCAGGTGCATCTGGGTTTGGGTGCAGGGCAGATTTTTCTAAAGCAATGTGCGTTAGATAATCAGACAAGGCTTGCTCGTCTTTTAGATACTGTTCTTGCTTGCCGCGCTTGATTTTATATAACGGTGGCTGGGCGATGAAAATATGGCCACGTTCAACCATGACTGGCATCTGACGGAAGAAGAAAGTTAATAGTAGGGTACGAATGTGTGCACCATCGACGTCGGCATCGGTCATGATGATGATTGAGTGATAACGAAGCTTATCGATATTAAACTCTTCACGACCAATACCACAGCCAAGTGCTTTAATCAGTGTGCCTACTTCTACAGAAGAAAGCATCTTATCAAAGCGTGCTTTTTCTACGTTAAGAATTTTACCCTTCAATGGCAAAATAGCTTGAGTACGACGGTCTCGGCCTTGTTTAGCGCTGCCGCCTGCCGAGTCTCCTTCCACTAAGTATATTTCAGAAAGCGCTGGGTCTTTCTCTTGGCAGTCAGCCAGTTTACCGGGCAGACCTGCAATATCTAATGCGCCTTTACGACGAGTCATATCACGCGCTTTACGAGCCGCTTCACGGGCACGGGCTGCATCCAACATCTTTCCAACAAGGTTTTTAGCTTGCTGTGGCTGTTCTAATAAGTATTCAGAAAATTTAGCCGCCAGCTCTTGTTCGACAGCTGTTTTAACTTCACTTGAAACAAGTTTGTCTTTAGTCTGCGAGCTAAACTTAGGATCTGGTGCTTTAACCGATATAATTGCCGTTAAACCTTCACGAGCATCATCTCCAGTTGCGTTTACCTTTTCTTTCTTACTTAGGCCTTCAGATTCTATATAGTTATTCAGGGTGCGTGTTAATGCTCCTCGGAAGCCCGCCATGTGCGTTCCACCATCGCGTTGAGGGATGTTATTGGTATAGCAGAATACATTTTCTTGATAGGTATCGTTCCACTGCATCGCAACTTCAACACCAACGCCTGTTGCTTCATGCATCGTGTTGAAGTGAAACATGTCGTTAACAGTCGTCTTATTGGTGTTTAGATAATCAACGAAAGACGATAGACCACCTTCAAAAGCAAAGATATCTTCACGATCACTACGATCATCTTTCAAGTGAATTTTTACACCTGAGTTTAAAAAGGATAATTCACGTAAACGTTTTGCTAGCTGATCGTAATGATAAGTTGTTTGCGTGAACGTCTTATCGCTTGGCTTAAACGATACCAACGTTCCGGTCGTTTCGGAGACACCGACTTCTTTCAGTGGGTAGTCTGGAACACCATAACTATATTCTTGTTCGAACATTTTCCCTGCACGACGAATTGTTAGCTTAACCTTTTCCGATAGTGCGTTCACTACAGAAATACCTACACCGTGAAGACCACCAGATACCTTATAAGAGTTATCATCAAACTTTCCACCTGCGTGAAGGACCGTCATGATTACTTCCGCTGCTGAGATACCTTCTTCTTCGTGTATCTCAGTTGGAATACCACGACCGTTATCCGAGACAGAGATTGAATTATCAAGGTGAATCACAACTTCGATCGTATCGCAGTGGCCCGCTAAGGCTTCATCGATTGAATTATCGACCACTTCGAATACTAGGTGGTGTAAGCCAGTACCATCATCTGTATCGCCAATGTACATTCCTGGGCGTTTACGTACAGCATCAAGGCCTTTTAATACCTTAATACTTGATGAATCATAAGCTTGTTCTTCACTCATACTCTGTCCCCTAATGAGATAACTCGTACTCAATGCCGTCGTATTGAGTCGCGTAGAAATTCGAATTCGTTAATTTTACTAATACACATTCAATAATCTTTTATTGAATAAATACTATGATTCGCCCTTTATACTGAAGAGAGCTTTATAAATATCAGATTAATTATTCTTTTATCTAATACTCATTATTTTCTACTTATTAATACTTAAGCTGTTGGCGGCGTTTTATCGCTGACATGGCCCTGTTCCACGTGGAACATTTTACAACCTTTAGGTTTCCATTGATCACTAATACTGCTGTGTTCGATACTGGTAATGAATACCTGACAGTCTAAATCTTCTAACAGCTGACATAAAGCAAAGCGATGTTTTTCATCTAATTCAGAAGCGAGGTCATCTACTAAATAGATTGTACTGCGCTCGGTTTCCTGCTGAAACAACACTCCCTGCGATAATTTGAGCGCGGCTACAACTGCTTTTTGCTGTCCACGAGACAGAACATCAGCGGCATTTATATTATCGACTTTAATACGGAGTTCTGCGCGTTGAGGACCTGATTGGGTATGCCCAATCTGTAAGTCACGTTCACGCTGTTTCTGTAGAATATCGATTAATTCAGACTTCCTTTCCCAACCGGGATAGTAGGACAGTTGAACGTCTAGATTAGCATCTAATCGACTTAATGTATGCTGAAAAACAGGCAGTAATCGCTCTATATAGGCTTTCCTTGATTCGTTTACTGCGTTTGCCGCTTTAACGAATCCTTTATCCCAAACATCCAGCCAATCAGCCTGCTGTTTCTTTAATACAGCATTTCGTTGCTGCAAGAGCTTCTTAAACTCTCTCCATTGATCTAGGAAAGAATGTTCCACGTGGAACACTCCCCAATCAATGAATTGACGTCTCTCTTGGGGAGACCCTGATAATAATTTAAACGTATTTGGTTCAATTATTTGAACCGGTAACCAGGAAGAAGCTTCTGCTTGGGAATGAAGTGATTCACCATTCAGCCTGATGGCCTTATCACCATTTCGGCTGCGCCGAACACCTAAGCGTGCACTACCTAAATGATTATCTTCAATTTCAGAGAATAAAACGCAATCTTCCATATTATGTTGGATAACAGGTTTTAATAAATGATGACGAAAAGATTTACCCGTGGCCAGTATGTGTAAAGCTTCCAGTAGACTGCTTTTACCACTGCCGTTTTCACCATAGATAAAATTAACCCCCAGAGCGGGGGTTAAAGAGAGTGGCTGTAAGTTACGTACTCCACTTATTTGTAAGCGCTTTATCGGCATACAAGAACTAACATTGATAGAAAATCAAACGTTACAAACGCATTGGCATAACGACATATAACGCATCGCTATTATCAGATTCTTCCAATAACGCGCTGCTATTAGCATCGGATAAAGTGATCTTAGCCTGGTCCGTACCAATAACGCCTAATACGTCTTGAAGATAACTAACATTAAAACCAACTTCTAAACTATCGCCTTCGTAATCTACCGCAATAGATTCTTCAGCTTCTTCTTGCTCTGGGTTATTAGCAAAAACTTGCAAGTTACCCGAATTAAGAACGACACGGACACCCCGATATTTTTCGTTAGAAAGAATCGCTGTACGTGCAAATACTTGGCGTAATTCCTGACGATCGGCCAAAATAACTTTATTGCCATTCTTGGGAATTACACGGCCATAATCAGGGAATTTACCATCTACCAGTTTAGAGGTAAAAGTAAAGTCGCCAGTTTCAGCACGAATATGGTTCGGACTTAAAAGTAAGGTTACGCTGTCCTCAGGTTCAGTAAGCAATTTACTTAACTCTAAGATGCCTTTACGCGGAACAATTAGCTGCAATTGAGTTTCAGGACCACTCGCCTCTACGATACATGTTGCTAAACGGTGTCCGTCAGTAGCCACTGAACGTAATGAAGACGCGTTGACTTCAAGCAACATACCGTTCAAATAATAGCGAACATCTTGTTGAGCCATAGCAAACGCGACACGATCGATTACACGACGCAGTTTCGCTTGCTCAACGGTGAAGGGTTGTTCACCATCAATCTCTTCAATATTAGGAAATTCTGTAGCCGGTAAGCTTGATAAAGTAAAACGTGAACGACCTGAACGTATGTTAATACGCTGCTCGTCTTGTTCAAACTCAATCATAGAGCCATCAGGTAATGAACGAACAATGTCCATTAGCTTTTTACCAGGAACAGTGATTTCACCTTCCAGAGTCACTTCTTCCAAAGCTACTCGACCCACCAGTTCAACTTCAAGGTCGGTACCAGTGAGTGATAGTTGCTTACCTTTTACATCTAATAATATATTAGATAGTACTGGTAAGGTTTGGCGTTTTTCGACAACACCAGCAACAAGTTGTAATGGGCGCAGTAGTGCTTCCCTAGAAATTAGGAACTTCATGTTTCTCCACTTTACCCATCTAGGTAGTTAGTGAGCGCATTAGGTTTTTATAATCTTCCCTAATGTCCGCCATTGTTTCTTGTAATTCTTTTATCTTACGACAACCGTGTAGGACTGTCGTATGATCGCGTCCACCAAATGCTTCACCTATTTCTGGCAAGCTATGGTTGGTTAATTCTTTGCTTAAAGCCATTGCCACTTGTCTTGGACGAGCGATGGAACGAGTCCGGCGCTTAGATAGCAAGTCTGAAAGCTTAAGTTTATAGTATTCTGCAACAGTTCTCTGAATATTATCAATACTAACCTGTCTGTCTTGCAAGGCCAGTAAATCTTTCAAAGATTCTTTAATAAAAGGTAGAGTAATCTCACTGCCGGTAAAATGCGAGTTCGCGATAACCCGTTTCAATGCGCCTTCAAGTTCACGAACATTAGAACGAATCTTTTGTGCAATAAAGAAAGCAGCATCATCAGGAAGATGAACATTAGCCTGATCTGCTTTTTTTAATAGAATAGCAACACGAGTTTCTAACTCTGGAGGCTCTACCGCAACGGTTAAACCCCAACCAAAACGACTCTTTAAACGTTCTTCTAAGCCATTAATTTCACGTGGATAACGATCACACGTTAAAATCATCTGCTGGCCACCCTCCAATAGTGCATTGAAAGTATGGAAAAACTCTTCTTGAGAACGTTCTTTGCCGGCAAAAAATTGAATGTCATCAATTAGCAAAGCATCAAGACTGCGATAGAAGCGCTTAAACTCGTTAATAGCGTTTAACTGCAGTGCTTTTACCATATCCTGAACAAAACGTTCTGAGTGAACATACAGGACCTGAGCATTAGTATCTTTCTGCTGCATGTGATTACCAACCGCATGCATTAAGTGAGTTTTACCTAAACCAACACCACCGTATATAAACAGAGGGTTATAAGAACCACCGGCGTTCTCAGCAACTTGCTGAGCAGCAGCATGAGCCAGCTGATTGGATTTACCTTCTACAAAGGTATCAAAGGTAAATGTCTTATTAAGAAAGCTTTGATGTTGGATGCCACCTTCGACTTGAACGTCACGTCTACCCGTTGGTCTAGCACTGGATGAACCAAAGCCTGGAAACGCTGAATTAGCCGCCGCTCTATTACCTCGATTAACCGGAAGTGTCGCTTGCTCTATATCGAGAGAACCTTGCATCGGCGCATTACTATCTTCTTCTAATTCATCCATCACAAATGATGGCTTCCTATTGATAGAAGACGTTTTTAAAGGTGCAGGTTTTTTTGCCGGTAATTTAGGCATAGGGGTTGGAGCAGACTTTGCTTTTACTCCGACTATAGAGACTTCAACTTCGATCATACGACCGTCGTTAATTTCACAAACAATTTCATGGATTCGGTGAAGATATTTGTCCTTTACCCAATCTTTGACAAAACGGTTGGGTGCACGCAGTACAATACTGTCGCCTTCTGCTTCAACTTGCAGTGGACGTATCCATGTATTGTATTGCTGCGATGGCAGTTCATCTTGCAAGTAATCCAAACAACGGTTCCAGAGCGCCTCAGCCACCTAACTTCATTCCTTAAAAAATAAAACAAATAATTTAAGCCAACATTCTAACCTAAAAAGGTAAAAGTTATCCACAAATAACCGTCCAAAGCATGATTAAAAGGTAGAATAAATATGTGGATAACCAAGTAGGAGTTCAAAATCAAATGTTAATAAATAACCTTCACAAAATAGCCCTGTGGAAAACTCGAGACTTATGCACTGCTTGTCCTCAACCAATACGCAAGCTGAGGATCGGTTAAACATAACTTATATTCGTTGTAAGTTATTGTTTTATATAATATTTTTATGGTTATCAACAGAAATATAGCTGTGTAATATTAATAATAAGAATAAAAAAACATTACTTACATACATAAATACATAAACATTAATTAATAAATATTTAAAAAGTATGGATTACAAAAAAAATTATATTCAGCCAATGATTAAATTAAATACAAATTACCATTGCGTCATGGTCAATATTTCAATACAATCTCGGCCTAATTTTTAAACCCTAAATCTACATCTTGTGTGGATCGGATGAGTAATTCCTATGAAACGTACTTTTCAACCAAGCGTATTGAAGCGTAAGCGCAACCACGGTTTCCGTGCTCGTATGGCTACTAAAAGCGGTCGTCAGATTATTTCTGCACGTCGTGCCAAAGGCCGTACAAAGTTATCAGCTTAATATTGCTTTAGTAAGCGTATGAATACTTTTGAATTTCCTAGATCCGTTCGCTTATTGAGCCCTGGGGACTTCTCCCAAGTATTTGATAACACAGAGTTTAAGGCCAGTAATCGATATTTGTTGGTTCTGGCTACTCCGAGTAAAAGCGGCGATTCTCGCTTAGGTTTTGTAATATCTAAGAAGCATGTTAAACATGCTGTTCAGAGAAATCGCATAAAACGTATTATTCGCGAGTCTTTCCGCCTGAATCAGCATCAGATGGCTGATAATGATTTCGTTATTTTGGCACGTCCTGGGATCTCTGATCTCGAAAATGCAGAAATACGTGAAATGATTGACAGTCTCTGGTTCAAGCTGAGGCAATCTAATGGTAAACGATCCAATAAAAGTAAAAAACAATAGTCCAAAAGCTTTGTCTTTTGTTGCTAAGTTGTGTTTATTACTAGTTAATGTCTACCGTTACGCAATCAGTCCTTTATTTCCCAGTCGATGCCGTTATTATCCTACATGTTCTGCGTACGCGCATGAAGCTATTGTTAGATATGGTGCTTTGACCGGTGGAACACTGGCCATGAAACGCATTTTGCGTTGCCATCCTTGGGCAAGTCATGGTGTCGACCCCGTACCAGAACTTAACCCTTCCCACTCATGCTGTAGACGGAACCTTTAACTATGGATATCCGCCGTTTTGCCATAATATTTGGCTTGGCTATTTCAACTTATTTTTTAATTCTTGCGTGGAATGACGATTATGGTCAGGCTACGGTTGCTAACGCTCCTATTGCACAGAATACTGCAATCCAAGTCGGTGATTCACCGTCTGCGAGCGATATCATTGCTGCTGGAGAATCTTCAGCCAATGAAAGTGACATTCCTAATGTTATCCCTGCTATTTTAGAGCCTGAAATAAAGGTATCCGAAAGTACTCAACTTATTCAAGTTAAGACAGACGTATTAAACGTAACAATAAATCCGCTGGGCGGTGAAATTGTTGAGGTATCTTTACCTGCGTATCCTGCTGATATCGCAAATAAAGACATTCCTTTTGTTTTGATGGAAAATAATGCACGTCGTGTTTATGTTGCACAAAGTGGCTTGTTGAATTCGAAAGGCAAGCAGTGGGAAAAAACTCAACCTTACTCAACTTCTCAAGTTAGTTATCAGTTAAACGAAGCCGCTGATACATTAATTGTAGAGTTAAGCACCCAGTTAGATGACGTAGAAATTAAGAAAGTATTCACTTTTCAGCGTAATAACTATCTTATTGATGTGAAGTATCAGATAGCTAACGGCTCTGATAGCCAATGGCGTGGTGTTTTCTTTGCCCAGTTGAAACGTGATCGCTCAGAAGATCCTCAACAAGGCAGCTCAATGGGAATGCAGGCTTATTTAGGCCCTGCAATTACCACTAACTTGTCAAAGTATGAAAAAGTTAGTTTTGACGACATCGATGATAAACGTCTAGCTGAAACAGTTGATGGCGGTTGGGTTGCTATGTTGCAACACTATTTCGTATCGGCTTGGGTTGCTAACCCAGACATGACTCATTCTGTATACGCTAAACCTAATAAACAAGGTGAGTACATTGTTGGTTTCCATGATGGCAAGACGCCATTAGTTGTCGCTGCGGGCGAGACCGGTATTGTTGGTGCTCAGCTTTATGTCGGTCCAAAATCTCAATATGTACTAGCTGATGTCGCTGAAAGCCTTGATTTAACCGTCGATTACGGTTGGTTGTGGTGGATTGCTCAGCCATTGTTTGCAATCATGAATTTCATCGAATCAGGTTATATCAACTTCCTTGGTATGGTCGAAATTGATCTAGGTGCAGGTGTTGGAAACTGGGGCGTAGCAATTATTCTACTAACCGTTTTTATTAAACTGTGTTTCTTCAAGTTGTCTGCAACGAGTTATCGTTCAATGGCGAACATGCGTAAGGTTGCTCCTAAACTTGCCGCTATTCGTGAGCAGTACGCGGATAATAAAGAAAAACTTGGCCAAGAAATGATGGCCTTGTATAAGAAAGAGAAGATTAATCCTCTTGGCGGTTGTTTGCCGATTCTTGTACAGATGCCGGTATTTATTGCTTTGTATTGGGTACTTGCTGAAAGTGTTGAGCTTCGTCAGGCTCCTTTCATGTTGTGGATTAATGATCTATCTGCAATTGATCCATACTTTGTTTTACCGCTATTAATGGGTGCGAGTATGTTTGTTCAGATGCAGTTGAACCCAACACCTCCAGATCCAGTTCAAGCGCGTGTAATGAAGCTAATGCCTATTATCTTTACGGTATTCTTTTTGTTCTTCCCATCAGGTCTTGTACTTTATTGGGTTGTGAATAACTTGCTATCAATCACTCAACAATATGTGATTACTAAGCAAATCGAAAATGCTGATACCTAGTACTGATATTAAAAGTGCTTTTGTATTTTAGTTAGTTTGATTAAAAAGGCCGCCGTCGAAAGACAGCGGCCTTTTTTGTGGATAAAATGTAATTTAAATTAACCGACCCATGATTGGGTATTTATTCCACAAAACGGCGTGAATACATCCATGTAGCCTTAAGTTCGGCTTCCATGCCTCTCATATTTGCTCCACAAAAATCCAATCATGGATCTACGATTTTATTATCTTCGGAATATCATATGCCTGTATTAGAAGCCGTACACCAAGACACTATTGCCGCTGTTGCCACTGCACCTGGTAGAGGTGGCGTCGGAATTGTGCGTGTCTCTGGAGATAAGGCACAGGAAATTGCTCATGCAGTGCTAGGATTATTACCAAAGCCTAGATATGCCCATTACGGATCCTTTAAAGATGCAGAGGGAAATGAGTTGGACGAAGGCTTAGGTTTATTCTTCCCAAATCCACATTCTTTTACCGGTGAAGATGTTTTAGAGCTGCAGGGACATGGTGGCCCAGTAGTACTCGATTTCATCTTACAACGCTGCGTAGAGCTGGGTGCTCGAATTGCTCGTCCTGGTGAATTCTCTGAACGTGCTTTCTTAAATGACAAGTTAGATTTAGCCCAAGCGGAAGCGATAGCCGATTTGATTGACGCATCATCTGCTCAAGCCGCGCGTTGTGCTTTGCGTTCTTTGCAGGGTGTATTTTCCGATAAAATTCATGGCTTAGTCGATCAGCTTATTCACCTACGAACCTTTGTTGAAGCGTCGATTGATTTTCCAGAAGAAGAAATTGATTTTTTAAGTGACGGTAAAGTGGCCGCTATGTTGCAAGAAGTGAAAGCAGCCGTTGCTGGAGTACTGCAAGAAGCAAATCAAGGATCAATACTACGAGAAGGTATGAATGTAGTGATTGCAGGGCGTCCGAACGCTGGTAAGTCCTCACTATTAAACGCGTTAGCGGGTCAAGATAGAGCGATTGTGACGGAGATTGCAGGTACAACGCGTGATGTATTAAAAGAACATATTCACATCGATGGCATGCCTCTACACATTATTGATACTGCTGGGTTACGCGATGCATCAGATGAAGTTGAGCGCATTGGTATTCAACGTGCTTGGGCCGAAATTGAGCAAGCAGATCGTGTTTTATTAATGATTGATAGCACGACCGATGAAACCGATCCTAGGGCACTATTGCATGCGCTCTATGATGAACAAGGATTAGAAAACGAAACGGAAGCCTTGATTACCAGTGGCCACATTACAGTAATTCGTAATAAAGCAGATTTATTAGCTGACGATCATGCATCGGCAAAATTGGGCTTGCATGACGAAGCCGATTTTCCGACGTTAGCTATTTCAGCCAAGCAAAACTTGGGGATAACTGAGCTACGTGAACACTTAAAAGAAGTGATGGGCTTTAACTCGACCAATGAAGGAGGGTTTCTTGCTCGTCGCCGCCATATTGAAGCGCTAGAGAAGGCGCAGGAGGCCATCCAAGCCGGAGAAGACCAGTTGTTAGGCGCTATGGCAGGAGAGCTATTAGCGGAAGACTTGCGCATGGCACAGCAATCGTTAGGCGAAATTACCGGTGAATTTACTGCTGATGATTTACTGGGTAATATTTTTGGTAGTTTTTGTATCGGTAAATAAGTATAGATTTAAATTTATTTCAACTCGCTTATACACAACATTAATTACAGATAGATAACAGATATACAGACCGCCAGTTTTAGAATTTTTGATGACAGCTACGGGCCGATTAGAGACACTTGACTAGTCCAACAGCTAACAATTCATGGTGGTTATTTGATTTTGGAGTGCCTGATGTTTCACATGAAATATAACGATGCCAAACCTGAAACAAGCATGATTGCGATTTGGGCTCCAAATGTCGCAGGTGATACGGGAACTGTTATCTGAAAATCGACAAGACTTTTGTTGACGATATAATTAAAGATCCTAAGACTGAACAATTGGTGCAGAGTATTATCTTTATGGGTCATGGCTTGGGTATGAAAATTATTGCTGAAGGTATCAAAAATAAAGAGCAGGCAGATATACTTTCAGCCATGGGCTGTGACTACGCTCAAGGTTATTATTTCGGCAAACCCGTACCTGCAAAAAGTAAACGTTAATATTTCAAGCTATATCAATGCTTCTGTTGATCGATTTTCACATAACCTAGCTCGACCGAGTGAAAATTAATATAACGTGAACAAAACTGATGCAGATTAGCAATATTGCTGAACAGAGTTAGTCTTTTAGCTGCCTGATAAAGACAAACATAGAACTGCTAATTTAACTTGCCATGTTGGGCAATACCTAGCTTGGATTGGTCGAGTTGTTCTAGGATATTTTCTGCTTGTTCCAAAGTTTGGTTATTCAGCTTTGGCATGGTGTGTCTCAATATCAGCGCTTATGGAGGATAGACTCATGTCTGAAATAAAGCTTTTGATCTTCATTCTTGCATTCAAATTTAAAAATTTATATAAAAATCAACATGACTATAGATATGATTGAAGCACTTAATGTTGAAGCATGTCATAACGTGCAGGTCTAGATTTGAATATGAAACGTATTAATAACTAAGAGCGCATTAATTATGAAGATATTAAATAAGCGGCGCATTCAATATAGCTATCTTAGACAAGGTCATGTGTCTTTACTATGCTCGCAATTTTAATTTCTAAATTTGTGAGCATTTCAAGAATGACAAGCTAGTTTTGAATCAAGATACGGTTCTATGTTGGAAAGTTTAGTCCTATCCACACCGTCTAGGTTATCCTTTACATGATAATATTAAATTGGCTTGGCTAAGGGCACATCCACAATTTATGATTTCTTTGAACAACGTGTTGTTTACTCGGCAAGATGGCGCTTTAAAGCGAACCATTATTAACGACTTGTCGTTAGACATTCTTCCCGCACAACAAATTGCCTTACTTGGCGACAGTGGCTCTGGCAAAACCTCGTTATTAAACTTATTGGCCGGTTTACTTTCACCTGACACAGGTAAAATAGTGGTTAATGACCAAGAAATCAGTGCATTTAACGCTAATCAATTGGCTTTGTATCGGCGCAAAATCGGTATTATATTCCAGCATTTTCAACTGCTCAGTCCCTTGAGTGTGCAAGACAATATGTGCTTTCAAGCTAGGCTAAACGGTATAATGCCAAGCGCAGACGACATCCAAACAATGGCCCAAAAACTTGGCTTACAAAATAAGCTAACGGCCATGCCTGCGCAATTATCGGGTGGGGAGCAGCAGAGGGTAGGAATAGGGCGTGCGTTACTAAATAAGCCCAAACTCTTACTTGCTGACGAGCCAACCGGTAACCTCGACGCGACGCGCTCGCAAGACGTTGTTGCGCTACTAAAAAGTCTTTGCCAAGAGCAAGAAATAATATTAATTATGGTGACACATAGTCAGTTATTAGCTGATCAGTTTGCTACGCAACTTTTTTTAAAAGATGGCCAAATTAATGGCTGAACTTAAGCTTATTCTGTTTACTTATTGTCAATTCTATCGGCGTCACGTTGGGCTTTTATTGCTCTTTTTTATTGGTTTCAGTTTAGGGGCAGCTTTATTGACAGCCATACAAGGCTTAAATTTAGAAGCGGGCAAACGTTATCAACAAACAACGGCATTAATTCAAAACCCAGTTACACATTTCGTGCGCCCGGTGTTAGGCCAAAATAAACTTCCTCAAGCCCTCTGGTCTAATTTACGGGCGCAAGGTTTTGCCCAAGTTCAACCTGTTCTAGAGGGAACAATTAAAACAGATACAAACGCAAAAGTGGCTATACGGGGTGTCAATTTATTACAGTGGCTCACACAAGGCCCACCAATCCAAGGACAAAATAGACGTAGTAAAGGTCAAGAGGGTGGGCAAAACAAAGCTGAACCGAGCCAGACTAACAATGTAGCGGTTATGCAACTTTTAATGCGTGTTTATGCCGACCCTAAACTCATTGAACGGATCAATATAAAAAACAATACACTGACCGTGAAAGTCGGCCTGAATTTGCGCACAGTTAACATTACCGCTATGTCAGGTCTTGGTATGAACATGCTCATGGACATTGGCCTTGCGGATCAATTATTACAAGCCGAGGGTGAGGTTAGTTACCTCGAAATTAGTGGTCTGTCTGTTGCAAAAAGCGCGCAATTATCTAGTTTGATTGCAAATCAAGCCCGTCTTGAAGACGCTCAAGAACAAGCATTCGATGCGCTCTCTGAGGCGTTTTTCTTTAACTTACAAGCGCTTGCTCTTTTGGGTTATGTTGTGGGAGCTTTTTTAAGTTTTAATGCCATTAAACTAGCTTACACTGCACGTGAGCATTTACAGCATCAAATGTGGGTACTTGGATGTCAAAAATCAGCTTTAATAAAAGCGCTGGTGATTGAGTTAACCTTGTTAAGTTTTCTAGCCGCTTTATTGGGTGGTGCTCTTGGCACAGCCTTAGCTAATATATTAGTGATGGATGTATCATCAACACTAAGAGGTTTGTATCAACTAGACAGAAGTTTTGTTGTGAACCTTGATAAGAGCATGATAGCCACGGGTTTTGTGTTAAATATAGCGGTGTTATTTGGCTTTTTAGCCAGCCAAACCTCTTACTTTAAAACTCTCTTTATCCGTGCCAAATGGCTATTGCTTGTGCTTGGTTTTGCTGCCGCGGGGTATTTGGCATTAAATGCGAATACTAAAATGAGCGCCTTATTACTATGTGTTTGTGTGCTGTTACTCTTTTTTGCGATCACCGCGCCCGTGGTTCGGGCCGTATTTCAGGTGCCTTGGCCTACTTCAAACCCACTCATTCAATGGTTAAGAGCGGATAGCATTGTGCAATTACCCGCATTATTAAGCTCAGTGTTGGCAATATTAATGGCAATGGGTGCAGCCGTTGGCATGCAAATTATGGTGGGCAGCTTTAGTGATACCCTAGATACACACCTTGAAAAACGCCTAAGCGCCGATTTGTATATAAGGTCTGATCAAAATATTCAAACATTACAGCGCGCTTTTTCCGCCATGCCTGAGGTTGATAAAGTTGGCGTTTACTGGTCTGCTAAAAGTGAAATAACCCATGATCAAAAGACCATTCCTGCTGACCTTATGGCCTTTGGGCCAACCGCTGAGTATAACCAACACCTTACATTATTAAAGGGTAAAACATTTACTCAGGCCATATTTGCAAAAGATGAAACGGGCGTTATGGGTTGCATAGTTAATGAGCCTGCTTTGTTACAGCATCAAATCAGCATAGGTGATTTAATTGTGCTCAAACAAAATACCCATGCGCTGAGCTGCCGAGTAAGGGCTGCTTATTATGATTATGGTGAGCAAGGCTTAAATGTAGTGGTGACCACTGCCGATTTATCACAAAATAGCTTAAATTATACTGAATACGGGTTGTCGCTTTGGTTAAAACAAGGCATTGACGTTAACGCTGTCGCGGAATTGGTTCAACAACAACACCGACTAGATAGTCAGCAAGTGATTGCCAATCAAACACTTAAAGACTTTGCTAAGCAGCTTTTTGGGAAAACCTTTTATGTTACTCAAGCCCTTAACTTATTTATTATGCTTATTGCTTTATTTGGTATGTGGGTAAGCTTTTTAACTCTTGGCAGTGGGCAATTACAACCGATGGCGGTGTTGCAAACGTTAGGCGTGACACAAAAACAATTGTTGGGGGTTAAAGTATTACAAGCTGCGCTGATTATTTTGACCACATTATTATTGGCTATACCTCTGGGGCTTTGCCTTGGTTGGGTATTATTAACCTATGTGATGCCCATCGCATTTGGCTGGACGATGGCAATGACGGTTGATTGGCTTCAGCTCGGTGTTTTTGCCTGTTTGGTGTTTACCTTAGCGTTGCTTGTAAGCGCCCTACCACTCATAAAACTCACACGTAGCTCTGTTGCCGATAATGTGGCTAAGTTATAGGAATAATATGAACATATTTAAAACGCTTATTTCTTGTATAACACTGTGTATGTTGAGCATATTAAGCGCATGTCAGCCAGTAAAAGAGGAAACAGCCAGCAGCAATGGATCTTCTATAGGTTTTTCTCAGCAATTTGGTCAGGCAGTAAATAAAGACCAAGGGCTTAATTTTCCTGAAGACCATGGTGCGCATCATGAGCAAGGAATAGAGTGGTGGTATGTTACCGCAAATTTAGAAGCACAAGACGGTCAAACCTTTGGCGTGCAATGGACTTTATTTAGGCTAACGGCAGAAGAGCAAACACCTTTGAACTCTCAATCAGCTTGGTGGAATGGGCAACTATATTTTGCGCATTTTGTAATACAAACCGATACAAAGCATCACGCCTTTGAAAAATATGCCAGAGTAGGACAAGTTGATATTCAAGCTCAGCCATTTATAGCGCGCTTGGATGACTGGCAGTTATCAAGTAAAAATCAGGCGTTTTTACCGCTTAATTTAAAGGCGCAACAACCAGGTTATAGCGCTAATTTAGTCTTATCAAATAGCCCTTTAGTCAAACATGGTAAGCAAGGGTATAGCCAAAAAACACACCAAGGGCATGCGTCCTATTATTACAGTTACCCATCTTTGCAAGTTCAAGGCGACATCGAATTTGCCGATAAAACCTATAAAGTGACCGGTAACGCATGGTTAGACAGAGAGTGGTCTTCTGGATTGATTGATGCATCTCAAAGCGGTTGGGATTGGTTTAGTATTCAAGCTGACGATAAAAGTTTAGGTGGATTAATGGCATTTTGTATTCGTAATAACCAGCAACAATACGACTATTGCAGCGCCTCTCATATCACCCGTGAAGGCCAAGTTACCGCGATAGCCAATAACGATGTCAATATGCAAGTGCTCAATACACAGTCATTTAGTGCTGATTTAAGTGCTTATAAAAACAAATCTAAAACTTATCCGATTAAATGGGCGCTTGATATTAAGGGTTTTGACACCATCATCGTAGAGGCAAATAACCCTGACTCAAGAAACCAGTTAAGCATTGCATATTGGGAAGGGCGAGTTAAAACAACAGGCGGCTTTGTGGGTAAAGGTTTTGCAGAATTGGTGGGTTATTAAGGGTCCCTTAATTTAATGTGTCAATTTTAATAAAAACTTAATAACCGTTTCACAATTTTTTCATTCTCTATTACTCATAATAAATTCAGCATGCTGAGTTTATTTCACCAGGTTATTTTCTTGAACATGGCTGCTAACATTAAATTAATACGACAATATAGTTAGATATTGAGGACTTCAGTACAAGGATATTCCTTTATGATGAGTTAAAGCCTGCAAAACATCAGCTGACATCTATAGTTACATATAATATAAATTTTATATGTGAGATTGGCTGTGTCCCTAATTTATTCATGTTGTCATTATCTAAAAATTGTCTTTTTACTAATTTATTTTTCTTTGATCACAGGATGTATTGTTGAAGATAAAAAAGATGACAATCCAATCAATAGTGTTGGCAAAGAAGTAGATGATAGGTCATTAGGACTCAATGGTTTTTGGAATGGCGGCTTTGATCAAACAGAAACCCTGCGAGTACTAATTTATAACGGCGATGTTTATGGTCTCGATGCTGATAAAGCCTTTTTTGGAACCGTAGAATCCCCAAAAATAGAAGAAGTTGATTTTTCTATTAGCGCTTACCCTTTTTCATATGAGGACGTCAGCAATCTTGAATTTGTTGCTGACGATGCAGCAACGGTTTATCGGATTGAGGGTTTATTAGCTACCACAAGGCTTTTAGTTGGAAGTTTTGAAACGGATACTTCTGAATTTGGTGCGCTGACATTAACTAACGATACCTCGTTTAGTAACAATTCTTCTTTAACATCTCTAGTTGGCAAGTGGACTACCTCCGATTTAGAAATAAATATTACCCGTCGTGGTCGATTTCTTGGGGTGAATAACGGTGCGGGTAAAGATTGTTCCTTTGAAGGCCAGATTGATCTTATTAATGCCAGTGAATCTTTGTTAGCGTTAACTCTTAACCGTCGAAATTGTGATGACTTTAATGGCGATGCGACGGGTTTTATTGCGATAAATGGAGAAGGAGCACTAGAGCTTTACAGCAGAATGGGGAGTTCTCTACTATTCATGACTTTCGCTGCGCCAACGTCTGCAGGAAATTCGACAACACCAGAAATTCCAGAAACGCCAGAAGAAGAAGGTACTCCCACAGAAAATGAAGAAACAGTGCCTTAGAGCAGGAATAGGGGATAAGTGGGTTATTTAATGACTTATTGTGCATAACTATGTGGGTTAACTGTATTAAATCTGCGGATTTCTCGGTATTAGCTCTTAGTAAAGTACTGTATAAGTAGTGCTTAATAAAGTTACCCACAATTATCCACAACTTTTCATATCGAAAGAAGCTTTATAGAATCTGGACTAATCGGGTTTATCCTAAGTCTTTGATAACTTTAATCACAGCAATCATATTTGTATGTATTATAAAATATAAAGACTTGAGCATTTTTTAACCAGCCCCTTTTCTACACGCTGCCCTTAACCATTTAATCAGGTATAATAAGCGCCATTTTTACGATTTGGTGTGCTTATTTAAGTTACCAAATTTTTTGCTCATGTTATTAAGTTAGCTGCTGAGCCGTTTTGAGGTTGTGCTTGTGGATTATCCAGTTCGTTATGATGTGATTGTTGTTGGTGGTGGCCATGCGGGAACAGAGGCTGCGCTTGCTTCAGCTCGTATGGGAGCGAAAACCCTACTACTTACCCACAATACCGATACCATTGGTGTAATGTCCTGCAACCCAGCCATTGGTGGCATTGGTAAAAGTCACCTCGTAAAAGAAATTGATGCTTTAGACGGGGCAATGGCGCGGGCTACTGATAGAGGCGGTATCCAATTCCGTACTTTGAACGCTCGCAAAGGCCCAGCTGTTCGCGCAACCCGTGCTCAAGCCGATCGCCAGTTATACCGCGCTGCGATTCGTGACATTGTTGAAAACCAAGAAAACCTCGATATTTTCCAAGCGTCTTGTGATGACTTGATCATGCAGGGCGAAAAAGCCGCGGGTATTGTTACTAATACCAACATGCGGATCCATGCAACGTCAGTTGTATTAACAGCGGGAACTTTCTTAGGTGGACTTATCCACATAGGAATGGAAAACCATAAAGGTGGCCGCGCAGGAGATCCTGCTTCTGTTGCTTTAGCCCATCGATTGCGCGAAATGCCCTTTAATGTTGGGCGTTTGAAAACCGGTACTCCTGCTCGAATCGATGCACGTTCTGTAGATTTCTCCGTAATGCAGGTTCAGCCGGGTGATTTACCGCTACCTGTTATGTCTTTTATGGGCAATGTAAACGAGCACCCAGAGCAGGTGAATTGCTATATCACGCATACCAATGAGCGTACGCATGACATTATCCGCGCCAACCTAGATCGCTCGCCTATGTATGCCGGTGTGATTGAAGGGATTGGCCCACGTTATTGTCCATCGATTGAAGATAAGGTGATGCGTTTCGCTGATAAAACCAGCCACCAAATTTTCGTTGAGCCAGAAGGCTTACGTACACACGAGTTATACCCCAATGGTATTTCTACGAGCTTGCCGTTTGACGTACAGCTAGATCTTATCCACAGCATGGTCGGTTTTGAAAAAGCACACATTACTCGCCCTGGTTATGCGATTGAATACGATTATTTCAATCCACAGGATTTGAAGCACAACTTAGAAACCAAATTTGTGCCGAACTTGTTCTTTGCTGGCCAAATTAACGGTACTACCGGTTATGAAGAGGCGGGTGCGCAAGGTTTATTAGCTGGAGCTAATGCAGCACTTCGTGCATTTGAGAAAGAGGCTTGGAGCCCACGCCGTGATGAAGCGTACATGGGTGTGCTAGTTGATGACCTGATTACTATGGGTACCAAAGAACCGTATCGTATGTTCACTAGCCGTGCGGAATATCGATTAATTTTGCGTGAAGATAACGCCGATTTACGGTTAACTGAAATCGGCCGTAATCTAGGTCTTGTGGGTGATGAACGCTGGGCCGCTTTCTGTGAAAAGAAAGAGGCCATCGAAAAAGAAAATCAGCGTTTAAATACCACCTGGATACAACCCAAAACGCCTGAAGGCGATGCGGTGAACGCCTTAATCGAGAGTCCTTTAAGCCGTGAATACAGTTTAAAGGATTTATTGAAGCGTCCAGGATTGAGCTATGCCGATATTGCTGGGATTAAAGGCGAAGTGGTTACTGATCCTCGAGTAGCTGAGCAGGTAGAAATTCAAGCCAAATACGATGGCTATATTACGCGTCAAAAAGACGAGATTGAGCAAATGCGTCGCTACGAGGCAACGCCTCTACCTGAAAATTTTGATTACACCGTGATCGGTGGTCTGTCTAACGAAGTTATACAAAAGTTGGATACGATGAAGCCAGAGACGTTAGGCAGTGCTTCTCGCATTCAAGGGGTAACACCTGCGGCGATTAGCCAGATCTTAGTGCATATGAAAAAGTTAAAACTCGCCCGTAAGAGTGCATAATCACTATGGTTATACACACAGTTGTTGATCAAATTACAGCAAAAGATCAGTTAACGACCGAGCGTATGAAAATGCGCTCAGGCCATCCCTTCAATAGCCTCGATATTGAATTGAGGCTATTGCGCGAAAAAGCCCGTCTTGCGTGTGGAAAATACAATGCACATCCGAGCAAAGGCAACTTCAAACATATTAGTCGTTTATTCAACAAGTTATCCACAGCCGTAATCGAACCCGGTTTTCAGTGTGATTATGGTAGTCAGATTTCTTTAGGGGATAACTTCTACGCCAACTTTAATTGTGTGTTCCTTGATAGCGCAGCAATTACCATCGGTGATGACGTTATGTTGGGCCCTGGTGTACATATCTATACCGTTGATCATCCACGGGATGCCAAAGCACGAAGAGAAGGTGGCTGCGTGGCAAACCCCGTCATTATTGGTGACGGCGTTTGGATTGGGGGTGGGGCTAAGATTTTGCCGGGTGTGACGATTGGTGACAATACGATAATTGGAGCAAACGCAGTCGTAACTAAAGATGTACCTGCTGATTCTCGCTTCATCATTTAGATCAGAAATCGCTTACCCCTCTGCTATGAGCGCTTTTCATCTTTTATGTTAGAATGTCTAATTCTATAAATCGACAGATCTAAATTCGGCAAATTATGGCTAACTACTCTTCTGCAATTGCTTCTGGCGCGACCCAAATGGGTGTTTCTTTAAGCGATCAACAACTTGAGCTTTTGGTTCAATACCTTGAATTGTTCATCAAGTGGAATAAAGCGTATAACCTGTCAGCGATTCGTGATCCTGAACAAATGATCCCATTGCATTTACTCGATAGTCTTATCGTACATTCTTACATTCAATTGGCGAACAACATTATCGATGTGGGCACCGGCCCCGGGTTACCCGGTATTGTACTGGCGATTATGAACCCTGAAAAGAAGTTCACCTTACTTGATAGTAATGGTAAAAAGACTCGTTTCTTATTCCAAGCCAAGCTCGCTTTGAAACTGGATAATGTAACGATTATTAATGAAAGAGTAGAAGCCTATCAACCTGAGCAAGGTTTCGATATGATCATCTCTCGTGCTTTTGCTTCAATCACCGATATGACTTACTGGTGTACGCATTTGTTGGCAGAGAAAGGTATTTTCTTAGCCATGAAGGGTCAATATCCGACGAAAGAATTTGCAGCGGTAGCGGATAAATATGAGCTAATTGAAAGTCACGAGTTAAACGTTCCAGGAGTTGACGGCGAACGTCATCTATTAGCTTTTAAACCAAAATAATTTAAAAATCCCTTATTGTCTGGGCTCTAGGATAACAAAATGAGCAAAATATTAGTCGTTGCTAATCAAAAAGGTGGTGTGGGTAAAACAACCACAGCTGTTAACCTATCGGCCTCTCTTGCGGCGACCAAGCGCAAAGTCCTCATGGTTGATCTTGATCCGCAAGGCAACGCGACAATGGGTAGTGGTATTGATAAACACGACCTAGAACTCGCTTTGTACGATGTATTAACGGGTAACTGTAACGTTGTTGATGCCATCATGGTTGCCGAAAATGCAGGCTATGACATTTTACCCACTAACTCAGATTTGACGGCAGCGGAAGTCGAGTTAATGAATTTGCCGCAGCGAGAAACTCGTCTTCGTTCGGCACTAGAAGAAGTGAGCGCTAACTACGATTACATTATTATCGATTGTCCACCTTCTTTAAGCATGCTGACCGTTAATGCGATGGTGGCTGCTCATGGTGTTTTAATTCCAATGCAATGCGAGTATTACGCACTGGAAGGTTTGTCTGCATTAATACAAACTATTGAAAAAATTAAGTCAAATCTCAATCCAGAATTAGAGATTGAAGGCATTTTGCGCACTATGTATGATCCGCGTAATAGTTTAACGACGGATGTATCAACACAGTTGATCACGCATTTTGGTGATAAAGTTTACAGTACCGTTATTCCTCGTAATGTGCGTTTAGCAGAAGCCCCAAGTTATGGTTTGCCTGCTTTGGCTTATGATAAGAGTTCGCGTGGTGCCATTGCGTATCTCGCATTAGCCGGTGAAATGAATCGTCGAACTAATAGTAAAAAATCGACGAGTAAAAAACCTGTTACTGCCAAATCGAGTCTCGTAAAGAACACTACAAAAAAAGTAGTGAGCTAGTTTTAGCTCCTAATTAATTGGAAATCAGCATGTCAAAGAAACGTGGCCTAGGTCGTGGCCTCGATGCATTATTAGGTGATGCATTAGCTCAAAATAAATCTGCAATGGATGCAGCGGGTACTATCGAAGTGCAGGAGGTGAGTATTGAGCCTGACAAGGTTGAATCTGACATGCATACAGGTGGCATTAAACATTTACCAGTTGAATTTATTCAGCCTGGTCAATACCAACCGCGTAAAGACATGCATCAAGAAGCTTTAGAAGAACTCGCCGCTTCTATTAAAGCCCAAGGACTAATGCAGCCTATTGTTATTCGTCCACTATCGAGTAATGTTGCGGGTAAAACCGAGCGTTATGAAATCATTGCGGGTGAACGTCGTTGGCGCGCTACCCAATTAGCCGGTCTTGATACGGTACCTGTCATTATTCGTGATGTGCCTGACGATGCCGCTATTGCAATGTCATTGATTGAAAACATTCAGCGTGAAAACCTTAATTCAATGGAAGAAGCGCAAGCGCTGCATCGTTTACAGCAAGAGTTCGAGCTAACCCAGCAAGAAGTTGGTGATGCAATTGGTAAGTCCCGTGCAACGGTGGCTAACTTACTGCGCTTAATGCAGCTCAATGA
Source organism: Oleispira sp. (assembly GCA_051278005.1). GTDB lineage: Bacteria > Pseudomonadota > Gammaproteobacteria > Pseudomonadales > Oceanobacteraceae > Oleispira. The sequence goes on along the minus strand of JBNMQK010000008.1, from coordinate 22,900 downwards.
TGATGTGAAGATCCTGTTAGAGCGTGGCGATATTGAAATGGGTCATGCTAAAGCGCTATTAGGTTTGCAAGAATTAAAACAAAGCGAAGCCGCTCGCCACGTTGTGGCAAAAGAAATGACGGTACGCCAGACCGAAGCTTATGTGCGTAATGTACAAGATGAGTCTAAATTAGGATCAAAAGGAAAAGAAAAGCCTCGTGCCAATCCGGATATTCAACGTTTAGAGCGTACTCTAGGTGAGAGATTGGGGGCTAATGTTGCTATTCAGCATTCAGCTAAAGGCAAAGGTAAGCTCGTTATTAATTACAGTAACCTAGATGAATTGGATGGGATATTGGCTCATATTCAATAATATTGACCTTTGGTAAAGTCTATAGAGAGAGACTTCTCGACAATTAAATCGACCTAAAAGCCAGCTTTAGGTTGAAGATTGTGACACAAATCAATATAATTCATGCGCTTAAAATAGTAGGGGAAAGAGAGGTCTTCCGTGACATCGATAGTTAGACCTCCGGTTTATCGCATCGTCTTGATGCATTTTTCTTTAAGTATAGTCCTTGCGCTAATCGCTTTGACTTATAGCTTTGAAGCCGGTTATTCAGCCTTACTCGGCGGCTTAACCTGCGCAATACCTAATGGGTATTTGATTTGGCGATCGTTTAGATACTCGGGTGCACGTTCTGTTGGTCAGGTCGTGCAGTCGTTTTACCAAGGAGAATCAGGGAAGTATATTCTTACCGTTGTTTGTTTTGCGGTGATATTTTCCCAAGTTCGTCCGTTGGTTCCCTGGGCATTGTTTGGGGCGTTCATCATAGTGCAGTTTAGTCATGTGATGGCAGCAAGAATTGCGAAGCTCTGATAAGTTAATTATTAATAATTAACTTATCGTGCTTTATAACATTTTTTTAAACTTAAACTGAGAGTGAAAGATGGCAACTGATGCTACTGGTTACATCCAACATCACCTTACCAATCTGACATATGGCCAGTTACCAGCAGGTACTGATTATGTTAATGATGAAGGTGGTATTAGCGAACTGACTGAAGCGACTTGGATGCTTGCCCAGAGCGGTGAGCATGCTTCTAATATGGGCTTTTGGGCATTTCATGTGGATTCCCTCGCCTGGTCAATAGGCTTAGCTTTATTTTTGATGTTCATTTTTGGCCGTGCGGCTAAAAAAGCATCTGCTGGTGTACCGACTGGTATGCAAAACTTCGTAGAATCTATCGTTGAATTTATTGACAATACAGTGAAAGAAAGTTTTCACGGTAGCAACCCCATCGTTGCACCATTAGCACTGACAATTTTCACTTGGGTTTTTATGATGAACCTAATGGATTTGATCCCTGTTGATATAATTCCAAAGCTATTTGAATTATCGTGGGCAGCCGCAGGCAATGATCCGCAACATGCCTTTATGAAAATAGTACCTTCTACTGACCCTAATATTACAGCAGGTTTGGCAATTTATGTTTTCACTTTGATGATCTATTATGGGATCAAAGTAAAAGGCTTTGGTGGATTCATGGCAGAGTTGACCCTGCATCCATTCAATGTAAAAAATCCAGTGATACAAGCCCTTTTTATTCCAGTGAACTTTACTCTAGAAGTGCTTGGGCTAATCGCTAAGCCTATCTCTCTAGCATTACGTTTATTCGGTAACATGTATGCTGGTGAGATGATCTTCATCCTTATCGCATTAATGTTCTCGGCTGGTTTGTCTCTAGGTTTATTTGCTGGCGTATTGCAGTGGGCATGGGCAGTATTCCATATTCTAGTTATTACCTTGCAAGCATTTATTTTTATGATGCTGACCATCGTTTATCTAGGCATGGCTCACGAAGATCACTAAGTAATTTTGGCTGTATGACTTCATGCAGCCAAAACTACTGAAATGAACGATTTCAACCCTTTAACTTAATTGTTAATTTAATTTTTACTCTTAACTATAAATAGGAAACTACTATGGAAATGATTTACATCGCAGCTGCGATTATGATTGGTCTTGGCGCCCTTGGTACTGGTATTGGCTTTGCAATATTAGGCGGCAAACTTCTTGAATCTACAGCTCGTCAACCTGAGCTAGGTCCAGAGCTTCAAACTAAAACCTTCCTAATGGCTGGTTTGCTTGATGCTGTACCAATGATCGGTGTTGGTATCGCTATGTACCTTATTTTCGTTGTTGCTGGTTAATTTTTACCAAACGACTACAAACAACGAAATGAGAGGACTAAGGCGTGAATATTAATTTGACTTTGATCGGCCAGATCATCGCCTTTGCTGTTTTTGTTGCCTTCTGCATGAAATTTGTTTGGCCACCGCTAACCAATGCTATGCAAGAGCGTGCGAAGAAAATCGCAGATGGTTTGGACGCAGCAAACCGCGCTGAGCGTGATCTTATACTTGCTCAACAAAAAGCCGGTGAAAATCTACGCGAAAGCAAAGAAAAAGCAGCAGAGATTATTGAGCAAGCTAACAAACGAGCTAACCAAATCATCGACGAAGCTAAAGATGCTGCGCGTGAAGAAGGTAGTCGTTTGGCAGAGGCAGCTCAAGCTGAAATTGAGCAAGATGTGAATCGTGCTAAAGAAGGATTGCGTAAACAGGTTGCTGCTCTTGCAGTGGCTGGCGCATCTAAAATCTTGGCGAAATCAGTTGATGAATCAGTTCATAGCGAATTGCTTGATCAGTTGGCTAACGAGCTTTAAGCGAGGAAGCCATGGCTGAATTAACCACTCTTGCGCGGCCTTATGCCAAAGCAGCTTTTGCTGAAGCAGTAGAGCAGAATGCTCTAGTACAGTGGTCTGACATGTTATCGATTGCGACAGAGTTCGCAGCCGATGAGACGTTAGCACAAGTACTAGTGCATCCGTCTCTTACTGCTGAGCAACAAGCTACGGCATTAACCGACTTGTGCGGTGACAAGTTAAATCAATCAGGTAAAAACTTCCTGATGATTCTAGGCGAAAATAAACGCTTAACTTTGTTACCACAAATTGTTGAAGCCTTTGAAGAATTAAAAGCAGCACAGGAACACGCGATTGACGTGACTGTAACCTCTGCTTTTGAACTAACAGACGCACAACAAGAAACATTGTCTCAAGCACTGAAAAACAAATTACAGTGTGACGTACGTTTAATAGGCGAGGTTGACCAGTCATTGGTTGGCGGCGCTATTATTCGTGCTGGAGACTTAGTCATCGACGGCTCTGTTCGCGGTAAGCTAGCTAAGCTAGCCGAAGCAATGGATACCTAGTTGAGGGATGAATTAGTATGCAGCAACTGAATCCATCTGAGATCAGCGAAATCATTAAGAAGCGCATCGATAATCTTGATGTTACTTCTCAAGCCCAAAATGAGGGCACCGTTGTATCAGTATTCGACGGTATCGTTCGTATCCATGGCCTTGCCGACGTAATGTACGGTGAGATGATTGAATTTGAAGGCGGTAAATACGGTCTTGCGCTCAACTTAGAGCGTGACTCTGTAGGCGCAGTAATACTTGGTGATTATAAAACGATCGCTGAAGGCCAAACCGCTAAATGTACCGGCCGTATTCTTGAAGTACCTGTAGGCGAAGCTTTGCTTGGTCGCGTTGTAGACGCACTGGGTACCCCAATTGACGGTAAAGGTCCTATCAATGCGGAGAGAACTGCTCCTGTTGAACGTGTTGCACCTGGTGTAATTTCACGTCAAGGCGTAGATCAACCTCTGCAAACCGGTTATAAATCTGTAGATTCCATGGTGCCGGTTGGCCGTGGTCAGCGCGAGCTGATCATTGGTGACCGTCAGACTGGTAAATCTTCAATGGCTATCGACGCCATTATTAACCAGAAAGGCACCGGCGTTAAATGTGTATACGTTGCTATCGGCCAGAAGCAATCTTCTATTGCGAACGTTGTTCGTAAATTAGAAGAACATGGCGCGATGGAGCACACAATTATCGTAGCCGCAGGCGCGTCAGATCCAGCATCTATGTTGTATCTTTCTCCGTACTCTGGTTGTGCAATGGGTGAATATTTCCTCGATAAAGGCGAAGACGCCTTGATCGTATATGATGATTTAACCAAGCAAGCTTGGGCATATCGTCAGATCTCCCTATTGTTGAAGCGTCCTCCGGGCCGTGAAGCATACCCTGGTGATGTTTTCTACCTTCACTCTCGTCTATTGGAACGCGCTTGTCGTGTAAACCCAATCTACGTTGAGAGAGAAAGTGGCGTGAAAGGTCAGACCGGTTCTTTAACTGCTCTACCTATCATCGAAACACAGGGCGGAGACGTTTCTGCTTTCGTACCGACTAACGTAATTTCGATTACTGATGGTCAGATCTTCCTTGAAACTAGCCTGTTCAACTCTGGTATTCGTCCAGCAATGAACGCCGGTATTTCAGTTTCTCGTGTTGGTGGTGCAGCGCAAACAAAAATTATCAAGAAGTTAGGCGGTGGTATTCGTCTTGCTTTGGCTCAGTACCGTGAACTAGCAGCATTTGCTCAGTTTGCTTCTGACCTTGACGATGCTACTCGTGCTCAACTTGAGTTCGGTCAGCGCGTTACAGAGTTAATGAAGCAGAAGCAATATGCTCCTATGTCTACGGCTGAAATGGGTCTGTCGATTTTTGCTGCTAACGAAGGCTTCCTAGACGACGTTGAAGTATCCAAAATTGGCGATTTCGAAGCCGCATTGCTTTCTTACGCTAACAGCGAATTCGCTGAATTAATGGCTAAGATCAATGTTAAAGGCGACTACAGCAAAGATATTGCTGCTGGTCTTAAAGAGTTGGTTGAGAAATTCAAAGCCACTCAAGCCTGGTAAGTCGAGCTTAACCGTTTTGTGAGCTGAAGCCGGGTTTCGACTCGGCTTTAAATTTAACGTTAATGAGGCAGCTTTTATGGCAGTCGGCAAAGAGATTAAAGAGCAGATAACGAGTGTAAAAAGTACACAGAAGATTACTTCAGCAATGGAAAAAGTTGCTGTAAGTAAGATGCGTCGTGCGCAGGCTCGTATGACAGCAAGTCGACCATATGCGGATCGTATCCGTGTTGTGATTGGCCACTTGGCTGATGCGACTTCTGAGTACCGTCATCGTTATTTGCAAGACCGCGAAGTTAAGCGTGTTGGCTATATCGTGGTGTCTTCCGACCGAGGCCTTTGTGGTGGCTTGAACAATAACGCGTTCAAACGCCTCGTAAAAGATGTTAAAGCTTGGAAAGAAAAAGGCGTAGAAGCTGACTTCTGTGCTATTGGCTCTAAAGCCATTACTTTCTTCAATAGCTTTGGTGGCAACGTTCTAGCATCAACCAGTCATATGGGCGATGCACCAGAACTGGCTAGCCTTATCGGTTCGGTTAAGTCTATGTTAGACGCTTTCGATGCAGGTGATATCGATCGTTTATATATAGTACGCAACCGTTTCGTGAACACCATGACACAAACACCTGAAGTGGAGCAGTTATTACCACTTAGGGCAGAACTAGACTCTGAAACGAAAGGTCATTGGGATTACATCTACGAACCTGATGCAAAAGAGATCTTAGACGGTCTGTTATTGCGTTACGTAGAATCTCAAGTGTATCAAGGTGTTGTTGAAAACAATGCATGTGAACAAGCCGCTCGTATGTTTGCGATGAAAAACGCAACCGACAACGCTGGTGACATCATTGATGATTTGAACATGCTTTATAACAAAGCACGTCAATCAGCAATTACCCAAGAAATTTCAGAAATCGTCAGCGGTGCAGCAGCGGTATAACGCTGAGCAACGCAGGCTTATAAATTAAGAGGAAGACGGATATGAGCGGAACTATTGTTCAGATCATTGGCGCCGTTATCGACGTAGAATGCCCTCGTGACGCAGTACCGAAGGTATATGACGCCCTTACTGTAAATGGTACAGAAACGACTCTAGAAGTTCAGCAGCAGCTGGGTGACGGAATCGTTCGTACTATTGCGATGGGTTCTACTGAAGGCCTTAAACGTGGTCTTACGGTAACTAATACTGGCTTCCCAATTTCTGTACCGGTTGGTATTGAAACTTTGGGTCGCATTATGGACGTGCTTGGCCGTCCAATCGATGAGTGTGGCGAAATTGGTGCGAAAGAAGTTGCTTCTATCCACCGTGACGCTCCATCATTCGATGAGCAAGCTAACTCTACAGATTTGCTAGAGACTGGTATTAAAGTTATCGATTTGATCTGCCCATTCGCTAAGGGTGGTAAAGTAGGTCTTTTCGGTGGTGCCGGTGTTGGTAAAACTGTAAACATGATGGAACTTATTAACAACATTGCAAAGGCACACTCCGGTTTGTCTGTATTCGCAGGTGTTGGTGAGCGTACTCGTGAAGGTAACGATTTCTACTACGAAATGGCTGAGTCTGGTGTTGTAAACCTAGACGATAAAGTTAAATCGAAAGTAGCAATGGTATACGGCCAGATGAATGAGCCTCCAGGTAACCGTTTACGCGTTGCTTTGACTGGCTTAACTATGGCTGAGAAATTCCGTGACGAAGGTAAAGATGTATTATTGTTCGTAGATAATATCTATCGTTACACTTTGGCCGGAACTGAAGTATCTGCATTACTAGGTCGTATGCCTTCTGCCGTAGGTTACCAGCCAACTCTTGCTGAAGAGATGGGTGTTCTACAGGAACGTATTACTTCTACTAAGGACGGTTCTATTACTTCCGTTCAAGCAGTATACGTACCAGCAGATGATTTGACGGATCCATCGCCAGCAACGACGTTTGCTCACTTGGATTCAACGGTTGTACTTTCTCGTGATATCGCTTCTAAGGGTATTTACCCAGCGATCGATCCACTAGACAGTACTTCTCGTCAACTAGATCCTCTAGTTATCGGACAAGAACATTACGACATCGCTCGTGGCGTTCAGGGTGTTCTTCAGCGTTATAAAGAGCTGAAAGACATCATCGCTATTCTGGGTATGGACGAATTGTCTGACGAAGATAAGCTGTCTGTTAACCGTGCACGTAAGATTGAGCGTTTCTTGTCTCAGCCTTTCCACGTTGCAGAGATCTTCACAGGCGCACCTGGTAAATACGTTTCTCTGAAAGAAACCATCACTGGTTTCCAAGGTCTTCTAAACGGTGACTATGATGATCTGCCTGAACAGGCGTTCTACATGGTTGGCGGAATTGATGAAGCCGTTGAGAAGGCTAAAAACCTGTAATCAAAAAGGCCAATACTATGACCATGATGACTGTCCATTGCGACATCGTTAGCGCAGAGGAAAATATTTTCTCTGGGCTGGTAGAGATGGTAGTAGCAGCCGGTGAAATGGGTGACCTAGGTATTATTCGAGGTCACGCACCTTTGCTTACTGCGTTGAAGCCAGGTCCTATCCGCATCATCAAACAAGGTGGTGAGGAAGAAGTGATCTACGTTTCAGGCGGTTATTTAGAAGTTCAGCCAAACAATATTTCTGTTTTGGCTGATACCGCCTTGCGTGCTGCCGACCTCGATGAGGCCGCAGCACTTGAAGCACAGAAACATGCTCAGCAAGCGTTAGAGAATCAGAGTGCAGACTTTGATTACTCTCGCGCTATGTCTCAGTTGGCAGAAGCCGCAGCTCAGTTGCGTACGATCCAGCAGATTCGTAAAAAGTTGAGCAGATAATCTAGTTTAACTAGAGATCTTGCTTCATAAAAAACCGGACTCCAGTAATGGGGTTCGGTTTTTTTATGTCTTTAAGAAATGTAAGATTAGAAGTAAATGCTAATGAACTTTGCATCTATCAAGTATAATAATTCAGTATTAAGTTGATACAAATAACCTGCGTATAAAAAAATTTAAGATTTCGAATCTTATACATTATGAATAATATAAGGGTGTGATTGATTTAATAAACATGTGTTTTTCTGTTTTATAAAAAAGCTTATTTCATACGGGAGATATATAACAAAATGGTAATGATATGGATTATATCTGCTATACCAATGGTTATTGTTAATGCTCTTTTATTCATGAAGTTGATCGGACTTTCACTGACTGATGATTTTCATACTCAACTTGAAATTATTTGGGTATTGTATTTATTATTAGTTATTTATGCCGTAATTCAACATCGTTCTGTATATAAATTATTGATAAATAGAAAATCTGCTATATCGCGACCAATATTAGAGTACTTTTATTACATACGGAATAATATTTCATTAGTATGGAATAGAAAGGTTAATGTACTTGAAACAGTATGGAGGGACTTATTTTTTGTTTACTTTAATGTTCTATTATTTTGGTTACTAGATTTTAAAGTAATTTCTTTAGCGGCTCTTATCTTGGTTTATATTCCAGTAGTACTAAAATCATACACTCTGTTTTTAGTAACAAGGAAGAAATAGTGTATTACCTATTATATTTTTTTGTGATCATCACTACATTATGGAATGAGGTTTTGAATGATCCACCGATATATTATCACTTCCAAAGTAGATGGATAAAAATAGACTCGGTTGAATCATTAATCTCAATAGATAGTTATATTTTTGGTATTAAATACACTTCTCGGAAGATTGAAATATCTGAAGGTTTCGAGAATAAACTCTCAAATGGTTTACTAAGGCTGTCACAGTTGAAAGGTGATAAGTATGAATATTTAGATAGTGATCTCCCTGTAATAGAAGTAAATGTAAACTTTGATTTGTTATTGAATATTGAAAATAATTACCCAGAATATAAATTAAATACAAACATTAAAAATATTAAATCGGACTTTAGTGAAAGTTTAAACGTTTCTATTCGATATTTTGATAAAGAAGAATCAATTTTTGATAAGCATTTAGTTGCTCCTCATTATCCTAACTATTTTTGTAGAAGAGATGGTTTTGAGAAGTTCGATGATTTCATTTTCTCCTGTACGCTCGAAAAAGGCCTTTTTCTTTCGGGGTATGAAACAATATTACGAAAGTTTTATAAGTAAGTTTTTTAATTATTTAATTTAACTGCATTGGCTATTAACTTGAAGAGATAAGTACCCAATAGGTGAGGTTAATGATTCACACAGGAATTGAAGTGCAAAAAATAGTCGACTATCTCAAGCATACATTACCTAATATTCTGATTAATAAAATGGCGAAGATTCAACGTTGCTTGAAGCGTATTAAGGAAGAATTTAACCCTGAAGAACCTAATGGTGAAAAATCTAAGAGCGAAGATGAATTTAGATTGAATTGTACCAAGCAAGATTCGGTAGTATTAAATCTATAGCGCGGTGTGAAGCGAGTATCGATATCGCCAATCATATAATCAAAAATAGTCAGCTAGGCGTGCCTCAATCGGCCCGTGATAGTGTTCACTTATTAGCTCAGAATCAATACATAAAAAAACGCACAGCAGAAACGCTAAAAAAGATGTTAGGCCTGGTAATATTGCAGTTTATGATTACCAAGCCTTAAATATAGATATTGTCATTGAGGTAGTGAAGCATCACTTAACAGACTTTGAGTTATTTTCCGCAGAGATCAAAGTATTGCAGCAGCAAGACTAGCTTTGTTTATGTTAACTGGAAGCTTGATGAATCAATTCATCCGCCCAAGCATCCAGTACCTTTCTAAAAGGCTTATCAAGCAGTTCTAGATCAAATTGATTGAACAGATTTTTAATTTCTAAGCCCAGTTAAGTATTCCCAGTAATTTACAATTAAAGAATAAGGTATCGGGATCAATCTTTTGTGAGGCCACCAATAGCAGCGCATTCACAGACGCACTGAAAACCACATCAGGTACAGGGCTGATTGATAAGGATTCAGCTCGGTCCATCATGACTAACTGTTGGCCTATTTTAGTGAAATACCACTGTGCGGATAAATCGTTAATCTCAACTTCAACAACCCTGTCATCTAAAAATTCGATCTCTCCCTCCTTCCTAAATGGCTGACTTAAGCGTTAAACTTGATGTAAGACAAAGTAGTTCTCGACCCTAGTCGGCATAATATTGTGGGCTACCGATAGCAGTGAAGCAGAATTTTCTACGATCTTTTGCTTAGCCTTCTTTAAGTAAAACACAATTAAGAACAGACCTATTTGGCCTCAGTTTTTGTAATAACATAAAAGATCCACATGGCTCAATGAGTTGGAATTTGAGCTTAGTCTACTGGACTTTGTTGTTGATGGACTTGGCAGTAGCGGTAGCAGCTGATATCGAATTTTCGATGGGTGATATCCAATTTTATCTGAAGCTAAGCGGCATTAAATATTCCGAAGGTCGCAAAGTCGATATCGTTATAATAAGCCCACCGTCAATGGAAGCGATTGATTGGGCCGATCAATTTAGAAATGCACTGGTGGATAAAATACGGTTGCCGTTAGAGGGGTTTTGCAATGGGTATTGGCATAAAATAGAGGGGATGAAGGCTATTCAATAACATTGAGATAGCCTGCAGCAGTTGTCAGTCTTAAGCGCTTAGCCGTCGTGGTTAATTCGCTTTGTCAGCTCGTTCAAAACCTCAGCATATTTATCATTAGCGACCTGACAAGTACCTGCATTTTTATGACCGCCGCCTTCATGCTCTAAACAAAGCTCACCAATATGCGTTTTATGGCTGCGGTTGATAATGGAGCCGCCAATGGCGAATACTGTATTTTGCTTCTTTAAACCCCAGAGTACATGGATTGAAATATTCTGCTCTGGGAAGAGGGCATAAATCATGAAGCGGTTACCCGCATAGATGATTTCTTCATCCCGTAAATCTAATACGACTAAATTATTATGCACAGAGGTGCAGCGCTTTAATTGATCTTCAAATTGTTGTTGGTGGTTGTTATAGAGCTCGACCCTTTCTTTAACATCTTCTAATTGTAAAATCTGTTCGATGTTATGGTCACAGCAATAATCGATAAGCTCCATCATGAGTTGATAGTTACTGACGCGAAATTCACGGAAGCGACCAAGGCCGGTTCGTGAATCCATCAAAAAGTTGAGCAGTACCCAGTCTTTAGGGTGAAGAATTTCAGCTTGACTGAATTGGGCAGAATCAGCTTTATCGACTGCATCCATCATCTCCAGAGAGATTTCAGAGAAACGTGTTCGACCCCCATAATAATCGTAAACGACACGTGCCGCAGAAGGTGCTTCGGTATCGATAATGTGATTATCAGGGACATTATTACCAAGACGTTTTATTTCAGAAGCGTGGTGGTCAAAGTTTAAATGGCAGCCTGCCACATAAGGTAAGTTGGTCGTAATATCGTTGGGACCAATATTAATAATGCCATCTTGCATGTCTTTAGGGTGAACAAAAAGGATGTCGTCAATCATCCCTAAATCTTTGAAAAGTACAGCACAGACTAAGCCATCGAAATCACTACGGGTTACTAAACGAAATTTTTGTTCTGACACTGTGCTCTCCAATTTTGACGCGTAGACTGGATTAAAAACAGTCATGCTTTGGGTTTAGCATAGTAGAGATTTCAAACTCAGCTAGATATTGCTTACAAAGCATTCCAAAGTGTATCAAACATTATTTGGTGGGTACCTGATATGGCATCACTGTCAATGACCACGGCGACCGGAAAATCATTTCTGGTTAAACTGATCATAGCGACTTTAGGGGGGTATATTGCGATATACGAAGCATCGCCTTCACCTTTCATCCATTTTCGTTCAGCAAGATCAGCCTCATCTCCTCCCGCACCAATTGCGAGTACGCGAACAAAAATACCTTTAGCAATGCGCTGTTTAGTAAAAGTAGGAAAAGGTCGGTATAAATGTTCACGTAATGCTTGAGTTGAAATAACCGAGTAAGATTTATCTCCCTTGTCGGTAGAGCTAAGAATATCTTTTAATACATATTCAACACCTTCATCACCTTCATAGAAACGCACATTGCTGGTAGCAAACTCGGGCTTTAAATGGCGCAGAGCAGGAATAATGTCCGTCTTTAAACTGGCAAGGGTTACTTCCAGCTCTTGCTGTTTTTCTTCCGCCAACGCTAATAAACGGGAAGGATCTTCCGCTTGGAAAATTCGACGCTTACCTTTGGGCAGGTAATTGACGATCCCTTTTTTTACTAAGCCTTTTAGCGTTTCATAAGTACTGCCACGATTAATACTCGATTTTCCTGCTAAATCCCTAATAGACGCTGGCCCAAGCTCTAATAAAGCAATGTAGATTGCAATTTCGCGATCGGTGAGACCAAGAGATTTAAGGGACGACAAATTCATAATGTTCCTGTGGCGCGTTCAAAAGGTAATCACTGATAGCCTGTAAATAAGTAGGTATATCATTTATCAAAAATAATTGTCATTTTTTTTGTGACAAAATACATTGTAAATATAAAGAAACACAATAAAATAATCGGCTATCAAAATTTCATGACATTTTGTCGGGTATTTATAAAGCCCAATCAATAAAAGGTGTCTAAAAGTAAGTTACAGGGAAGCAAATAATAATAATGACTATCGACGTCGTAGTACTCGCAGCCGGTCAAGGCTCACGCATGAAATCCCAACTCCCTAAAGTTCTTCACCCCATTGCTGGTAAATCAATGCTAGCTCACGTATTAGACAGTGCAAAAGCCGTAAAGGCCGATGCAATGCATGTGGTTATTGGGCATGGTGCAGAAAAAGTTAAAACCGCTTTTGCCAATGAAGAAAACCTAACATGGGCATTACAAAGCGAGCAAAAAGGCACCGGCCATGCTGTCATGATGGCTCTGGATTCCTTAGCCGCTGCAGGCACTACGCTAATTCTTTACGGGGATGTGCCGTTAACCCAGCCAGAAACATTACAAACTTTGATTGAGTTAGCCAACGATAAACAACTGGGTTTGTTGACCGTAAATATGGCAGATAGCACGGGCTATGGCCGTATCGTGCGTGATGCTAACAATTTTGTCACCGCAATCGTTGAGCATAAAGATGCTAACGAAGAGCAGCGTTTAATTAAAGAAGTGAATACCGGTATCCTTGCCGTGCCCACCGCCAAGCTGCATCAATGGTTGCCGACGTTAAGTAACGATAATGCTCAAGGTGAATATTACCTTACGGATATCATCGCTATGGCGGTTAAGAATGGTCTTACGGTAGCAACACTGCAACCCGAAAACGAACAAGAAACCTACGGCGTCAATAATCGACAGCAGCAAGCAGAGCTGGAGCGTTGGTATCAAACACAGCAAGTGATTGCACTGATGGCTAAAGGCGTGACAGTTTTAGATCCATTGCGCTTAGATATTCGCTTGGGAAACAAGGCCAATGCGGGTCTGACGGTTGGTAATGATGTTGTCATCGATGTAAACGTCATTATAGAAGGCGAGGTTACCTTAGGTGACGGCGTAGAAATTGGTCCAAACTGCATCATTAAAAACTCTATTTTAGCCGCAGGCACTAAAGTAGAAGCTTTCTCGCATATTGAAGACGCTATGGTTGCTGAATATTGTGTCATTGGTCCCTATGCCCGTTTGCGCCCAGGTGCTGATCTTGCCGACGGTGCCAAAGTAGGTAACTTCTGCGAAGTGAAAAAATCTAAAATTGGCGCGGGTGCTAAAGTCAATCATCTGACTTACATCGGTGACGCAACCGTCGGAGCCAATGCCAACATCGGTGCAGGCACGATTACCTGTAATTACGATGGCGTGAATAAATTTAAAACGGAAATTGGTGAAAATGCCTTTATAGGCTCCAATTCTTCGTTAGTCGCGCCGCTAAAAATCGGTGCTAATGCAACGGTCGCAGCTGGCTCCACAGTAACGAAAGAAGTTGCTGCGGAAGACTTAGCGGTCGCTCGTGGTAAGCAAAGAAATATCAGTGGCTGGCAGCGACCAGTGAAAGCTGGCAAATAAATAGAAATACGCGTTGTATTAAACGGAAGATAAAAAAATGTGCGGAATTGTTGGTGCTATTGCACAGCGTAATGTTAGCGAAATTTTATTAGAAGGCCTACGTCGCCTTGAATACCGGGGTTATGATTCTGCGGGCTTAGCCATTTTAAATGCAGAGGGCGATATTCAGCGCACTCGTGCATTGGGTAAAGTTATTGAATTAGAAAAAGCGATTACCGCCGAAACGGCTGGTAAAGGCTTAGCGGGAACTATCGGTATTGCTCATACTCGTTGGGCGACACACGGTGTACCCAGTGAAGACAATGCCCATCCACACATGTCTTCTGACGATATCGTTTTAGTCCATAATGGCATCATCGAAAATTACCAAGACCTTAAGGCCGAGCTAAAAACTCAAGGTTATGTGTTTAATTCGCAAACTGATTCTGAAGTTGTGGTGCACTTAATTCACCGTGAATTGAAGCAGCACGATTTTGCGCAAGCGGTGAAAAATGCCATCTCTCATCTTGAGGGTGCTTATGCGCTAGCGATAATGCAAAAAGGTAACCAAGATGAGTTATGGGCTGCACGCCAAGGTTCACCCTTGGTTATCGGTGTCGGTATGGATGAATATTATATTGGTTCAGACCCACTCGCTTTATTGCAAGTAACTGACCGCTTCATTTATCTTGAAGAAGGCGATCTTGCGCATATAACGCGCAAAAAACTGACCATTTTAGATAAAGACCACAATATTGTAGAGCGTGATATCAGCGTTTTTGATCACAAGATAGGCACCGCCAGCAAAGGTGAATATAAGCACTTTATGCTTAAGGAAACCTTTGAACAGCCAACGGTGATTAAGCAGTGTTTAGAAGGCCGTATTTCAGCAACTAAAGTACTCGATCAGGCTTTTGGTGTGCAAGCCGCTGATATTTTAGATCAGGTTGAAGCGGTTCAAATCATTGCCTGTGGTACTAGTTACCATTCAGGCATGGTCAGTAAGTACTGGATTGAAAAATACGTAGGCATTCCTTGCCAAGTTGAAGTGGCCAGTGAGTTCCGTTATCGCGATACGGTCATTGCTAAAAATACCTTGTTGATCACCATCTCTCAATCGGGTGAAACGGCAGATACTTTAGCAGCGCTGCGTAAAGCGAAAGAAAAAGGGTTATTAGCCAGCATGACGGTGTGTAACGTGCCAGGTTCTTCATTAGTACGTGAATCCGATCTTTGCTTAATGACCAACGCCGGCCCTGAAATTGGTGTTGCTTCGACAAAAGCCTTTACCACTCAGTTAACGGCCTTGTTATTGCTAACGGTTGCATTAGCCAAACGCAACGGTATGAGCGCAGCGGCTGAAACTGAAATAGTAGAAGCGTTGCATCAATTACCTGCATTAGTAGAGAAAGCGCTGGCATTAGATCCTATTATTAAAAAAATGAGCCAGCTATTTGCTGATAAGCATCACAGTTTGTTTTTAGGCCGCGGCCCGATGTACCCGATCGCTCAAGAAGGTGCATTAAAGTTAAAAGAGATTTCTTATATTCACGCTGAAGCCTATCCAGCGGGTGAACTGAAGCACGGTCCATTGGCTTTGGTCGATGAAGATATGCCGATTATCGCAGTCGCCCCAAAGAATGACTTATTAGAAAAACTGGTTTCGAACCTAGAAGAAGTGAAGGCTCGTGGTGGTGAGCTATTTGTTTTTGCTGATGAATCGTTGAACTTGCATGATCTAGATGACCAGCACTTAGTATCTTTGCCAACCGTTCCTAGTTGCTTAGAGCCCATTGTATATATCGTTCCTTTGCAGTTGTTGTCATATCATGTTGCCGTATTAAAAGGTACAGATGTTGATCAGCCACGTAACTTAGCGAAGTCTGTAACAGTCGAGTAGCTAACGTTGATTGGTGAATTTGGCCACCTAATTAGAGATGACATAATCATCTCGTAAATATTAAGGTGGCACAATGAGCAGACCTAAAAGATCCAATTTCAAACCTGAATTTCGTTTAGACGTTGCGCAGCTAGTTTTAGATAAAAGCTATTCGGTACGAGAAGCGGCTGACGCAATGGATGTCTAAATCCACTGTTGATAAGTGGGTTCGCCAGCTTAAACAAGAGCGAGGAGGCCTTTTATTAAGCGCCTCGCCAATGACGCCTGATAAGACTCGATGAGAAATTCTTTGACGGTGAGAGTCAAAGAACAATGGGGCAACTTCTAGGGCGTCTCCAAAAGATTGGTATCCCTCGAGAAGAACTTGAACAAGCGGCTGAATATTTTAAATCTATCGATGAAGAGGTCTCTTCCATTTTTTATAAAATAGCGGACATTTATGGTTTAACAGATGAAGTGTTCAAAAAAATTATGAATGAAATGTTGGTAGAGTCAAAATCAGACCTCTAATAAGAAGTTCAACCATTAGACTGGTAATTCCTACCAATAATGTAAGGAGAGGACTGTTTTGTTCTTCTTCACTCGCAGCGAATGAGTGTCACCTCCGCCGGATCGATAGCCACTGACGGGTTCCAGCCGAAAACCTCATTAAAGGCACGGTGCAGATGTGCCTGGTCGTAGAAACCTACTTCATGGGCCACATCGCTCAACTTGCGGCCCTGCGACCAACGTTCGGTAGTTTTCCAAACCGCGACCCAGCGAGCATATTGAGCAATCGAAAAGCCCGTTTCCTGTTTGAACAAATGACTCAGACGCGACTTTGACAGATGGAGACTTTGGCCAAGTGATTCTAGGCTGACCTGATCAAATTCCAGTTTGTCGATCAGGTGCAGTGCCTTGGCGATACGTGGGTCGATCTGGTTTGCTTCTGGGGTGTGCCCGCTTATAGCCTCGATAGCATCGGCAAATAGTGAATTGATTGTGGTGCTGTCGACGGTGTTTTGAGATGCGTCACACAGGCGTGGCAGCAAGGCCTCACAACGCTTGAAATCCAATTCGACGATGGGATTGTGTTCCAATATGTGGGAGATTGCGCGGTATTCCGGCGAGACCATCGGAAAATCGAACATTGCCACATCGCAATTCTGCCCCATGGTGCGCCGTCGTACGACATTGGGTCCTATCAACACCGCGCGGGTCTCAAACGGTTTGCGTTCGCCAGCATCCAACAATAACGGTGCACTGCAACCCAGAATGAGAGTAGCTGACAAGCGGCGGTAGGGGTGCGCACTCCGATCTACCATATATGTCGGTGTCAACATCAAGAAGCGGCGCTGGCCGTGATACACCCGTATGCCTGATGAGAACGTCGACTTATTTTCAAACATGTTTGACCCAATTCCACAATATAGACCGACCCATATCCTAACCTGTAAGAATCATGAAAGCCATTTCATCCAAGTACGGCGATTCCAATGTGTATAGTATTATTGCAAACTCGATGCGTAGAAGCGCATTCGCTCATGTGCACTATCTGGAGGTTCTTATGTACGTTACAACTCACCCTAGCGGGCCATTAAAAACGTTGTTGTTAAGTTTGCTATTTGCTTTGAGCGTATCTGCTTGCGATGGTGGACGTAGCCCAACAGGTGGTTCTACCAGCGTTAACGAAGGGGATAGCGAAGTGGATATCCCTCCAGAAGACATAGCCGAGGAATTACCCTCGAACCGTTATGCTGCTGCAAACAGTTGCTTCGCTTTGCAATCTGATTCAACCGGTAACATGGTGGCTGCCGACGGCGGTAGCGGTTATGCCGCAAACGCAGCTGAAAGTAGGGTTGCAGAAGCATTTTTCTTTAAGCCATCAGCCTTGGGTGAATATCTTTTTTACGCGGCGGACTCACGGTTGTTGTCGGCAAGCGGTGGTGCGGTTGTGGGTACACAGGATGTCACCGAAGACGCTGTTTGGATAGTTGATATGAACCGGCCAAATGGGGGTTTCAGCATTGTTTCTTCTACAACAGGCGACGCCTTGGTGGTCGGTTCCGGTGGGCAACTCAGTTTAGGTAATCCTGTTGGTGGCAATGATGCGTTCCGCTTTGCTTTGACCGAGCAACCCTGCACGCCTTTCCCGGAAATGCCGCTAGGTATCGTTGGCGAAACTTTCAAAGGTCTTGGAGTCGATAAGCCAGTGATCGGCTTTGCCGATGTTCACTCGCATTTTGGCATGTCGCATGAGATGTCCGCTGATGGATCTGTTGGCCCGGCAGTTGGCGGTGTTTTATATGGGCAACCTTTTAATCCGTTAGGCGTGTCGCATGCATTGCACGATTGTGAAGAATTCCATGGCCCTGATGGCATCACAGATGGCAACAACATCCTGGAAGAAACCCCCGGCGAGACACACGATACGGTAGGTTGGCCTACTTTTATAGATTGGCCAGCAATTAGGATGCGGACACACCAAGCGAGCTATTATCGCTGGATAGAGCGGGCCTATATGGCGGGCATGCGGTTGGCGGTAACTTACGGAACGGGTATTCAAGGCCTATGTGAACTCGGCAAAGTTTATTCAGGTAGACCGGAAGAAAATTGCGAAGATCATTATCAGGGCCTGGCCCAGAATGACTATATGCAAGAATTACAAGACTATATTGACGCACAGCACGGTGGGCCGGGCGAAGGGTGGTTTCGACTTGTTACATCACCTCAGCAAGCTCGCGAAGTCATCAACGACGGTAAGCTAGCAGTCATTCTCGGGTTGGAAGGCTCGCAGATGTTTGATTGCGGTGTGACGATACTCCCTGGTGGCAGCGAACAACGGAATTGCACGCCAGAATCTTTTGATGCCTTGCTTGAAGATGCATGGGCACGGGGTGTGCGCCAGGTGGTGCCGATTCATAACATTGATAGTGCTTTGAGTGGCGGTACTATACTGGATGGGGGAGCGTCATCTCTAAATTTAATTAATTTTATTGATACCGGTGCGTTCTACAAAACCGTTGACTGCCCAGATGGCGGTAATGGTGAGAGTTACTTTAAGGATGGCGGAGGATTCCCGGGCTTGGCACCTGGTTTTGGTAACGACCCTTTGTCACAGTTAGTTATTGACAATCTCCAAGGGCCGCTGCCGGTATATCCGTCTGACCGCCGCCAATGCAACACTCGCCCACTGACTTCAATGGGTGAGTACGCTATGACTCGCTTTGCTGAGGAGGGCTTGGTCGTCTCAATTGACCATGCGCCATTGCTAGTTAAGCGTACGTTGCTTGATTTGATGAAAACTCTAAATCCACCCTATCCCATTATTTCAGGCCATGGTTATCAGGCTGGCGTTAGAAATCAGGATGTTGCTGATCTGCTGCAGGCAGGCGGCTATTCCTATCCTTACAAGAAGGATGGTGCTAGCTGGTTTGAAGGCTTACGTAAAACTAAAGAGCAGTATGATATAGCCGCTGCTAAAGATGATTCGCAGATGCTGCCATTCGCTTACGGGCTTGGTTATGACGGCAACGGTTTTGGTGGCTATAACCCGCCGAGGCCGAATGCTGAGCAATTGGTGAATTATCCGTTCCAGCTATTTTCTGGTCAGGGTTGGGGGCCGCAGTTTGCTAATCGTGGCATTCAGCCAGTGACAGTAGAACAACTAAGTATTCCGGGTGGCCGTAGTTGGGACACAGAACAGGACGGCACCGCGCACTATGGGTTAATTGCAGATTTCGTCGAGGAAATCAGGCTTGAAGGCGGTGAGGAAGCAATTACTGCGTTTTATAACTCTGCCGAGGTCTATTTGCAGTTGTGGGAAAAAATTTATTCTCGTAGAGAAAATTAGCGAGTGAACACCTACAAGCGTCAACCAAGGCAAACTACATGATGCGATTTTTAACTCTGGCGGCGCTGGTCGCCGCTGCGCTAAGTGGCCTTTGGCTGATTTTAGCCCCGGGCAAGTCACTGCAGCCAATTTTTAGTGAAAGACAAAGCAACGAAGTATTCACTTACGTATTCACCGTTTCTGGTACGCAAGTTACCGGACCCAGCGTTATTTCGGCCCTGCAAGGCTACCCGGTGATCGTGCAGCTATCCGGTGTCGATAGCGCTGACCAGTTGCATTTGCACGGCTACGAACTAAGGACTGAAGTACTACCGGGCCAAACGGCGAGCCTGAATTTCATAGCCAAGCACTCTGGTGTTTTCGAACTGGAGTTGCACGAACTGCGGCTACCCATTGCCCGGCTGGAGGTCTACCCACAGTGAAGCTCCCATTGACCGTTAGCGTTTTAATGCTGACTTCACCCAGCGCGCTTGCGCATGCTTTTTCCCAGCCCTATGTGCTACCTATGCCATATGGGTTATACATCTTCGGCGCTGTGGCGGCGCTGCTGCTGTCCTTCATTATCGTCGGCTTTTTTGTTAGCGCCCCGGCGACTGGCCAGCAAGCACGTTACTATGACTTTTCTGAGGCGGTCTGGCTTAGACGACTGCGGCAGTTACGTTTGAAAACCTGCGTGCAAACCTTCAGTTTACTGCTGTTACTTCTCTGTATCGCCACCGGCTTATTTGGCAGTAAAGACCCCTCCCGCAATTTCAACATGACTTTTTTCTGGTTGGTTTTCGTTTTAGGCATGAGCTATGCCAGTGCAGTACTGGGCGATTTTTATGCCGCATTAAACCCTTGGCGGGTGCTCAGTCGGGCATGCAATAAATTGCGCCCCGGATTTGCCGCAGGGCGTATCAACTACCCACAACGTTTAGCTTACTGGCCTGCACTGCTGCTGTATCTGGCCTTTATCTGGATTGAGCTGTTTGCTTTTGTTCGACCTTATTTTTTGGCGCAGGCTTTAATCGCCTATACCGGCATAAACTTGCTGGGTGTTTGGCTGATTGGCCAGCGTGACTGGTTCCGTTACGGTGAGTTTTTTGCCGTGTTTCTGCGGCTGATCAGTCTGCTGGCACCGATTCAGTATTCCCCTGAACTCAGTGGCAAAAATCGTTGGCGACTTAATTGGCCGGGCAGTGCTTTACTGCAGCAGCAGCCAGCACCCTTTAGCCTGGTGGTCTTTATCATGTTCATGTTGTCGTCTACCGCCTTCGATGGCCTGCGTGAAACCGAACTCTGGTTCAGCCTGTTCTGGAAAGACCCCAGCGGCATCGTTCAGGCAATAATCGGCGAATACCCAATCAAGGCCTACGGCTGGCTACGTCCTTGGTACATAGGCTATGAAACGCTATGGCTAATCATCTCCCCGTTACTTTATTTAGCGGTGTTCATAGGGTTTGTCTGGCTCGGCAAACTGCTTAGCCGTAGTCGCCAATCGCTGACATTACTCTGCCAGCAGTACGTTTATTCGATTGTCCCAATTGCCGTGGTATATCACGTTACTCACTATTACACGCTGCTAGTGAGCGAGGGCGTAAAAATTCGTGCGCTGATTTCTGATCCCTTCGGCTTTGGCTGGGATCTATTCGGCACTGCGTACACCATGCGTATACCCGTTCTGCTGGATATGGGCAGCGTTTGGTACACTCAGATTGGGTTAATTTTACTCGGCCACGTTGCTGCAGTTTGGCTTGCACACCGTGTAGCGTTGGAACAGCATCGTAACCGGCTTTGCGCTGTCGTCAGCCAAATACCCATGCTCGTATTGATGGTGTTGTTTACCTCTGCTGGACTGTGGATTTTGGCTCAGCCGTTACAAGGCATACGATAGTAATTTATTGTCTATGAGGCAGGTTCAGGCGGACCATCCGCATTTAACGGACGTCCAGCCTGGATGTCCTCTTGGTACGCAGGCAGGCACAGTCTACAAATCAACTTTCATGTAGCCAAAAAAAAGCCCAATTCACAATGACTGGGCTTTTTATCTCTTATTAATAACGCAGTATTTTAAGTACTGCGTTATTAAACAAAAATCATCTAATCATTAGCAAGTATCGATTAGATACCTTCGAAAGAATATTCATCTAAATGTTTTTCTAATGATTTACGTTCGAGGTGGGCTTCAATTGCACGCCGCGCCATTAATTTATTGGATGCCGAAGATTTTTTATTAACAACCACATTTCCTTCCTTATCAAAAGAAACAACTTGCTCAACAGATTTTTGATGTGCGCTCAGTGCTGTCTTAGCTGCCCTAGCCATGATACTTCTCCTTGGTCTTACTTATTCGTAGTCAAAAATATAAAATATATTTTATAAGCCACAATTGTTATTTTTATTAGTTTTAAAATAATGACAGTTTTCATGTTAATTGCAATAGGTTAATTGTCTATTTTAAGTGATTTAATACTCTCTTTAATGGCATTTAAATGTTCAATAAAATCCGGTCCGCGGCGCTGGGTAACGGCAATGGCGAGCATATCTATCACCATAAGATGCGCAATGCGCGACGTCATTGGGGTGAACTGATCCGTATCTTCATCAATATTAATGTAGATTGGTATGTCAGCCGCCAAACTGATAGGAGTCCCCTCTGGTGCTAAACAAATCACAGTGGCGCTATAGGTCTGAGCCAATTTAATGGAATGGAGTAAATCTTTAGTGCGACCACTTTGAGAAATTGCCACGACAACGTCTTTTTCATTGAGCGTGACGGCCGACATTGATTGCATATGCGGGTCGCTGTAAGTTGCGGTGGCAATTTGTAAACGAAAGAATTTATGCAAAGCATCCGTTGCCACGGCCGCGGATGCACCAAAGCCATAAAATTCAACACGCCTAGCCTTGCTGATAACAGAAGATGCTTTAGCAATTTGATGGGGTAATAACTGGTCTTTAACTTCGTGCAGTCGTTGAATCGTTGTATCAGCAACTTTCTCGCAAATATCTTCAATCGAATCATCTTCAGCAATTGCAAATTGGCCAATGTTATTCGCAATCGCGAGATTTTGTGCAAGTTTAACCTTGAACTCTTGAAAGCCATTGCAGTGAATGGCACGACAGAAGCGAACAATCGTCGGTTCACTGACCAAGGCTTCTTGAGCGAGGTCGACAATACGCATGTGAATCACAGATGCAGAGTTAGCGATAACATAATCGGCTACCTTCACTTCTGATTTACGCATGCTGCTGCGATATTGCTCAATGTTGGCTAATATTCCGTGACCGTTACTGGCTGAGTTTGACACTGTGTTGTCCATTTTAGAGATAAACTGAGTATAACAGGGCTCTGCTAAATACGAGTCTGTATAAATAACCAGTCTTTTATCAGTCTACTCTGGAGCTAGGC
>JBNMQK010000007.1:0-51735 GCA_051278005.1 Oleispira sp. | reverse complement strand
GTATCGGATTTGTATGGGCAACAAACTGCTTCACATAATCATTCACAGGGTTTAATACGATACTTTCTGGTTTACCCTGCTGAACAATTTCGCCATCTTTCATGATCGCAATATTAGTACCCAGCTTAAGCGCTTCGTCTAAATCATGGCTCACAAAAATAATAGTTTTATTCAGTTTTTCCTGCAACTGAATAAGTTCATCCTGCAGTTGCGTACGAATAAGCGGGTCTAAAGCAGAGAATGGTTCATCCATTAACAAGATGTCAGATTCCGTCACCAACGCTCGGGCTAAACCCACACGCTGCTGCATACCCCCTGATAACTCACTCGGTTTGTGTTTAGCCCATTGCTCTAACCCAACGAGTTCAAGTTGAGCATCGACTCGCTGTTTAATTTCTTTTTTATCAAGACCTTGTAACTCAAGTGGCATAGCAACATTTTGCGCCACAGTTAACCAAGGCATTAAGGCAAACTTTTGAAAGACCATCGACATGCGCTTAGTGCGTATAGCTCTGAGCGTATCAGCATCGGCACTGACTAAATCAATCACTTTACCTTCATGATTTATTTCAATAGAACCACGCGTCGTATCATTCAAGCCATTAATGCAACGTAATAAGCTCGACTTACCAGAACCTGACAGCCCCATTAATACGCAAATTTCACCCTTATTGATCTGTAAGTTCGCGTTATTAACGCCCACGACTAACCCGGTATCATTACTGATCTCATCGCGTTCTTGCCCTTGATCCAATAACGCCAACGCACGCTCTGGCTTATCACCAAACACCACATCCAAATTTTTAATATTAATCATTTTGCTTGTCCCGCCTTAAATAAACGATCAAGTAAAATGGCTAATAATACGATGGCTAAACCAGCCTCAAAACCACTGGCGATATCAACGGTATTCAAAGCCCGCACAACGGGCTTACCTAAGCCATCTGCACCTACCAAGGCTGCAATGACCACCATGGATAAAGACAACATAATGCACTGAGTCACCCCGGCAGCAATACTGCTGGCGGCGGCTGGTAACTCGATACGAAATAAAAGTTGGCGCTTACTGGCACCAAACGATCGACCCGCTTCCAGAATATCTTGAGGCACTTCTGATATCCCTAAATACGTCAGTCTTATCGGTGCTGCAATCGCAAAAATAATCGTAGAAATCAGCCCAGGGACAACACCCAAACCAAATAGCGTCAGTGTTGGAATTAAATACACGAACGTAGGAACCGTTTGCATAAGATCTAACACAGGCTGTAAACCTTTATAGAAGGTCGGATGATGCGCCGCATAAATACCAATGGGCAAACCTATAACCATACAGAATAAAGCCGCATATAAAACTAAGGCAAGGGTCTGCATGGTTTCAACCCAATACCCTAAATTCCAAATCAACGTTAACGCCACAACCGCGTAAACAGCAAGGCCCACAGAACGTCGAAAATAAAGCGCAATGGCGACGACCAAGATGATAAAAGCAATGGGATGAAGCCAAAGTAGCGCATCCGTAAATAAGCTTATCATCCACTCTAATGATTCAGATATCGCATCAAAAAATGATGCTCCGTTATCAACTAACCAGTCGACAAATGTTTCAATATAATTACCCAAAGGTAATTTAAACTGTTCCATGGAATCTCTTGTTGCGAGCAGTTATTACTACTCGCAGCCTCTTTGTGTTATTAATTTGGCTATGACTATTAATGTTTAAATAGACTCATTAATGACCGCCTACTTAAGGATAGCGCTAGCAGCTGCTAATGCAGGCTTTCCATCTAACGTTGTTACATCTTTTAGCCAAGCATCCAAAATAGTAGGATTCTTTTTAATCCACTCTTTTGCTGCAACATTTGGCTTTTTACCCGCATCTAGAATGGCGGACATTACTTCATTTTCCATTGCTAAAGTGAACGTAAGGTTGTTCAACAACTGGCCCACGTTTTTACATTCCGTTGTATAGTTCTTGCGAACGTTAGTATAGATATTAGCACCGCCTAAGTTAGGGCCGAAGAAATCATCTCCGCCTTCAAGGTAAGCAAGTTCAAAGTTTGAGTTCATTGGATGAGGTTCCCAACCTAAGAAAACAATCCATTTGTTACGACGTGTCTGACGCTTAACTTGAGACAACATACCGGCTTCGCTAGACTCAACAACTTCAAAGCCTTTTAAACCAAACGCATTATCATCAATCATAGATTGAATTAAACGGTTGCCATCATTGCCTGGCTCAATACCATAAATTTTGCTATCAAATTTATCAGCATATTTAACGATATCCGCAAACGTTTTAACGCCAGCATCATAAACATCTTTAGGTACGGCTAACGTATATTTAGCCCCTGATAAATTTTTCTTAATGCTTTCGACCGAACCATTGTCAATGTAAGGCTTAATATCAGCTTCCATGGTAGGCATCCAATTACCTAGGAATACATCGATGTCTTTATTTTCTAAAGCTTTGTAAGTAATAGGTACTGACAAAACTTGTGTTTTGGTTTTGTAACCAATACTTTCCAATACAACGGACGTTAACGCGGTCGTTGCAGTAATATCAGTCCAGCCGACATCGGCAAAACGTACCGTATCACATTGATTGGCATTGGATACTCCTGCCAATACCATGCCTGCTGATAATAATAGAGCTTTTATTTTCATCTTTATTTCCTTTTCTAGTTATGATTTTTTCTTTAATTTAAAATTTACTACGCTGCACTGATTTCCAATCTGAAGCCATTCTTACTTCTGCATCGCTGGGCGGTAAAGTAGCGTTGGACTTAATTAAATCCGCTGCTCGCTCTGCGACCATAATCGTCGGAGCGTTTAAATTACCGTTAGTGATGGTTGGAAATATAGAGGAATCGACGACTCTTAAGTTTTTGATTCCATAAACTCGAGTATCTGGGTCAACAACCGACAGTTCATCGGTGCCCATTTTACAAGTACAAGAGGGATGATACGCACTTTCAACATTAGCTCTTACAAACGCATCAATCTCTTCATCTGTTTGTACGTGTGCACCCGGCTGAATTTCATCATCACGATATAGATCAAAAGCCGGTTGATTAATAATTTCACGCGTCAGTTTTACACAGTCACGAAAGCCTTCTTTATCAGCTTCTTCCTCCAAATAATTAAAAAGAATACTGGGTGCCGATTTAGGATCCGGACTGATAGCTTTTACCGCTCCACGACTTGAAGGTTTGTTATGTCCTATATGAACTTGAAAACCATGCCCAGCAAATGCTGTTTTACCATCGTAACGCATCGCGGCGGGTAAAAAGTGATACTGTAAATCTGGCCATTCGATACCCGCTTTAGAGCGAATAAAACCACACGATTCAAAATGATTAGTCGTGCCTAAACCTTTCTTAAAAAAGAACCAGTTAGCACCAATTAAAAACTTACTCCACAAGTCTAACTTTCCGTTAAGTGTAATCGGTTGCTTACACTTAAACTGAAAATAAAACTCAAGATGATCTTGTAGATTCTCACCCACACCGGGCAAGTTATGCAGGCATTCGATGCCCGCTTTTTCTAATGTTTCTTTTGCACCAATGCCTGATAGCTGCAATAAATGCGGAGAGCCAATGGAACCCGCTGATAAAACAACCTCTTTATTTGCCTGAACGTCTACAATTTTTCCTTTGCGTTCATAACGTATTCCTGTTGCTTTTTTCTCACCACCATCAACGGATAATAAAACTTTATGCACCAATGCATGGGTTACAACCGTTAAATTAGGACGTGCAAGGGCCGGTCTTAAATACGCATTAGCCGTCGACCAGCGCACACCATTTTTAACCGTCATATGCATCGGACCAAAGCCTTCTTGCTGTTGGGCATTATAATCTGGGGTATCCATGTATCCCGCTTCTACACCCGCATCAACAAATGCTTGGTATAAAGGGTTTTTCATCTGGTTACCGTTGTTTACACCCAGTGGACCTTCCGTTCCGCGATAGTCTTTCGTATCAGAATTTTCAGCCGCAAGCGCCCAGGTCTCAGACTTTTTAAAATACGGTAAGCAATGCGCATAATCCCAATCGGTTGCGCCTTTTTCTGCCCATTCATCAAAATCTTTTGCGTGCCCACGAACATATACCATACCGTTGATGGACGATGAGCCACCCAATACCTTGCCTCTTGGGCAATGCATTTTTCGATTATCTAAATGAGGTTCTTCTTCTGTTTCAAACTGCCATGCGTATTTCTTGGTATTCATCGGAATCGATAAAGCCGTTGGCATCTGAATAAAAATACTGCGATCACTGCCCCCCGTTTCTAACAATAAAACAGAGGTATTAGGATCTTCAGACAAACGGTTAGCCAGCACACAGCCTGCGGAACCTGCACCCACAATAATGTAATCGTAACTTATGCTACTCATTTGATTTTTCATTCTATTACCATCACCGCTAGCATCATCACAACAAACATTAAAAAGGGCTTTCTAGTGGCTGCATGCCCACATAGACAGATTTAATTTGAGTATATTGATGTATCGTGGACGATCCATTTTCACGACCAATACCCGAAAGCTTATAGCCGCCTACTGGCATCTCGGCCGGTGAAGCACCATAAGCATTGATCCAGCAAATTCCAGCCTCCATTTGCTTAACCACTCGATGTGCGCGACGAATATCATTCGTGAATATACCCGCGGCTAATCCAAACTCGGTACCATTAGCACGCTGAATGACTTCGTCTTCCGTCGCAAACGTTAACACCGACATGACGGGGCCAAAAATTTCTTCCTTTACAATGGTCATATCATCGGTGCAGTTAGTAAAAATGGTCGGTGCAACAAAGTAGCCGCCTTCAAAACCTTTTGGCTGTAGTGCCTGACCGCCCGTTAATAAAAAGGCACCTTCTTTGGTGCCTTTTTCGATATAACTTAATACTAGCGTCTGATGCTTGCTTGATATGAGAGCACCAAAATTGGTCTCTGGATCCATAGGATCACCGGCAATAATATTTTTTTCTGTACGCTCTTTTAACTGTGCGATAAATTGTGGATAAATATCTTTTTGCACAAAAACACGCGTTGCATTCGTACACACTTCTCCCTGTGTATAAAAATTACCAAGCATCGCTGCCGATATGGCGTCATCAATATCCGCGTCTGAAAAAACAATCAGCGGTGATTTGCCACCTAGCTCCATAGTGACGTCTTTTAAATTAGTCGCCGCAGCGGTCATTACTTTTTTGCCCGTACCGACTTCGCCGGTAAAAGACACTTTAGCGATGTCATTGTGCGTAGTTAACCAAGCACCGACTTCACCATCGCCTTGAACAACGTTGAATACACCGGCGGGCACACCTGCTTCAAAAAATATCTCGGCTAATTTCAAGGCACCGTGTGGCGTTTCTTCCGACGGTTTAAAAATCATGCTATTACCACAGGCTAACGCTGGGGCCGCTTTCCAGCAGGCAATCTGCAAGGGATAGTTCCACGCACCAATACCGGCACAAATACCCAACGGCTCACGACGGGTATAATAAAAATCACCGCCTAAATCTTGCTGCGTACCCTCGATACTGAGTGCCAGGGCCGCAAAGTATTCAATAGAGTCAGTACCGGTTACCACATCGACGACCGAAGCTTCTTGCCAAGGCTTACCGGTATCGATCACTTCAATCTTGGCAAGTTCGTCATTACGTTCACGTAATAACTGAACGGCTTTTAGCAAGATACGATTACGTTCAAGCCCGGTCATTGCAGACCAAGTTTCGAAACCTTGTTGGCTACTTTCAATCGCAGCAGAACGAATTTTCTGATCAGCAACTTCCACTTTATAAGCTAACAACCCTGTCGCAGGGTTGATAACGTCAAATGTTTTACCACTGTCATTATCAAGGTATTGGCCATTAATAAAGTTTTTCAAAATCATAAATCTTTTCCCAACTGGCATTGTATTGCTATGAATTGCTTACACACCTGCTCAGCTTTTTTAAATTCGTCTTGGCTAGTTTTACTCAGACTACTTCTTAACCATAGTCCATCAATCATAGCAGCTGTCATATTAGCTGCTTGAAGAGCGCTTTCTTTATCCGGAATAATTTGTCGATAGGAATACAATAAATTCTGCAGCAGGCGCCTGCTATTAACCGATTGTAAACGCGCGAGTTCAGGGTCATGTAACGCCTGAGCCCAAAAGCACAACCAAGTTCGAGTGACCGACGTGGACTGCTGGAAACAAGCGAAGTTGGTATCAACAATCATCTGCAGCCTTAATTCAGGGGTAAGCGGTTGTTCACAGTGGGCGATCTGCTGCAATAAACCTTGTCTTAGTTCTTCTAGAAGATAACGAATGGTAGCAAGGATAAGACCTTGCTTGCTGCCAAAGTAATGGCTGATGATACCCGCCGATAAGTTAGCTTGGCGGCTGATGGTGAGAATCGTAGTACCTTGAAAACCATGGTCTTCAATGGATTTAATGGTCGCTTCGATCAATTCTTGTTTACGTTGTTTCTCTGTTCCGACTCTAGCCATAGTTATACTTCTAGTCCACTGAATGCTCATTCAATTGCAGACCAGTTTAACATCTAAGAGGCTTAGAACAAGGGAACGGGGACCATAGTCCTTTAGTATGAGTCGGTTTTGGCTTGCGCTTGATACCAGAGCGATGACAAATATTCCATTTGTAAACAGGCTCTGCGCCACGCCACTAGGTCGGATACGCCGTATAACGCCAGTAGCTGATTTTCTAAGTTTTCCTCAATTTCAGAGGCGTTATTTTTTTCTGATTTTTTTTCTAATTGTGCAATTGAATGCTTAATTCCCTGAAATAAAGCGGCTAAATCCCATAAAGGATGGGCAAAACCGGCGTATTCCCAATCCAATAACTGCAGTCCTCCTGGAGTATATAACCAATTTGCTAACACAGGATCTAGATGACAGAGACAAAAACTTCCGGCTGGCGGTTCACTCATGGCCACCTGCATAAGGGGTTTCATTTTCAATATTTCATGATCAGGCTGCTGCGTCGCCAACATTGTCCAATACGCTTCCGCTTTCTCACTAATATTAACGACGGGTAATTCTATTTCGATAGGAATCTGATGCAGCGCTTTTAACTGCTCGACCATATAAGACAAGGTATTATGACTCATGTCAGCTACATTATCGGCAAGGACTTCACCTTCAATATAATCCCGAATCCAGTAACGATGATCGTCATCACAATAACGAATCGCACTGGTAAAATTTAAGCCCGAAACTAATTGATGAATCGCTTTCTCGATGTTGCGATCAATGCCTAGGTCGACGGTATTGGCTGCACTGATACGAATAATGTACTCGCCACTGTCTAGTGAGAGCTGATAACAGGTGTTGGTTAATCCCCCTTCAAGTATAGCAACCTGACTATTCTCGATGGGTTTTTTTGATAGGCCCCACAAAGGCCAGTCGTCTAATATCTCAGCTAATGTCATCTTTATACAACCGCTTGAACGGAGACCGTTTCAGTTTGCTCTCTGTATTCTTTTAGCCACATAAACCAGCCCAACATAGCTAATACAACATAGACAGCCATCAGTAATGCGGTTAAATACAGCTCTCTATCGATGTATAAGTAAATCGCAACGGTATCAATCACCAGCCAATACAACCAGTTTTCTAATACTTTTTGCGCGACCATATACGTGGTAATCACCGCACCCCAAGTCGTGAATGAATCGAGATAAGGCAAGGCTGCACTGGTATTTTTTTCTAAACCGTAGCCTGTAGCCAGACTGATTAAGACAATACCCACAATGATTAAGGTATGACGTGATAGCGACCAACTTTTTATCGCAACCGCTTTCGTGGGGTGCTGCGTATTACCGCGCCAAACCCACCAGCCATAAATAGCCATAATCAAATAATAGACATTAAGCCCCGATTCCATCACCAAGCTTACATCCCAAAATAACCAACTAAAAATAGCGGTACTACCCAATGCGGCATACCAGCAAAGTATATTCTGGCGCATCGCCAATACTAGATAAGCAACACCTAGAATGACGGCGATCACTTCCCAAATACTCATGGCCTGAGCCGCGGTGATAATACCTTGGTAAAATGCGTCCACTAAAATGTTATCCTTTCTGAATATATCTGAATAGAAATCAGGCGATTAAGCATCACCATGGGGATTTAAGGCGGGGTCTAAATTAGCGCCGATAAATTTACAAACAAAAATGGCTTTGCCAAATTGTTCATAAGAACGGCGTATCTCTTCCTTTAGCGTATCCATCACAAGATCATAATCACCAAAGACTTGAGTGCTCATGGTATTACCCACCACGCTCAAACCTTCTGTTCCTTGTAAGCGTGCGATAAAGTCTTTAATCGCTGGAATATAGTCATCCGCTAATGGGTACTTACTAATTTCTACGGATAGCTGCATTATCACTCTCAATTATTAACAGTAAACCGGTATGTCTCTTCACTTATTACTTAACTTAAATAAGTGAAGTGACAATAATGGATACGATTTAATTTTTGGATTAGCCTGTAATTAAAATTGATATTTACCTTCAATACCTACCAATCTTGGCTCGCCTAACTGTTCTTGTAATTCTTTAGCGTACTCCAAGCGAGGGTCAATACCAAAATAGTAGCCTTTAACAGTGTAGTCACGATCAGTTATGTTACGTCCATACAATGCGATGCTGTAATTAGACTGGCTATATTCTATTCGCGCATGTAAAAGCACATATTCTGCTGATTGCTGATCATGACTATCGGAATAATAAAATTTATCTTTCGCTTCTGATTCTAAGCGCAAACTCAAATCAGGCGTAATTAAATAACTAATCGCTGAAGCCAAAGAGTATTCTGGAGCATGAGCCTGATCACGTCCATTTTTGCTGAATACTCCATCATCATTTTCATACGTATAATCAACAAATTCTGTTAATAAATAACCCGCACTCAATGACCAATTTAGTTCACTATTCAGATTCCAGTCACTCTCAAATTCTAGGCCGTAGTTCTTACCTTCTGCTGCGTTTGCTAAATAGTCTTGAAACTTAGGTGTATTATTTTCTAAGTAACTATAAGAACTTTTTACTTGCTGGTTTTTTCTCTGAATATAAAAGGCCGATAATCTTGTTGTAAGATTATCTTCTAATATTGATGATTTCAGGCCTAACTCGACGGTATTATTAAATTCGGTATCATATTCTCTGTTAGCTTCTGAAATATCTGGATTAGTGTTAACTCCTCCAGCTTTATAACCTCGAGCAAAAGAAATGTATGCCAGGTTATTTATGTTCAGCATTGATTCTAATGTTATTTCCCCACCAACTAAAACCTCGTTTGTTTTACCTTTTACAGAGTTATTATCGTCGTAGCGACTGTTCCAATTTTCTATACGCAATCCTGAAATCAAACGTACAGAGCTAGTTAGATCACTTCCGATCTCTCCATACATTGCAACTGAAGACGACTCTAAAGAACTTTCAAACTGCTGAGGGATATACTGGTAATTGCGAGTAAAGTCCTCTTTTCGTTGTAATAAATATAAACCCACGACCCAATCACTAGTATCGGATAATATTCGCCCCTCACCTCCAGACAAAATCCTAAGGTCTGCTGAACTTCTCTGATAGTCTCTTAAATACTGATCATAAGCTTTATACTCCCAACCTGGAGCTATGCCAGGATAACTCCAATCATCGTCATAACTGTATTCTGATTGTGTCCAGCTGCTCGTAATCTCAGTTTCAAGTTGAAATGCATCCGATAACCGAGAGTTAATAGAAAGAGCTATTGCATTTGTATCTTGAGCATCAACCCCTGGCTGATCAGTAGAAGTAGTGCGATTCTTTTCTAAACTAAACGCGTCATAACCATTATCGATATCCGCATATAAATAGGTCAGGCCTAAATTAGTATCTGCCGATAGTTGAACGGCTAACTTACCGCGAGCAACAACTTCATCGAGGTTATTAGTATTGTCTTTATCTAAGAATTCATTTTCCATATAGCCGTCAGACTGAAAGCTATTGACCGCTATACGCGCTTGTACGTTATCAGTAATAGAACCTGAGATAGCAGCACTTTCGCTGTGCATATTATAGTTACCCGCTTTAGCGGCAACATAACCTTCTGTTTTTTTGGTGGCATCGTTACTTTTAATATTGATCATGCCGGCCAAAGCATTCGCACCAAAGCGCGTACCTTGAGGGCCACGCAAAACTTCAACTTGTTTAACATCAAACAAGGTCGCAGCACCGCCTAGACCTGTCATGTCGATCCCATCAATCATCAAACCAACTGATGGATTTACCGGATCAATAAACTGGCTGCGCTCGCCAATGCCTCGAATTTGAAAATAACGACCGCGCGACGCACCCGATGAAAAGTTAACGTTCGGCGCAAAACTTAATACCGATTCAAGATGCTGGGCAGAGCGCGCGGCAATATCATCGGCACCGATAACGGTGACCGCTTCTGGTAGCTCTTGAACATTGGTATCACGGAAGTCTGCACTCACCGTCACAACATCAAGCGCAACGGCTTCTGCTGGCTGCTCGGCACTAACAATGTGGGTAATCATGGAACCGCTAATAGCCGAGGCTATCGCAAGAGATAAAGGTAGGGTTTTCATTAATTAGGTCTGCCTCAAAAATAAGAGAAGACCCGGTCGAGCGTAGCAAGCGTGTAGTGTTGATTAAATGCGTACAAATCAATTCAACTGCCCATTCCTACGCCGGTATTAACCGGATCAGGTTCAAGGAGTTTGCATGGCATCTCAGGCTCATTAGAAAAATTCTTTTATCAGAAAATATCTAACTCGCCACCCCCTGGGATGAGGGCATAATAAAGCATCTACTACGAAATAAGAACGACTTATAGCAATTCATTATCTACTTTTTGATTGTCAGCGATTTCGGCAGCGGCACGATCTGCTTTAGAGATATAAGCAGGCTTCGTATCTTTAGGGGCTAGCTTAGCATTAGCCTTTCTCATCTTTTTGCCTAAAATCTTATTAATCTTCTTCTTACGGTTCATGACACGACTTCGCTAATGTGATTGGGTATGATCATTTTAGCCGAGATTGTAAAGGTCAATTTTCGAAAGGCAAGGGTAACCTCTTAGTTAGACAGGCTAATTACTAAAAATAGTGCAGCATCAAGGTTAAAAAATTATGAAACGTATCAGCATTTTAGGCAGTGGCTGGTTAGGATTACCACTAGCGATTGAATTGAACCAAGCCAAGTTTCACATTAAGGCATCTTCCAGAGGCCCAGAACGCTTAGCTCAACTTCGCAAAGCCGGCATTGAAGCACACGCTTACGATATAGAAATATTGAATGCACGAAAGAATACTCATGAGAATGAATTTTTACAGGCTGACATTCTAATTATTAACATCACCTCAAAAAATATTGAGGCTTACACACAGTTAATAGAAGAAATAGAAAACTCGACGATTCAACAAGTTTTATTTATTAGTTCGACATCGGTATACCAAAATTCTGCCAACCTTGATTCTCAGTCGATTACTGAAGACGATGTGGCTGCGTTAAAGCCATGCCCATTGTTAGACATTGAAGGTTTGTTTCAAAACAATGCGCACTTTAAAACCAGCATCATTCGTTTTTCAGGATTAATCGGTTATCAACGTCACCCTGGGCGTTTCTTTTTGACGACGACAGATGATGACTCGGTTTATTGCAAAACCATTAAAAACCCAGATGCACGCGTGAACATGATTCATCGCGATGATTGTATTGGAATTATACGAGCAATCATTAATCAGAACCGTTGGGATGAGGTGTTTAATGGGTGTGCCTCGCAGCATCCGACTCGACGTGAATTTTATCAAACAGCACTGAGTCATTTAGGGGATTATGAACCGGTATTTTCTGGCCAAACGGATTCACTAGGGAAAGTTATCAGCAATAAAAAAGTGAAAGAACAGCTAAGCTATTCTTTTCTTCATGACGACTTATTAGATTTTAGTAAGATGACGTTCAATTAATTTAATTGACTAAATTGACTGCGTTCATACAGTGCAACAAGGGTAGGAATTTCGTCTTCTGCGCAGCTTTCATCGCGCAGTCGGCGAGAAATAGAATCAACAATATAACTCACTGTTTCTGCTCCAGCATGGCATATAGCCGGCGTCGAACCATATTCATCGGTGATCCAAACCCAACCACCCCCCAACTCTAAAATGCACAACTCACCTAATAAAAAACCTAAACCGTCTAATACTTCGGTTTCTTTGTATTTACGCTCTGTAAGATCAGTCTGTTGTTTCCAGAGATCAATACAACGACCAACACCGGTATAATCTTCGCTGCAGCCATAATGCTGTAAGATTTCACTGCCAATCTTTTGCCAATGCGCCTTATTGTTTAGCATGCGCTCTGAGAGCGGTTCTACCGTCATGTTTCTATTTCCATGTTAATCCATGAGTTGAACGTGTACCCAATTTATGACTTAAACACGTCACTGATGTAATAAAATGCAATACCCACACCAACTAATATCACTACCCCAGTGAATAAAACGTTCAATACTATCTTTGTAATAAACTCTTCTGCTTCATTCCCTTTAATCGTGTTTGTGTCTTTAACCGGCCTTGTACCTTTAATACTGTCTTTTTCGCCTAGCATGCTATGCCCTTCCAAAATAAAGCCGCTGGTATCGTAAAATAGCAGCGGCTTTAATTAACCATCATCGATTGTATTTAACAATACGCAATAGCGCGTTCATTAAATCAGTTCGATTGCCATCGCAGTCGCTTCACCACCACCAATGCAAAGCGCAGCAATACCTTTAGTACCACCGGTATTCTTCAGTGCATTGATCAAGGTAACGATCAAGCGAGAACCGGTAGAACCTACTGGATGACCTTGTGCACAAGCCCCCCCATAGATGTTTACTTTCTCAATATCCAAATCAAGATCCCGAATGGGCATCATAGCCACCATGGCAAACGCTTCGTTGATTTCAAACAAATCAACATCGTCTTTCGCCCAGCCTGCTTTCGCCAAAACTTTTTCAATCGCGCCGCAAGGAGCAATCGTAAATTCAGAAGGATGCTGAGATTGCGTGCTGTGCGCGACAATGCGAGCCAATGGGGTAATACCCTTCTCTTCTGCCGTGCTTTCACGCATCAATACTAATGCAGAGGCACCGTCTGAAATTGAAGACGCGTTAGCCGCCGTAATCGTACCGTCTTTCGCGAACGCTGGGCGCAACGAAGGAATCTTTTCGATGTTTGCGTTGAAAGGCTGCTCATCGTTATCGACGACGGTATCGCCTTTGCGAGACTTAACCGTTACAGGAACGATTTCTGCGTTATTCAAACCGGCTTCGATTGCCGCTTTTGCACGGGTCAAAGACATGATTGCATAATCATCCATCTCTTCGCGGGTATAACCTTTTTGAGTTGCAACGTCTTGGGCGAAAGAGCCCATTAAACGGCCGGTTTCAGCATCCATCAAACCATCAAGAAACATGTGATCTTGTGGAGCAGGACCTGCGCCCATACGCAAACCGGTACGAACACCTTCTAATATATAAGGTGCGTTAGACATCGATTCCATACCACCCGATACCGCAATATTGATCGAACCGGCTTTAATCGCATCATGAGCAAACATCGTGGCTTTCATACCAGAACCACAAAGTTTATTAATCGTAGTGGCGCCTGTGGCATCTACCAAACCCGCTTTACGCATCGCTTGACGAGCAGGACCTTGCTTAAGACCGGCAGGTAATACATTACCCATAACCACTTCTTCAACATCTGCAGCATCTATTCCTGCACGTGATACTGCTTCTTTAATGGCGATGGCGCCTAGGTCAGTTGCGCTTACAGAGCTCAAGCTGCCATTGAAGCCACCCATTGGAGTACGTGCAGCGCCTACGATTACAACGTTATCTTGCTTAGCCATGTCAGCTTCCTTAAAGGATTAATGTAAGTAAAGATCAAAACAAAGGCGCCATTGTATGCGATATAGCGGCTCGGGTGTAGCCAGCAGAAATCCACCCCCACTTTACGATGCTAAAAAACCACACTGAATACTGAGAAATAACCAAATACTAATCTCTATTAATGCTGTTGGGCTGAGGCGTATCATTATTTAGAAAATTATCAGTGACACCCTCGCTCGGTTACATAATCACACAAAAACTAGTCAATATCTTTTCCGATTCATTCTAAAGAGTGATGAGGATGCCTCGGTAGCCGTCTATAGTCGTAGCATCTGTTAAAAGTGGTCTACACTGAAAGAACACATTTAATTTACAACAATAATCATAACAAAGAAGACAGGTAGCCCTATGCTGAAGAAGACCCTCCTCAGTCTCGCAATTGCTGTAAGCACAGCGGGATTAACGGCCTGTAATTTAAGCAGTACCGCCGACAGCGACGCAGTAGCAACCGATCCAATTCTTGCGGGTCAAGCAGGACAGGTTCCGTCTACTGTTACCCCTTTATTCAACCCAGCGCGTGCGCAATTACCACTGGCTACCGACTTCCTATTCGGCTTCCCAAAGAATGCTGATGGCTCTCCTGAATATCCAGCAGATGCCGATGGCACTCTCTATAGAGCAGATGCATACACAACTAATAGCGACGGCGATCGTGTATTAATTGGTGTTGGAAAAGAAGGTTACAATCCTGTAATCAGCGCCTTGAACGATATGGACGGTTTTTCGATCAATGCAGAAATCGACATTCCTCTTTCAGGCGATGTAGATGCCGCAACGATTATACTGGGTAAAAACGTCATTCTTGTACCGTTAAATTATGATGACCCAATTACTGGAGATCTAGTCGCTGGAGAAAGTCCTTTTAAGACTGAGTTTTCAGATTTTACTGTGTCAACCGTAAAATATGCGACCCCAGAAGGCGATGCTAGCAAGTACGCATTGCGCGTAAACTTGACTAAGCCTCTAGCCTCTAAAACACGCTACCTAGTCATTATTGCCAACGACGGTGCTAATGCGATTACCGATGTTGCGGGTAAAGCTATAGAAATGCCAAACCAATTCCGCGCACTTGCTGGAGACGGTGTTTTATTAAGTGCTGCATTGGCTCCTGCTCGTGACGCGGTACAAAGCTGGACGGCGCTTGCAAAAGGTTATCTTGGCGCTAAACAGCAAGATACAGAAGGCCTAGTAATGGCTTATACCCTGACTACTGGCGGTGGTATTGAAGTATTAAGCGCAATGGCAGCACCGGGTAATGCTAATCCATTATTACAGCAAAATCCTGCTTTTAGAGCGATAGTCGCTGCGGCTGATGATGCTGCAGATGCTATTAGTGACCTGCAAGGTGTAGGGTTAACACTAGAACAAGCACAAGGCACTTATGGCCTAGCCGTTAGTTTACAAACTCCAGGGCCACGTGCTGTATCTTTACCTGCTGCCGCAGTAGATTTAGATTCACCGAACGATGGACAAACTGGTCTAAACATAGCTAACTTTATACCTTCGCTTGCAGGTACTACGCTCGCTAACGTAGTAACGGGTACTATTGATCTTCCTTACTATTTAGAAGCTCCTGCTGGCGCCTATACTGACGAAGATCCTGTTGCAGCTGGCTATTTATGTACTCCAACTGGCGCTGATGATGCCGCCTGTATTGCACGTAAAACAAGTGCAGGAAATACCATTATTAGTCAGTGGTCTGCTGATGATGGATTATTGCCTATCTTAGGTGCTTCACCACCTTCTACCAACGTTACGCGCTTATATCCATTTGCTAAGAAAAATGGCATGCGTAAAGCGCCCGTATTGGTTGTTAAACCTTCATCACCTGAACCAACGGCTGCTGGTTACCCCGTTATCATTTATCAGCATGGTATTTTTGGTAACAGAACCAACTCTCTAGTCGTTGCTAATCAGATGGCTGCTGCAGGATTTGTTACTGTTGCAATCGATTTGCCTTTGCATGGAGTAATGCCAACGGATTTGATTCCAGGAACAGAATTCCCCATCTTTGCTAGCTTATTAGGTGCAAAAGGTGTGGCTGCTGATCCCACTACTATCGGCGCTGCCACGGTTGCTGAACGTCATTTTGGCTTAACTAACGTTGCGAATGGATTTTCACCAACGGGTGTAAGTGGAACTGAAGCGGCTTTGAATGGTTCTGGTTCTTTGTTTTTTAACTTAATTCATCTGCAGACGGCACGTGATAACTCACGCCAAGCCGTGATGGATTTGTTAAACCTTAATGCTTCTTTAGGTTCTTTTGATATTGATGGCGATGGCAACCTTACTGACATTGATGTAAGCCAAGTTCATTATATTGGACATTCATTGGGTGGCATTATCGGCACGGTGTTTGTTGCAACTAATAACTTGAACGGTACAACCGTTAATCCTGACGGTAATGCTGCACTACCTCTTATCACTGAAACGGTATTAGGTATGCCTGGTAGTGCTATTCCTCGTTTATTAGAAGCGTCGACTCGCTTTGCTCCTGCTATTAAGGGCCCTATTACTACACCTCGAGATCTTGGTGGTTTTGGTTTAACGGAAAACAGTGAGTCTTACAATCAACTGTTCTATGTTTTCCAAGGTTCTTTAGATTCTGCTGATCCAGCATCGTTTGCACCAGCTATGTCATTAATTCCTGGCGCTTTAGCTAAGTATATGGTGATTGAGTCTATTGGCGATCAAGTTGTACCGAACTCAGCGACCTCTCCTCTTGCGGGTACAAGCCCTCTTGCAGGCCTATTAGATACGAATCAAATTGATGGTACCTCTACTGTTACTGAACTAGAAACCGGCAAATACTTCGTTAGATTCAACGATGCTGATAGCTCTCACGGCTCTCTAGCTTCTCCTGGTAGTGATGGCTCTGAGTTAGACGCTTTTACTGAGATTATGACACTTACAACTAAGTTGTTCATGGGTCTAGATCCTGAAATTACGAATTCATCAGTCGTTTCAGTCGCTGAATAGTCGGGATAATACGGAAATAATTATGAAAAAAATAAATAAAACATTATTTAAAAAATTACCATTAGCCCTTGCGCTAGTGGCAGCGACTTCTGGCGCTCAAGCGACCGAATTTTACTTCGGTGATACAACCCTTCAATGGGATAATACCATCAGTTATGGTGTTGCTTGGCGAACGGAAGCCCCTGATGCATCTACGGTTGCGCCAGGTAATGCCGCTGCACTAGGCCTTCAAGGTGAAGGATCATCGTATAACTACGATGATGGTAATTTGAATTATGGCGAAAATGAGATTTATACCAATGTGGTTAAATACTCTACCGACATAGAAATTAACTATAAAAACTATGGTGGTTTCTTTCGTGCAAAAGCATTCTATGATACTGAAATCATGGACGGTGAGCGCCAATTCAAAGAACTAAACGATGCGACTAAGGATGCTTCAGGCAGTGGTTATGAACTACTCGATGCGTTTGTATGGGCCGATTATACTCTTGGTGAAATGCCAGGAACATTCCGTATAGGTCGCCAAGTAGTCAGCTGGGGCGAAAGTACTTTCATCCAAGGTGGCATCAACAGCATTAACCCAGTAGATGCTTCTACTTTTCGTCGCCCAGGCGCAGAAGTAAAAGAAGGTCTATTGCCCGTTAATATGATGTACACCTCTATCGGTATAAGTGCAGACGTATCTATAGAAGCTTTTTACCAGTTAGAGTGGGAAAACACTCGTCCTGATCCTTGTGGCACGCTCTTCTCAACGACCGATTTTGTATCTGACGGCTGCGGACCTGTTATTTTGGCGGGTACCGATGACGAACGTAATTACCTAGCCCTCCGTGATGCAGAGATTGATCAGGGTACTAGCTTGGCGAATCGAGTCTCACCGGTCACTGAACGCATTGCTGATGAAGAGGCCCGTGATGATGGCCAGTATGGTTTGGCACTTCGCTGGTACTCAGAAGCGTTAGGCGATACTGAATTTGGTGTTTATTACATGAACATTCACAGCCGCTTACCTTTCATTAATGGTGCGATCACTAACTACGATACTTTAGGCACTATCACGGGCACTGTAGGTGGACAGATTAATCCTTCTGCGACTTACGATAACCGCTATCCTTTATACCAAATCTCTTATCCAGAAGATCAAAAACTGATGGGTTTGAGCTTTGCAAGAGCCACGGAAGGTGGCGCATCAATTGGTGGTGAAATTAGCTATCGTCCAGATGCTCCCATTCAATGGAACGCTTTTGAACTAATTTTAGGCGGTCTTGCATTGCCTTCAAGCCGATTATTTCAAGATCGTTTGAAAGAACTTGGCGGCGTAACGGCGACGGCAACCCCTCATCAAAACGGAAAGGATCTTGCGGGTGAATTGCTAGAAGGTTACGACACAATGGATATCTGGCAAGCTCAGATGACCTACATTAAGTTTTTCGATCAAGTGCTTGGTGGTGATCGCTTGGCGGTTGCTGCTGAAATTGGCGCAACTTATGTTCCTGATCTTCCAGACTTAGACGATGCTCGTTTTGGCCGTTCTGGAGCATTTGGTCTAGGTAATGCTGTTGGTGTTGATACTGTAGCAACAGCACCTGGCGCTGACGCATGTGTCAATGGTTTTGGTTCGGGCAAATCAGGCGCTAACTCAAACCCTAGCAACTGTACTGATGAAGGCTATGTAACACAGCTTTCTGGCGGTATTCGCATACGTGCTGGTATCGATTATAATAACGCTTTCGCAGGTGTAAATATGACGCCTAACTTTGCAATTTCTTATGATGAAGGTAACGGCCCAGAACCCGGTGCGCAGTTTATCGATGAGCGCGTAACAACAGCGATTGGTGTTAAGTTTATTTATCAAAACCAAACTCAAGTTACTGTGAACTACACTAACTTTTCTGGTGGCGATTACAACACAACAAAAGATCGTGACAACATTGCTTTAGCCGCTAGTTATTCGTTCTAATTTCGTTAGTCGTATACCAGTTGAACAGTAGAAAAAAGAAGGGGGCATAATGTGCCCTCTTTCTAATTGTGCCAGCGTACTTTCAAAGCTACTCGATTATTAACAAGAACAT
This sequence comes from Oleispira sp., assembly GCA_051278005.1. Lineage (GTDB taxonomy): Bacteria > Pseudomonadota > Gammaproteobacteria > Pseudomonadales > Oceanobacteraceae > Oleispira. The sequence continues at coordinate 32,730 of JBNMQK010000007.1, read as the reverse complement.
AGAAGACTCCACTGCAAGCGATTCATCCCTACCAGCACACTTATTAGCACCCTTTTCAAATATTTAGCTTCATACTGACTAATGACATCAACATAATCATAAAAACACCCCACTGATTCATACAAGCACCCACATGCAACGATCGCGTTATTTACGAACTTTGATAAGGATGAAAGGTATTAAGCTATGGGATCGGAAATAAAGTCATTAATAAACAATTAATGCAACATACCCCCCTCTTTAAAAACCAATATTTTCACTATAATATTTGTACAAATACGGGGCATATCTTAAACTTTAAAAGTAAGTTTTGAGTAAGTTAACTTATAAATTGTAGAATTTAATGGAGGGGGATTTCAAGTAACCGATCGGTAGAAAACAACTGAGGAAATTCTTAATAAAAACTTACAAATAAAGTAGTTTGGTACTTTTCGAAACATGAAATTTAGACAGGCCTTTCATTAATCATACTAAGGAGTGATGAGTATGGTTAGTTAGGTGATTATAATCTGAACATCTGTTGAAAATGAAACGAACAAACTACTTTAAACTAACAATAATCATAACAAAAAAGAAAGGTGGACCTGACCTATGTTAAATAAAACCCTCCTGAGCTTAGCGATCGCTTCAAGCACTATGGGATTAACGGCATGTAATATCTCCAGTATAACCGATAATAACAAAGTTGATGGCACTGCGGTTACTGATGCGCCAACCTCACCAATTTTCTCTGCCGCTCTTAAAACATTGCCTTTAATGAATGACTTAATATTCTTAGATGCATCCATAACTGACGGTACTGCAAGCGCTGGTGACTCAGTGCCTCCTGTAACCACTGCACTAAACTCAATAGCGGGTTCATCAACGGTTGCACCGATTGATATTGAATTTACGGCTGGCCTCGATGTTGCGACGTTACAAGAACTTTATTCAGTCAATCTTATAAAGCTAAAAAATGCTGAAGATGATCCTCGTATTGACGCATTAGATCTTTTGGGAAGTATTATTCCCGTTACAGAAAGTCTTGGGGTAAGTCCTACTGATGACCTAGCTCAGCAACCTGTACGTGACGTAGATTACAGCGTTAGCTTTTTAACATTAGACGATGGTAAGACCCCTAACTTACGTATTAGTTTACTTAATCCTTTAGATGCAAAAACTAAATACCTTGTTGTTCTAACAAATAAAATTAAAGATTCGAAAGGTGATGCGATTGTGTCTTCTTCTGAATATTCTTTGGTGACCGGCGATCTTGGACTGCCAAGTGCTCGTCTTGACCCTGTTAGAGCTGAATTGAAAACTGGGGAAATTATTGCAGGTCGCTACTTAGCAGAGTTAAGTGACAATGCAGTCGGTGAAGACGACATTATCTTAAGCTATGCGTTTACTACCGGTGGCACATCCGATGTATTGACAGCCATTGCAGCGCCTCAAATTTTTGTTGAGCAATTGGCATCTCGCCCGGCAACGGCAGAAACCTTAGTCTTTGATGCGACTAAAAATGCGGCTTTATTAAATGGACAAACAGAAGAGCAGGCAAATGCAACTGCCGCAGCTGCGGTACTCGATGTTGTTGCTGATTCTGCAGCCGAAGGTGCCTTCGCCGATTCAGACAATCCAACGTCAGTCGAAATTGCAGCAGTGAAAGCAACCGATGCTTACAAAGATGCGATTGTTATTGCAGCAAACCAAGACGTCATTATTGATGGTATTACATCACTATTAGCAACACCTGAAGCCCAGAAGATTGATTTTATTATGGGTGCTAGTGCAGCTCCTACTCCTGCTCTTGATCCTGATTTCCTTACTGCTCTTGGTGTAATCGCTACTGCCGAAGTCCTTGGTGTTGTAGGCGGCACGGGCGACATTTTTAGAGTATCAACGCAGGACATCACCACCGGTGACCAAGAGATTGGTATTGCTTTTATTCAAGGTCAAATCGAATTACCTGTAGGTTTTGGTGCTCCTACCCTCACGGATCCAACAGAGCTGGCGTTGGGTGGTGATGCCGCTGCTGCAGCCGTTCGACTGAGCTATGCAACGGACAGTGTTTGGGCAGCAGACGATGCGCTTAATCCACCTTCCGATAGTATGAAATATGATCCGGAAACGGGAACACTCACCTCTGAGGGAGTTACCGAAATTAAAGATGCTGATGGCAATATCACGGGTTACTCCGGTGGTATGACTAACGTTACCTATCGTTATCCACTAGCGGAACTCGATCGAACAGAATATGCCCCTCTGATGATGACAGTTCCATCGAAAATAGATTATTCTGCTGAACTAATTGGCGGTCAAAACTGTGTAGGGATTGAAAAATTCCCAGTTATTATCTACGCCCATGCCGTTACGGCTGACCGCGCCTCAAGTATTGCCTTGGGAACAAAGATGGCCATCAATTGTTATGTGACCGTTGCAATAGATTTACCCCTACACGGTGTTGCACCGGTTAGTGACAGTCGAGATGGTGAACCTGGAGAAAACATTTTCTTTGGCTTTAATGTTGAAAGTGGGAATCTAGGCTATGCAGAGAATGCAAAGTTAGACTCTACCTTTAATAACATTGAAGAACGTCACCGTAATCTCGCATCTCAACCTGGCACTAATGGCCGAGTAGCCATGGACGTTGATGGTACTGATGGCACTGACATTTTAGGTAAATCAGGCGATTTCTTCTTTAACATTGGTAACTTAGGACGCTTACGTGACAACATTCGCCAAGGCGTTGTTGATTTGATGCACTTGAACGCATCTCTTGGAAGCATTGATTTGAGTGGTGACGGCGACCCTGACCTTGATATTACAAAGGTATATGTTGCTGGCTCTTCACTTGGTGGTATGGTTGCTGCAGCCTTTGTAGCCGTTAACAACCAAACAGCCGTGCAAGAGAAGAACCCTAACCTTCCTAGGATACAAGGTGTTGTTCTTGCAAATCCTGGTGGAGCATTACCGAAGATATTTGAGAACTCACCGGCAATTACCGCCAGAATTTTGGGCGGCTTAAACCTTACTCAAGATGCAAGTAATTTGCAAAAATATCAGTCAATGCTTCAAGCTGCGCTCAACAGTGCTGATGTCATTAACTTCGCAGATCTTTTGCGTAATGATGATACTCCCGTGCTTATGTATAGCATGATCGGTGGTGGTGATTGCCCTGCGTATAATGCAGAAACAGGCACTTGTAGCGATCTATCAAACAGGATTCCAGCGTCAATCATAAAATCATTTGGCGGTGTATATCCACCTGACCACGTCATTCCTAATAATGATTATTTCAAGTCTGCTGAAACCAATCCTTATGTAAACGTTTTGCCAACCTTGTCTTACGAGCTTAACGGCACCACTACGTTCTTACAGCACAATGAGTCTTCTGGTGCTCCTTTAACAGGAACAACGCCTCTTGCAGAGCAAATGGGTTTAACTGAGGTTAATAAGACGAATATCGCTACGGTTGACTTCAAAAAGAAAGCTTACATTCCTTTTGAAAAAGGCAGCCACGTTACTTTTATAACAAGTGATGACCAAGCTACATTCAGTAGCATGATGGAACAAATGGTCACTTTCTTTTCCACAAATGGTGAATTTCTAAATCAAGAGCCTGAATTTACCAACGGTATCGATCCAGATCAAGCTGGTTACACACCAGTACAGAAAGCAGCAGGGGAATAATAATAATGAAAAAAATAAATAATACATTGTTAAAAAAACTACCGTTAGCCATCGCCCTCGCGGCGGCGGCTAACGCTGTGCAAGCAACTGAGTTCAACTTCGGGGATACAAAACTTCGATGGGACAATACCATTAGTTATGGTGTTGCCATGAGAACGGAAACTCCAGATAAAAACAATGTCATGAAGGAAAATGGCGAACTCCTTGGCATAGAAGGTAATGCATCCTCTTTTAACTATGATGACGGCACCCTTAACTTTAAAAAGAACAGTATTTATACCAATGTTGTTAAGTATGGGTCCGATTTAGAAATTAGCTACAAGCAATACGGTGGCTTCTTTCGTATAAGAGCCTTCTATGATATTGAACTCATGGATGGTGAGCGTGAGTTTAAAGAGCTTAACGATGAAACTAAAGATGCTGCCGGTAATGGCTATGATCTTCTTGATGCATATGTATGGGCTGATTACGACATAGCTGACATGCCAGGGACATTCCGTGTAGGCCGTCAGGTCATTAGCTGGGGGGAAAGTACTTTTATCCAAGGCGGTCTCAACGTCATTAACCCAGTAGATGCTTCTGCTTTTCGCCGCCCAGGCGCAGAAGTAAAAGATCTACTTTTACCGGTGAATATGCTCTTTACGTCAATCGGCATTACCGCTGATCTAAGTGTTGAAGCCTTTTATCAACTTGAGTGGGAAAAAACACGCATAGATCCTTGCGGCACCTTCTTCTCTAATGCGGATTTCGTAGCCGATGGCTGTGGTCCTGTTATTTTAGGCGGAGTAACGAATGAACTTGATATCATAACCGCACGAGATAAAGAAATCTCAAATGGAGATACTCTCGCGCAACGTCTCTCTCCTGTTACCGAGCGCTTATCTGATGATGAGCCAAAAGATAGTGGCCAGTATGGTATCGCTGCTCGTTTTTATACAGAAGAAACCGAGTATGGTATTTATTATATGAATCTCCACAGCCGATTACCCTTTATTAACGGTGCGGTAACCAACCAAGATCGTAACAACTTTTTGGGGGATCCGAATGGTCCAAACCTTCAAGTAAATAACAATGCGACTTATGATACTTACTACCCACTTTATCAAATCTCTTACCCTGAAGATCAACAGATAATGGGTATGAGCTTTGCAACGACCAGTGAAAGTGGTATCGCTATTAGTGGTGAATTTAGCTATCGCCCAGATGCACCACTTCAATGGAACGCTTTTGAATTGATTCTTGGTGGCCTTGGCGTACCTTGGAGTCGTTTGTACCAGGATAGAGCAGCTGACGCAATTGCAGACGGAAAGGGTGCTGAGGACCTATACGGCGAGCTAGCTAAGGGCTATGACGAATTCGATATGTGGCAAGCTCAAATGACCTTTATCCAATTCTATGATCAAGTATTAGGGGGCGACCGCTTCATTGTTGCTGCTGAAATTGGTGCGACTTTTATACCTGATTTACCAAGCTTAGACGATGCACGCTATGGTCGCTCAGGAGCATATGGCATTGGTGATAATGCCGGTGTATTCCCTGGTGATGAAACGGCGGCTATTGATTATTGCGTAAATGGGGGTTTAACTGCTAATGTAGATATAAGCAGTTGTAATGATAAAGGCTATGTTTCACAGCTTTCTGGTGGTATTCGATTCCGTTCAGGTATCAATTACAACAATGCTTTAGCCGGTTTAAACATGACACCCTACGTTGGTATGGGTTATGACCTAGGTAACGGCCCTGAGCCAGGTTCACAGTTTATAGATGAACGTCTAACAGTCGCAGTTGGTGTGAGAGTAACTTATCAAAACAGAGCACAAGCTACTTTCACATATACGGACTATAGTGGTGGGGATTACAATGATAGAAAAGACCGTGACAACATTGCATTAGCAGCAAGTTTTTCATTCTAATTTTGCAAGACATATATCAAGTATGAGGGCATATAAATGCTGAACAAATATAAGAAAGTCGGGAGCGCAGTCGCGCTTTCCTTAATGGTTGCTGCAGCGAATGCGGGGGTTTCTCCGCAAGAAGCTGCAAAACTGGGTACAACGTTAACTCCAATGGGGGCTGAAAGGGGCGCTAGCGGTAACGTACCAGCGTGGACGGGCGGTGTTAATACCTCTCCTGCTGGCTATGTTGAGGGCGATAAGCACATTAATCCGTTCGCTTCAGATAAGTTGCAATATACGATTACTGCGGCCAACTACAAAGATTACGCCGATAAGCTGAGTGCCGGTCAAATGGCCATGTTCGAAAAGTACCCTGAGACTTATCGCATGCCGGTTTATCAGACTCAACGGTCTGCTGCTTATCCGCAAAAGATCTACGATGTGACTAAAGCGAACGCCACTGCCACTAAAACAGTGTCAGGCGGAGGTGGTTTAGTTAATTTCATTGAAGGCGCTCCTTTCCCAATCCCAGCAACGGGCGTTGAGGCAATTTGGAACCATATTGTTCGTTATCGTGGCGGCAGTGTTTCTCGTGTAGTAGGTATGGCGACTCCTCAAGCTAATGGTGATTATTCAATCGTTCGCTTTAAAGACGAATTCACCTTCGCTAATGAATTAACGGATTACGACCCTAAAGTAGATAACAATATTTTGTTCTACTTTAAGCAAGATGTTGTATCTCCTGCGCGCTTAGCCGGTAACGTTCTTTTGGTACATGAAACACTAGACCAAATTAAAGAGCCGCGTAAAGCTTGGGTATATAACTCCGGTCAGCGTCGTGTTCGTCGTGCTCCACAGGTTGCTTATGACGGACCAGGTACAGCGTCTGACGGTTTACGTACCGCTGATAACTTCGACATGTATAACGGTGCTACTGACCGTTATGATTGGGAATTAGTCGGTAAGCAAGAGCTTTATATTCCTTACAACTCTTACAAGTTAAACTCTGGCGATGTTACGTATGATGAAATCGTAAAACCGGGTCACATCAATCAAGATTTAGCACGTTATGAGATTCACCGTGTTTGGAAGGTTGAAGCGACTCTGAAAGAAGGCAAGCGTCACATCTATGGTAAGCGTACTTTCTATCTTGATGAAGATACTTGGCAGGCAACTGTTATCGATCACTACGATGGCCGTGGTGAGCTATGGCGCGTAGCAGAAGCACACAACATCATGTTCTATGACAGAATAGTTCCTTGGTATACCCTTGAAACTATTTATGATTTGAACTCTGGTCGCTACTTAGTAAACGGTCTAGATAACGAAGAAGATACTTCTTATGACTTTGGTTTCGAACGTAGTTCTGGTGACTACACTCCTGCAGCGCTTCGTCGCGCTGGTCGTCGCTAAAATGTTTTAAGACAGTTAGTTCGCTAACGTCTGATTGATAAAAAACCTGCTTTCTTTTTTATAAGATTGCGGGTTTTTTTGTGTCATACGTTTGTAATTTCCAATAAATTCATACTATCTAATGTTCATGTTATAACGACGTGACCACTTCAGACTCCCTCTTTATTTTTACTCACCCGCAAGACATAAAAAAACCCAGATCAATTACTTGAGCTGGGTTTTTTTATTGCGCGAACTTATCGCAAACAGATAATTCTAATATTTAGAATTATCTGTCAAACTTAGATCGCAAAGCTGTGACGCAATACGATGGTTTGAATGCGGTCAGGACCGGTAGAGATGATGTCGATTGGCGCGCCAATAGCATCTTCAATAAAGCGAATGTAAGCTTTAGCATTCTCTGGAAGTTGATCCAAAGATTGTGCGCCTACCGTGCTTTCGCTCCAACCAGGTAAATCTTCGTACACAGGAGTGATCTTTGAGAACTGATCAGCACTCGCAGGAACGCCCATTTTGTTACCGTCTGCATCTTGGTAACCAACACAGACTTTAACAGTCTCTAGGCCGTCAAGAACGTCTAGCTTCGTTAAACAGATAGCGTTTACCGAGTTAACACGAATTGCATGCTTAACTAATGCCGCATCAAACCAACCACAGCGACGCGAACGTCCTGTTGTAGTGCCTTTTTCTTGGCCTACCGTTGATAAGTGCTCGCCAACGTCGTCGAACAATTCTGTTGGGAATGGACCTTCACCCACACGAGTGGTATAGGCTTTGGTAATACCCATAATCTGATCTAGGAACAAGGGACCCACACCAGAACCACAAGCAACACCGCCAGCAGTGGTATTAGAAGAGGTTACGAACGGGTAAGTACCGTGGTCGATATCAAGCAAGGTGCCTTGAGCGCCTTCAAACATAATGTCGCCACCGGCTTCGCGAATGGTATGAACCAGATCAACCGCGTCAACAACAACCGCTTTAATCTGTTCTGCCCAATCGACACATAACGCTAACGTTTCTTCGTAATCAATCGCTTCAACGCCATAGTAGTTAACTAAAGAGAAGTTATGGAATTCCATAACGTCTTTTAATTTAGCCGCGAATTCTGGCTGATACATATCACCAATACGCAAACCACGACGAGCTACTTTATCTTCGTACGCCGGACCAATACCTCGGCCAGTCGTTCCGATTTTAGCATTGCCACGCTTGATTTCACGCGCTTGGTCTAAAGCAACATGATAAGGCAAGATCAAAGGACATGCATGAGAAATACGTAGGCGTTCCATGACGGGAACACCACGCGCTTCTAATGCACGCGCTTCTTTTAATAAAGCATCAGGCGCAACAACGACACCGTTACCGATGATGCATTGAACGCCTTCACGCAAGATACCCGAAGGGATCAAGTGCAATGCGGTCTTAACACCGTCGATGACTAATGTGTGCCCTGCATTGTGGCCACCTTGGAAACGAACAACCGCAGTTGCTTTCTCCGTTAGTAGATCAACAATTTTACCTTTACCTTCATCACCCCATTGGGTGCCTAAAACGACAACGTTCTTACCCATCGAATTTATTTCACTACTTTAGATTAATTGGATTCGATCAGTTTCCACTGACCATCGTTTAACTCAATGCGTGCATCGCTGACGGGCAGTTCGCCACTCAGCTGCACTTCAACTCGCTTACCCTGAGCACGAAGCTCGGCAATCAAGTCTAATAATTCTTGCTCTTGCTTCTGTCCGTAGGGCGCAGGCGCTTTGACAACCTCAGCTTTAGCTGTCGCAAAACGACCTAGCTGAGCCAACACCTTCAAATCTGCACTAAAACCGGTGGCCGCACGCGCACGTCCAAAAACGGCACCCGTTTCATTGTAACGACCGCCTTGAGCCACCGCATCACCGTAACCCGGTACATAAGCCGCAAACACCAAACCTGTATGATAGTTGTAGCCACGCAGGTCGGTAAAATCAAAGTACATCGGCACCTTGTAGCGCGTCGCAATTGTTTGGCAGACTTGCTTCAAGTGGTCAATAATATCGATAACTTCAGGAACCACTGAGATTAATTGCTCAGCAACTTGATCCAGTACTTCAATACCCCCTTGCAAGCGAACGAGCGCTTTAAAGGCGGTTGTTAATGCAGGGTCAGTTAAATGTTCTTCTGCCCATGCATCTAAATCTGATGCGCATTTCACTTTCAATAACGCAAAAAGCTGCTCTTCTGCCATATTAGACAGCTGCGCTTTGGCGGAAAATGCCTTAAAAATACCGACATGGCCAAGATCCAGATGCAAATCCTGCAATCCAGCCTGCTGTAACGTATTCAGCATTAAGCTAATAATTTCGATATCCGCACCGGCACCGGCTTCGCCATAAAGCTCAGCACCAATTTGAGTCGGTGTGCGCCCCGCAAGAATACTCGCGGCTTTCGCATGAAAAACCGTGCGGCAGTAACACAATCGGCTAACGCCTTCTTGTGCCCAGCTGTGCGCATCAATACGTGCGGTTTGCGGCGTTGTATCAGCACTCAAGCCCATTAAGCGGCCAGAAAGCTGATCCGTTACCTTGAACGTCTGCAAATCAAGACCGCGAGCGGTGCCTGTTAGCAGGGAATCAAGATACTCTAGCGCTGGCGGTATAACAAAGTCATAACCCCAACGGTCAAAATCGTCCAACAAGTGTCGGCGTAGTTGCTCTACACCACGCGCTTGTGGTGGCAATACTTCTTCGATTCCATCTGGTAATAACCAGCGATCGGCAGTGCTCATAGATTTATCCATTAGACAGATAGACACAAAAAAACCGGATCGATGTCCGGTTTTTCTGATTGTATCAAAAGCAAACAACTTGTTGAAGTCATTTACCCGACACTTTAACGCTTTCGCTAATTGTTAGGTCATCGTTTGATAGTATTAAGCCTAATATGACAGACTCAATACTGAACGATTACTTGCCCTTAGCGTCTTTCATGTAGCGGAAGAAGTCACTATCAGGCTTCAATAGTAAAACATCTTGGCTGCGGAACGTTTCGGTATAAGCTTTTAAGCTTCGCGTAAACGCATAGAACTCAGCATCCTTGTTATACGCTTTCGCATAGATGTTAGCGGATGTTGCATCGCCTTCACCTTTGATCTGCTCAGATTCACGATACGCATTCGCTAAAGTAACCGTTTTATTACGATCAGCTTCTGCACGAATACCTTCCGCTAGCTCGCTACCTTCAGAACGAATTTCTTTCGCTTCACGATCACGCTCAGCCCGCATACGACGATAAACATCGTTACTCAGCTCTTCGGGTAAATCGATCGCTTTAATCCGAACGTCTAAAACTTCGATACCAAAGTTATCCAGAGTTTCTTTGTTAAGGTCAGCGGTTAACTTATCCATTAACTCATCACGCTCGCCCGATACCACTTCATGCAAGCTACGCACACCAAACTCGTTACGCATGCCTTTGTTGGACAAGTCAGCTAAACGGTTGCTGGCTTCAAAACGGTCACCAGAGGTCGCTTTGTAGTATCTCAATACATCTTTAATACGCCATTTCACAAACGCATCAACGATCACATATTTTTTGCCTTCCGTTAAGAATCTTGAAGGTTGCGCATCCAACGTTAGAATACGAGCATCAAACTTTTTAACATTTTGTAAAAAAGGAGTTTTGAAATGCAATCCTGGACGAATGTCATTTTCAACGATTTGGCCAAACTGTAACGTTAATGCCGTTTCAGTTTCTTTAATAATGTATAAACTCTGGCTACCCACAATAATGGCCAAGCCCAATACGATTAATAGTCCTAAACCCTTACCAGTCATTATCGAGTCCCCTTACTACGATCACTTTGACGCGATCGAATTTCATTCAGTACCTGATCTGTTATCGCTGAAACATCAACATCGGTAGAACCCGCAGCATTCGTTTGCGACACATTCTTCATGATTTGATCCAAAGGCAGATACATCATGTTATTGCCGCCTTCAACGTCGACTAACACCTTACTGCTATTGGCATATACATCACTAATAGCATCGATGTATAAACGCTCACGAGTTACCTCAGGTGATTTTTTATACTCAGTATAAAGTGCAGAGAAGCGATCAGCCTCACCCGTTGCTTTAGCAACCACTTGCTCTCTATAAGCATTCGCTTCTTCTAGCAGACGCTGAGCCTGACCACGTGCTTGTGGCACGATGCCATTAGCATAAGATTCTGCTTCACTGATTAAACGGTCTTTATCCTGACGAGCTGCCTGAACATCATCAAACGCCGCTTTAACCTGTGACGGTGGGCGCACATCTTTCACGTTCACGTTGGTTAATTGAATACCCGTGCGATAGCGATCAAGATAACTCTGCAAACGCAGCTTAACTTGCTGAGCCGTTGCTTCACGACCCGACGTCAACAGTGGATCCATCGCAGTAGAACCGACATCATGACGTAACGCACTTTGCGCAGCATGCTGTAACGTTAACCGTGGATTTTCAATGCGTAATGCAAAAGAAACAGGATCAGCAACACGATATTGAACGTTAAGTTCGATTTCAATAATGTTGTTATCTTCCGTCAGCATGCGCTCTTCAATATTTTCTTTACGCACGGTCGTCGTTTCGATTCTGGTCAACGTCTCTGCTAAAGGCCATTTGAATTGTAAACCTGGTCCTTCAGTACGATCGTATTTACCTAAACGCAGAATCACACCACGTTCTTTTTCATCCAACGTATAGACTGAACTAAAGCCTAAAAATAAAACGCCCACAATGGCAAGAACACCAATAATGCCACCAGCACCTTGACCGCTGCCCTTGTTGTCGTTACCGCCGCCTTTACCACCAAACAGTCCGTTCAGTTTAGCCATAAGCTGCTTTAGCGCTTCGTCAAGATCAGGTGGTCCCTGATTATTACCGCCGTTATTACCTCCGCGGTTGCCACCATTATTATTGCCGCTACCGCCATTGCCCCAAGGATCTTTACCACCACCGGGTTCATTCCACGCCATAAATCACTCCGTTATCTCTGGATTGCATACTGTTAATCTTATTTACGCAAATAATAGAAGATTGATTGTCAAATTCCTATCACAATCATCGACTTTACTTATCTTTGCCCTTTTAAATTCTGTATCTAAGCTATTTTTCCCAATATTCTAATACAACAGGGATAAAACGATCTGCTCGAGTACCCGCTTTTGCTAATATCTTTTTGAAATCATCAAGCTGCAAACGTAACCGTAATAAATTATCGCCATTGTCAGCATAAGTCTCTTCCGCAACCGCGGCCTGCTCGAAAAGCAATGCTCTTAGCCTAGAATCTGCAGGGGTTAATTGAATCGTTTCCTGAAACAATTCTTCCGCAACTAACTCTGAAATAGCTTGAGTTAAAAGTTCAAACCCCACTTTTGCATGAGCAGATAGCCATACCGCAATCGGTACTCCATGCTCATCACGATCAATTCTTGGCTCAGCGTGCTCTAGTAAGTCTATCTTGTTATAAACCTTTAACTGCGGAACATCATTGGCTTCAATTTCATTCAGTACCAGCTCAACTTGCTGGATATTATGATCACGCTCATCCGTTGCACTATCAATCACATGCAATAATAAATTTGCTTCTGTCGTTTCTTGCAGTGTGGCTCGAAACGCTTCAACCAATTTGTGCGGCAGGTGACGAATAAATCCTACGGTATCAGCCAAGACGACTTCGCCCACATCCATAACCTTTAAGCGACGTAATGTTGGGTCCAGGGTGGCAAATAATTTGTCCGCTGCGTATACATTGGCTTTAGTCAAAGCATTAAATAAAGTCGATTTACCCGCATTGGTATAACCCACTAGCGCGATTGTCGGAATTTCTGAACGCTTACGAGCGCGACGACCTTGCTCACGCTGTGCGCGAACTTTTTTTAAGCGACTACGAATCAATGTTTCTCGGCTTGCCACCAGGCGTCTATCAGTTTCTAACTGAGATTCACCGGCACCACGGGAACCAATACCCCCTTGCTGACGCTCTAAGTGTGTCCAACCACGAATAAGTCGCGTCGCCTGATGCTGTAATTGCGCTAGTTCAACTTGTAATTTCCCTTCGTGAGTACGAGCGCGCAGAGCAAAAATATCTAGAATTAGACCCGTACGATCGAGTACTCGATACTCTAGGGCTTCTTCAAGATTTCTTTCTTGGCTAGGGGTCAACGCATGGTTAAACAGAATAATGTCTGCTTGATGCGCCTCCGCCATGGCTTTAATTTCTTCTACCTTGCCTTTGCCAACAAAGGTTTTTGGATCAGGGGCTTTACGCGATCCGGTTATGAATTCAACGGGATGCCCACCGGCCGACAATACCAATTCTTTAAATTCGTTAGGGTCCTCGCGGTTATCCCCTTCTGGAAAATCGATGTGTACGAGGATGGCGATATCGCCAGATTTGTTACCTGCTTCAGGACGATCAAAAAACAATAGAAGTACCTAATGTTGAGTCTATAAATTTAGATTCGATGTATAAATTCGGCTGTACAGGATAATAATTAATAATTATTCTGTACAGCACTCACTTATTTGTTCAGTTCTTTATTCAGTTTCGTCTTCTTTGTCTTCAACAGGCAAGCGAACTGGGCGGCTAGGAACAACCGTAGAAATCGCATGTTTATAAACCATTTGACTCACTGTATTTTTCAATACAATAACGAACTGATCAAACGATTCAACCTGGCCTTGCAGTTTGATACCGTTTACCAAAAATATGGATACTGGAATGCGCTCTTTACGGAGTGCATTCAAGTAAGGGTCTTGTAGAGAGTGCCCTTTTGACATTTTCTTCTCCTTCGAAGAATTGGCTATCCAATGTGCGGACAGTCAGAAATAAAATAATTAATAACCCAGTGTCTTTGTAACTAATTATAAAAAAATATAATTAATGGCATCAACGGTCTCTTGTATATCATTCTTGAAAGACATTCATTCGCAAATTGGTAAATCCAATAACAGGATTATTGACTAAATATCAGCCAAAAAAACCATTTCGATCAAAAAACATACGAAATAAACAAGCAAGATCGCTATTAAACAGACTAGAGTAAATATGGCGGTCTATCGCAGTATTTTCAAGGCACTTTGCAGAAGATTTAGGTCTTCTGTGTCCAACCAATTCAAATCTGGCCAACTTCTAAGCCAGGTTATTTGCCTTTTGGCCAGCTGTCGGGTGGCAATAATGCCGCGCTCAACCATTTCGTCATAGTCGATTTCACCCTGTAAATACTGCCACACTTGGCGGTAACCGACGCAGCGAATTGACGGTAACTCTTCGTGTAGATCTTCACGAGCAAACAGTATTTTCACCTCATCAACAAAACCTTGCTCCATCATTATTTTATAACGCTGGGCAATACGCTGATGCAAAGTTTTTCGCTCTTTAGGCATGACAGCAAAACTGATGACATTATAAGGAAGAGGCTGTTCATCTTGCTCTGCCCAAAACTGAGTCAATGTTTTACCACTGATTTCAAATACTTCTAATGCACGCTGAATTCTTTGCGAATCCATTGGCTTGAGACGCTCTGCAGAAACAGGATCAACTGCTGCAAGTTTTGCATGCATCTGTGGCCAACCACACTTTTCGGCTTCGGCCAATAAACGCTGACGAACAAGGTCATCCGCTTTCGGCAATTGCGCTGCGCCATCGCGTAAAAATTTAAAATACATCATTGTGCCGCCTACCAACAAAGGCACCTTGCCTTTGGCAGTAATAGCGGCCATTTCACGCAACGCATCTTCGCGAAAATTGGCCGCTGAGTAAGCTTCTGCTGGATCAATTAAATCAATCAGTCGATGAGGAGCGCGGGCTTGGAGTAACGCGTCAGGCTTAGCCGTGCCAATATCCATGCCTTTATACACTAACGCAGAATCAACACTTATGATTTCACAGTTGTAGTTTTCGACCAAATCAATGGCTAACGCAGTTTTTCCCGAAGCCGTTGGACCCATTAGAAAAATAACCTGGGGCAACTCCGTTGTTCTAATCGGCAAACCTGCTGTTTTTGAGGGGGTAGAGTTCATTAGCGGCCTCGCAAAAATAATTTATCAAGATCCGACATGCTCATTTGAGTCCATGTTGGACGGCCATGATTACATTGGCCACTGCGCTCTGTATCTTCCATATCACGTAATAGGCCATTCATTTCTGGGACGGTTAACTTTCGGTTAGCACGCACACTGCCATGACATGCCATAGTGCCTAATATTTCATTACGATGGGCTTGAATTCGATCAGAACTGCCATGTTGCATTAAGTCGGCCAACATATCCGTGACTAAACGCTCCACTTCCGCCTGTTGCAAAATCACCGGAATTTGGCGAATCATAATCGACTCCGGCGCAGCTCGTTGTAATAACACACCAAAGCGAGCGAACTCATCAGCATGTTGCTCAGCCGCGTCTGCTTCGCCTTCAGAAACACTGATGGTAATGGGCACTAATAACGGCTGACTTTGCACGTTTTGATGATCAACGGCAATTTTTAAGCGTTCATAGGTAATCCGTTCGTGGGCCGCGTGCATATCCACAACCACAAGGCCGTGAGCATTTTCAGATAAAATATAAATACCGTGTAGCTGGGCAATGGCGAACCCTAATGGCGGCACGTCCGATTCTTGGGGTAAATTATTAGCGATGGTGACCGTGGTTATCTCACCGGTTTCAGGATCAATTCGCTCTTCGGTTAGCGTATGAGTGGATGCCACATTTAGGGGTTGTGACAACGCTTGGTAAGCATTGAGGTGCTCTTGCACACCCGCTGGGCTTTGCCCTGATGACTGCGTCATAGGGTTGCGGCCAGGTAATAAACTCATCCGAGTTTGTTCACTGAACTCACCCGCTTGAATACCGGTGACTGGCTGCTGACTATTGGCCATTAAAGCGGGACGGGTTATTCCTGAAACATCGTCCTCTTTTAATACCCCCGATCCTTGCAAGCTGGTCGGCGCGGATTGGTGATCAGGGCGCACGTCTGCTAATGCTTTGTGCAAGGTTCTAAATAAATAATCATGCACTAAACGACCATCACGAAAACGTACTTCGTGCTTCGTGGGGTGTACATTCACATCCACTAACGCAGGGTCAACCGTAAGATAAAGAACAAACGCGGGTTGACGGCCATGATACAACACATCTCGATAGGCTTGCTTAATCGCATGAGCAACCAATCGATCTCGGACAATGCGACCGTTAACAAAAAAATACTGCATGTCAGCTTGGCTGCGCGAGAAAGTCGGTAAACCCACCCACCCCGTTAAACCTAAACCTGCCGCTTCTGAATCAATGTGCAAAGCAGCGTCAATAAACTTGGGGCCCAATAATGCGGCAACTCGTTTTTCTTTATCAATGCCTCGAGTCGCAGGACGCAATGAGTGAATGACTTTTTGATTGTGGCGTAAACTAAACGCAACGTCGTAGCGGCTTAAGGCTAAGCGTTTAAAATATTCATCAACGTGATTAAATTCAGTTTTTTCGGTACGTAAAAATTTACGCCTTGCGGGCGTATTAAAAAATAAATCACGTACTTCTAGCGTTGTGCCTTTTGGATGAGCCGCGGGCTTAATACTCGCCGCCATTTCACGGCCTTCAACTTCCACTTGCCACGCTTGCCCACTCTCTCCCTCTGGCTCGCCTTCTTTAGGCGCCGTCGCAGAAGTCATCGTTAAGCGCGAAACAGAACTGATGGAGGCTAACGCTTCTCCACGAAAGCCTAAACTACTCACCGCTTCTAAGTCATCAAGGGTACTAATTTTACTGGTGGCGTGGCGGCTTAAAGCCAAAGGTAAATCGTCTTTAGGGATACCGTGGCCATCATCACGAATACGTAATAATTTAATACCCCCTTGCTCAACATCTATCTCTATACGACTCGAGTCTGCATCTAACGAGTTTTCAACCAGCTCTTTAATAATATTGGCCGGACGTTCGACCACTTCGCCCGCAGCAATTTGGTTTGCTAGACGCGGTGATAACAAATGAATTCTTTTCATATTTAGAATAAGCCTAACTCGCGGGCAGTTTTATTGTCTGCCCGACTTGAATGCGGTTATTTTTTATGCCGTTTAGACGACGAATATCAGTGACCGATACCTTGTGTTTTTCTGCAATGTGAGAAAGGGTATCCCCACGTCGAATGGTATAGCGCCTTGCCATATCAGAACGGACTAAGCGTGTAACGCCACCCTTTTTCTTCCACGCGACATAACTACCTTCAGGAGGTTCTGCATCAAAATACTGCGTTAGGCCGGTAAAAATCTCACGTGCCATTTTGTTTTGATAACTAGACGTTGCTAATTTTTTTGCTTCGCCGGGGTTAGAGATAAATCCAGTTTCAATTAACAGCGCAGGAATATCAGGCGCTTTTAAAACCATAAAAGCCGCTTCCCCTACCTCTTTTTTATGCAGGCGTGAAATTCTGTCCATACGCTTTAGAATCGACTTGCCTACCGACAAACTTGAGCCTCTCGTCGCGGTCATCGACAAGTCTAATAGTGTCATCGCAACATGGTCATCTTTATCACCTAAGCTAACACCACCGACTAAATCAGCTTCATTTTCTTTTTCTGCTAAATAACGCGCCTCTTCACTTGAGGCACCGCGTTCTGATAAGACAAAAACTGAACTACCATTGGCTTGCGAATTACTAAAAGCATCGGCATGAATAGAAATAAATAAATCAGCATTAGCATCACGGGCTTTACGCGTGCGCTCGCGCAGCGGAATGTAATAATCTCCCGTGCGAGTTAAAAACGGTTTATACCCTGGCTCTGCTTCCAACAAACGCGCCAGTTTTTTTGCTATTTTTAATACCACCGTTTTTTCTTTTGTTCGACGATATCCAACGGCGCCAGGATCCTCACCACCATGTCCCGCATCGATTGCTACAATAATGTCTCGTTTATTATGAATTACTTTATCGGCAACTGTGTTTACGGTTTTTATTGGTTCAATATTGGTCGCATTTTTTTCAATTAAATCGACCACCAGCCTATGATGCGGGTATATTTTATTCGGTGGTAAAATAGAACTTTTAGGACTGACGTCATCCCGTAATTGAAAAACCATACGCAGGTCTTTATTTTTTTGTCTACCGGTGCGCAGACTTGTGACGAGAGTACTGTCTAATTTAATCTTATTGATTTCAGGTTTAAACTGCGCATTGCCTGTAAGGTCGATCACCACTCGATAAGGCTTATCTAACGTAAAAATCTTATGCGGATGCGGTTGAGATAAATCAAAGACCAAACGGGTATGCGCAGGTGATTGCCATACTCTCACACCGTCGACATCCGCCACAGCATGGAAGGCTGAACCGACGAGTATTAGTAGTAAAAAATATTGTATTTTTTTTATCTTAGCGATTTTTGTTTTCATTTTACTTCTATTAGATTTAATTGCTGGCACCACACTTGGCCTTTGTCAGTACCTGATTGCCAAGTCACTTGGCGACCGCCTTCAATATCAGCAATGAATAATACCAAGTCTGGGGTGGGTAAAAAACCCGACCCTTTGTCTGCCCATTCCATTAAACATAAGTGAGATCCTTCAAGGTAGTCACGTATGCCCATAAATTCTAATTCTTCTGGGTCGGCCACACGATAAAGATCAAAATGACACACCGTTAACGGCAGCGTTTTAATCGTATTATGAGTCTCACTTTGAACAGTAAAGACCTCATAAGTTTCAACGAGCGTATAAGTTGGACTTTTCACAGGCCCGACATAACCAAAGCCTCGCATCAAGCCACGGCTAAACGTTGTTTTACCCGCCCCTAAGTCGCCTTCTAAAAAGATCAGCCCCCCATTAATAGCCGCATTCTCAAATACCGGAGCGCACTGACCGGCAAAGGCCATCATTTTTTCTTCACCGATTAAATCAATCATTCTTTTCTACCTCGGCATCTTTGTCAGTCGCCATGCTTTCTTTTATTACGTGAGCTTGAATAGCACGACGAATAAAAGGCAATAAGTCGGTGGCCAACAAACCGATTTCACCGTCAATACTGGCATCATCGGCGGCTTTGCTATGTACACAGCACGCTAGCTTAGCGGCTGATAATGGTGACAACCCTAACGCATTAAATTGCGCTAATACCGCACCGGCAATTCCAGAAAGAATATCGCCCATGCCCCCTGAGGCCATACCGGGATTGCCATCAAAACAACGATAAATTTGCAATTCACCGTGGTTATTTTTGCCAGCAATTAAGCTGTGCTGACCTTTTAAAATGACCGTACAAGAAAACTTATCGACTAATGTTTTGGCGGCAGAGATGCGATCTGCCTGCACCTCTGCAGTGCTGATATTTAATAAACGCCCAGCTTCCGCAGGGTGAGGAGTCATAATCACATGATGGCGAGAAAAATCAACCGCCAAACCGGTGATGAGTGGTTTTGCCGCAAGAAGATTAAGCGCATCAGCATCAAGTACCATTGATCGGGGTTTTGTTGACGACTGTATTTGTTGAAAAACGGTTTGCAATAACAACTGCCCAAAGGCACTTTTTCCTAAACCAGGGCCAACCACCAGCACCTTGCCTTGGTTTACTTCATCAATAATAAAAGGCGCAAGTTCTAATCCAGAATTAATCCCCGAGACCATGATTTCTGGACAACGACTAATATAAGCACTGATATGCTCGGGACGTGTCGCACAACTCACCAAACCCGCGCCGCTAACCAATGCCGCTTGCGCAGCCATTAATGCAGCACCCGCATAACCATAATCTCCACCAATCACCTGCACGTGACCATGATCACCTTTATGGCTATTTAAGGCACGCATGGGTAGCAGTCGGTCATTTTGCTGCAATATCTGCCAGCTAATATCACTGACTTCAGGTTGGATAAGGGACTTTGTTTGCGATAACGTCATTCTATGCTGTATGCCTAAGCGTTTCTTTGGCAGAATTATACGTCCTTGGCGTTAAGATGGCGAAGGTATAATCATTGCGGTAACGACGATAATCACATGACACAAACAGCGCTATCAAAAAGTGAACTCCAAGACTTGGCGGATAAAGTCAAAGTATGGGGTCGCGAGCTCGGCTTTCAGCAAATCGGCATTACTCATATTGAACTGGGTGAGCATGAAACTCGTTTAAAAGAATGGCTCGCCAAAGGCTATCACGGCACCATGGAATACATGGCGGCACACGATAATATGCGCAGCCGTCCAGCAGATCTATTGCCAGGTACCTTAAGAGTTATTAGTGCTCGCATGGACTATTTGCCCGCCGATGCCCGCATCAAAGAGCAACTGCAAGATAAATCCCTGGCCTATGTCTCGCGTTACGCCCTTGGCCGCGACTACCATAAAGTGATTCGTAAACGCTTAACCCAGCTGGGGAAAATGATCGAAGAAGAAGTCGGCCACGGTCATCGCGCTTTTGTTGATAGCGCCCCCGTACTTGAACGCGCCCTCGCCAGTAACGCAGGATTAGGATGGTTAGGTAAAAATACCATGCTGATTAACAAGAAAGCGGGCTCTTATTTTTTCCTCGGCGAATTATTAACCGACCTCCCCCTTCCCATTGACCAGCCCGATGACAAAAACCACTGCGGGAGTTGCAGCGCGTGCATCGAGATCTGCCCCACCCAAGCCTTTGTGGGCGATCAGGTATTAGATGCTAGGCGCTGTATTTCTTATCTTACTATTGAGCTAAAAGGACCCATTCCTGTCGATTTACGCAAAGGGATGGGGAATCGCATTTTTGGCTGCGACGATTGCCAATTATGCTGCCCCTGGAATCGCTTCAGTAAAACCACACAAGAAACGGATTTCACGCCACGCCATCCTCTCGATAATGCGACCCTATTAGAATTATTTGCGTGGGATGAAAGCACCTTTTTAAAACATACTGAAGGTAACCCAATTCGCCGTACCGGTTATACCAACTGGCTGCGTAACATTGCAGTAGCCTTGGGTAATGCACCCACCAGCATCGATGTCGTTGAAGCACTTAAACAGCGTCTGCCCGACGCTTCTGAGTTGGTAAAAGAACATATAGAATGGGCATTGGAACAGCATCTTCAATAATCTTATGGAAGCAACCTGGGTCACTATGCCAAATGTTCTCATTCCTGGTAATGAAAAAACATGACCCCGTTAGGTGCAATATAAATTCAGTTCATTGCCGACCTAAATCCAGTGCAAAGAGATACCAAAATAAATAATTCAAAAAGTTTGTTAGCGTGTGTCGATAAGGCATTGTGTAGGGCAAAGGAAAAAGGACGCAATTGCGCTAGAGGTTAAGCTGATCTAGCGCATTAACACAGGTTGTCAGAATTACACGATATCGCGATCGCGATAGCCTAGCAGATACAATACGCCATCAAGCCCTAGAGTCGAGATAGATTGTTTCGCAGATTCTTGCACCAAAGGCTTTGCCCGAAAGGCAATACCTAAACCTGCAATACTCAACATAGGCAAGTCGTTAGCCCCATCGCCCACCGCAATCGTTTGCTCTAAACGAATGCCTTCTTTTTCGGCAATTTCGCGCAATAACTGCGCCTTACGATTGCCATCAACAACAATGCCCGTCACCTTGCCCGTGACGACACCGTCTTCCATATCCAACTCATTTGCGAATACGTAATCAATACCCAATTTGTCTTTTAGATAATTACCAAAATAATTGAAACCACCGGATAAAATCACTGTGGTATAACCTAACGACTTCAGGTTGCGGATAAGGCGCTCTGCACCTTCTGTTACGGGTAAACGTTCGGCAATTTCTTGCAGTACATCACCATTCAAACCTTTCAGCAACGCGACTCGTTCATGAAAGCTTTCGGTAAAATCGATTTCGCCTCGCATTGCACGCTCGGTAATTTCAGCCACTTGCTCGCCCACGCCCGCGGCAGCCGCAAGTTCATCAATCACTTCCGCTTCGATCAAGGTTGAATCCATATCAAACGCCACCAAACGACGGTTGCGACGATAGACATTATCTTCTTGTACTGCGATATCCACATTTAGATCATTGGATACCGCGAGAAATTTCTCTCTCAATAGCGCTTGATCCGCATCTCCACGAACAGAAAACTCAACACAGGCTCGGGTTGGAATAGAGCTATTAAGCTCTTCTTCAAGAGGGACACGCCCCGTAAGACGCGTAATATTATCAATGTTCAACCCATGCTCCGCCACAATAGCGGTAATACGAGCAATATGCTCTGCGCTAATGGTGCGCGCAAGCAAGGTAATAATATGGCGATCTTTACCCTGACCTTGTACCCACTTCTGGTAGCTTTCGCTATCGACAGGGGTAAAGCTCACCGTTAACCCAATGGCATGGGCTTTAAATAACACATCTTTTAATACGGGTGCAGATTCTGCGGTAGAAGGAATCGCAGCGAGTATACCCAGCGATAAGCTGTCATGAATTTCGGCTTGGCCGATATCCAAAATAGTCACCTTATACTGCGCTAAGATCGCTGTAATATTTGCAGTCAAACCGGGTTTATCCGCCCCAACTACCCGAATCAATACTAACTCTGTCACGAATCTGCCCTCGAAATTGCTCTGTTTAATAAAGAGCGACTAATGCTTAAAGCTTTTCAACTTCTGCTTGTAAATCCGCTACAACACCACGAAGTTCTTGGATAAGATCGACGGTTTCATGAACTGATAACGCACGCACGCAGTCAGTACTGATTAGAAATAGACCTTTAGCCAATTTCTCGCTCTTTTCTTGTAATGCTTTTTTAGTATCGCTCATCACTATAATCCCATTATAGAATTGAATTTTATTAATCTAGCAGCTGCCAGACGGCGCATATGATACCATCATCTAGGTAGAAATGTTTGTTATCGGGTATAGAATTCCATGGGTCGATCCACCGTAAAGATCAGTCAACGTTTAACCACAAGCCAGCAATGGGCAGCCTTTATCGCCCTTGCTATCTTATTTACCGGCTTAAGCTTTAGTTATTTGGTCACCAATCAGTTACGCCAACAGCTATTAGTACAGCAACAGACATTAGCTACCAGCCTTGTGAAAGATGCCAGTATTTTATTGCGCACCAGCTTAAGCAAAGATGACCGCATCAGTGCGAATGTCATTTTGAAAGACTGGGTAGATCAAGAGCTTATGCTTTCGGCGACCCTATACAATTCAACTCAGCAACCGATTGCGGAACAAGGCCTGATCGAATTAGACGGCTATGATGTTTTTTGGCTCAATCAAATTGTCACCGATAAAGAACAATTAATTGGCCACCTTCGTGTTGCCATCAACATGAGTCAAGCGTATGACATAAGCCAACGAAATGCAGCGCTACTATTGCTTTCAAGCATAATGCTAAGCGTTATTATAGGGCTGCTAGCCTACTACTGGGGCGAGCACTTATTACGGGCCAATCAGCAACAAATTAAGGCCATTGAAAACCTGCACAATAACGATTCATTAAAAGTTATTAGTGAAAATGCCAACAGCCAAAATGACCAAGCCCTTAATCACGCGATTAACAGTTTAATTAGACAAAAACAGCACAAGATAGCGATCAAAGAGTCCTTGGATAATTTCATGGCCAGCCCCAGTTTATCCAATTCAAAATTCCTAACCTACCACCACAGCGCTCTGTTATTTATTGAAATACAGGGGCTAAAAGAATTACAGCAAAGGCTGCCAGCAAACGAACTAAGCGATATTCTTAATGGTTATCACCAATTACTTTCGCATGCGGCCAAACTTTATAACGGCATAGTAGATCGCTATATGGGCGATGGCATTTTGATAATCTTTGGCTATCCCGATAACGATCCTCGTGATGCCAGTCACTGCTTATATGCGGCTCAGTTATTTTTGGGATTAGTACAAAAATTACAACGTACCGATTTACAGCTCCAGCAACTTAATTTTAAATTATCAGCTCACTGGGGACCGGTACTCATTGCGCCACTAGAGATGAACCAACAACTACAATTCAGTTTGATTGGCGATACGGTGCATTGGACGGCTCAGCTTGCGATGCAGAGCAAAGAGATGCAGCTATTGGTGAGCCAAGACTTGGTTGATCAATTAAACGATGCCGAAAAAATACTGTGGCAGCCAGGACCCAGCTTAATGGACTTACATGCCAGCGAACATCATACCCGCTGGTTAGATGCGCTTCCGGATAATGCCGAGAAACTCATTAATCGCCAAGTAAAACATATCATGGCGATCAAAGAGAAAGCGTAGCTCGACTCTGAGTTTCACGTAATATTAACGAACGACAGATTCTTGGGTTAATAATACGCGATGCTCTCGCGATAACATCACCGATAAAGAGTCAGCTGCCTCTAACGGCCCTACGCCTGCGGGTGTTCCCGTTAGAATCACATCCCCAGGCTGCAAATTGAAATGTTCACTGATATGCGCAATCAAAGGCAAAATAGGAAATAGCATATCTGCACTACTACCCTGCTGCTGGAGTTGACCATTTTTTTTCAGTGTTAACCCAAAAGGCTGCTGGTCAATTTTGCAGGATGAGCTTAAAGAGACAAAACGTGTCAGCGGACAGGCACCATCGAAACTTTTAGCACGCTCCCACGGGTGACCCTTTTCTTTTAATTTATCCTGCACATCACGCAACGTCAGATCTAGTCCTAAACCAAAACCCGCAATACTTTCTGCAACCTGTTGGGTGCTAGCATGACTCAATGCTTTGTCAATAAGAATAGCGATTTCAAGCTCATGATGAACGCTGCCTTGATCTTTGGGTATTGTAAAATCAGGACCAAAAGGAACAACACTTGAAGCAGGTTTAATAAATAAAATAGGGGTGTCTGGAATAGGGTTATTCAGTTCTTTTGCGTGAGCCGCATAATTGCGTCCCACACAAACAACCTTTCCCAAACCATGCGGATACGCTTGCTGATCTAAAATAAGCTGCATCACCGTTTATTCCATATCAATCAATTTACCTGGATTCATAATATTGTTCGGATCGAATACCGCTTTCACTGCGCGCATGTAACCAATTTCGGCTTCGCTACGAGTGTATTTAAGATACGCTTTCTTCGTCATACCCACACCGTGTTCTGCTGAGACTGACCCTTGGTATTTTTCAACAATCTCAAATACCCAAGTCGATACTTTCGCACATTGCTCGAAGAAGAGCTCTTTTGCTAAGTCATCAGGCTTCAAAATATTCAAGTGCAAGTTGCCATCACCAATATGACCAAACCAGATAATTTCAAAATCGGGATATTCACGGTTTACTACGTCTTCAATCTCTCGTAAAAAAGGTGGCACTTTAGAAACAACCACAGAAATGTCGTTTTTATACGGTGTCCACTCAGCAATGGTTTCGGAAATATCTTCACGCAAGCGCCATAGATTTTTCGCTTGGGTTTCAGACTGGCTCATTACGCCATCCAATACCCAGCCTTCTTCCATGCACTTCTCGAACAGCTCCATCGCTTGCTCGATATGGCCTTCGGTTTCTGCTTCAAATTCTAATAGCGCGTAATATTCAGCTTCCGTAGCAAACGGTGCCGGCACATCACCACGAGCAACCACCTTACGCATGGCTTTATCAGAAAAGAACTCAAACGCAGTGAGGTCGATGTTAGTCTGAAAAGTATTCAGTACGCTCATAATGGCTTCAAACTCAGGCACACCTAACACCAATACGGTCAGATTTTTAGCCGGACGCGTAAGGCGCATGGTCGCCTCAGTAATAAAGCCTAACGTCCCTTCACCACCAATAAACAATTGGCGCATGTCATAACCGGTATTGTTTTTCACGAGGTCTTTATTCAGCTCAAGAATATCGCCCTTACCCGTCACGACGGTTAAGCCAGCAACCCAATCGCGCGTCATGCCGTAACGAATCACTTTAATCCCGCCAGCGTTGGTTCCTATATTACCGCCAATCTGGCTAGAACCAGCCGATGCGAAATCGACTGGGTAAAACAAATCCTGTTCTTCCGCGTAGTTTTGTAACTGCTCGGTGATGACACCGGCACCACAACGGACGGTCTTATCCATGGTATTAAAACCAGAGATACTGTTCATATAATCAAACGAGACAACCACTTCACCGTTCGCCGCGACTGCACCGGCACTCAAACCCGTACGACCACCAGAAGGCACCAAAGCAACGTGATGTTCATTGGCGAAGTTAACAATGGCTTGAACTTGTTCTGTCGTTTTAGGAAAAACAATGGCAGAAGGGTTTGGCGGATAGATCTTAGTCCAGTCCTTACCATAGGTTTCCAAAGAAACGTCATCGGTTTTTACCTTATCTTCACCAACAATGGCCTTTAATCGGTTTTCTAACTCAGTTTGGCTTAAAGAAGTTTGAGGCTGTGTCATCTAAATATCCGCTTAGGTTATGCGCGCTTACCGGTATTGACGTAGATATTGTGCGATTAATAAGACCCTCACAGCAATATGTACAAAATTCACCTTAAAATCGCAAACTTTTCATCATCCGTCCCCATCAAAGGGGGACACTTTAATTGCCGTGTATGTTAGCATACGCGCCTAATTTTTCAGAGCCTTTGATGAAAACTTGGTTAAGCGAAAGCCAACCAAGTAGCCAGGGGTTGACGCGATTTTTATATTCACATATAGGTATCTTCATGAGCCAGACTTCACTCGATAAAAGCAAAATCAAGTTTCTACTACTTGAAGGCGTACACCAGAGCGCTGTAGACACATTGACAGCCGCTGGTTATAGCAACATCGACTATGTAAAGTCGGCCTTGCCTGAAGAAGAATTAAAAGAGCGTATCAAAGACGCACACTTCGTCGGTATTCGTTCACGCACTCAACTAACGGCTGACATCTTTGATGCCGCTGAGAAGTTGATTGCCGTGGGTTGTTTCTGCATTGGCACCAACCAGGTTGATCTAAAAGCGGCGACTGAACGTGGTATCTGTGTATTTAACGCTCCATTTTCAAATACTCGCTCTGTTGCTGAGCTATCCATCGCGCAAGCGATCTTATTGATGCGCGGCGTTCCTGAGAAAAGTGCTCAGTGCCACCGTGGTGAGTGGGTTAAGTCTGCGGTTAATTCTTTCGAGATTCGCGGTAAGATTTTAGGCATCGTTGGCTACGGCAGCATTGGTACTCAGCTTTCTGTGATGGCTGAATCAATGGGCATGAAAGTATTCTTCTATGACGTAGTCACTAAACTTCCTTTAGGTAACGCAACGCAGGTTGCTACTATGGAAGAACTACTAGGCATGTCTGACGTGATATCACTTCACGTTCCAGAAACGGCGGCTACAAAATGGATGATGGGTCCTGAACAGTTTGCTCAGATGAAGCAAGGTTCTATCATGATGAACGCATCTCGCGGCACCGTGGTTGATATTGATGCCTTGGCGGAAGCGGTTCGTAGCAAGAAGCTATTAGGCGCTGCTGTTGATGTATTCCCAGTTGAGCCTCGCTCAAATGATGAGGAGTTCATTACGCCGCTACGTGAATTTGATAACGTCATTCTTACGCCTCACGTGGGCGGCTCTACGATTGAAGCGCAAGCTAATATCGGTTTAGAAGTTGCTGAGAAGCTAGGTAAGTACAGCGATAACGGTACCACTATTTCTGCGGTTAACTTCCCAGAAGTTGCATTACCGGCTCACCCTGACCAGCACCGTATCCTGCATGTTCACCAGAACAAGCCGGGGATCATGAACGCGATCAACGCCATTCTTGCTGAGAACGACATCAATATTTGTGGCCAGTATTTACAAACCTTTGGTAACATAGGCTATGTTGTTATTGATGTGAATGCAGGCGCTAGCGAATTAGCACTTGATAAAATTCAGACCATTGACGGCACGATTAAAGTACGTCGTTTGTTCTAAAATTTTTATTAAGCGCTTTTGTTCAAGGCCAGAAAGATACAAAAAAGCCGCATTAGAATCACCTCTAATGCGGCTTTTTTATTGCTAATAAAAACCCATAAAAACTCGTATTGAACCCTTCCTTAAATTGTTATCACATACCTTACGAGCGAGTGTAGTAATTTATTCAGCCTTACGCTATGCTCACTTTAACTAGATTAAAACTATCTTCGTTTATCACATTTCAAGGAGAATAAGATGAGAATTCGTTCATTATTAGTTGTCAGTGCAGCAACATTTTTAGTCGCTTGTAGCGCTAACCAGCCAGCCCTTCAAGCGGTTGCAAGTTGCGTATTTGCTGATGGTTCTAACCAACCGGCTCCTGAATGGGTTTGTGGCGCACCGGTTGATGGTATCGATCTTTCTGCGGTAGGTTATGCAGACAAGTCTGGCGCGGGCGCTAACTTCATGAAGCAAATGGCGGCAACCGCTGCGCGTGTTGAACTTGCTCAGACCATGAAGGTTGAAGTTCAAAACATGATCAAGCAGTATTCGGAAACAACGGGCACTGGCGATAGTGAGACCGTTGATCAGGTAAATACTTCTGTAACTAAGCAGATTACTAAAGAGACGTTAATCGGTTCTCGTATCTTCCGTCAAATGCCAACACCCACAGGTGGTATTGTAGTATTGGTTGGTCTAGCACCAGAAATCGTTGGTAAAATTGCTGAGCAAGCAATTAAAACATCTATACAGAATGAACGTGCTTTATGGCAGAAATTTCAAGCAGGCAAAGCTCAAGATGAGCTAGCCGCTGAGATTGCAAACATGAACAACTAATAGTGTTTATTAAAAAGAACCGACCTTGTGTCGGTTTTTTTTGGTTTTGATTTTTACCATAAGAAATTTACTAAAAGGTTCTCGCCATGAACAGACGGTTACTCCGCAATTTTATAATATCCACCCTCGCCTGTAGCGCCTCGTTCATTAGTGTTAATAGTCTAGCGGCAGATTCTGAGTATGAGCAATGGCTGCAGCAAACCCAAACTGAATTCCAAAACTACCTCGATGAAAATGACAAAGCGTTCATCGGTTTTTTAAATAAAAAATGGAAGGAGGTCGATGTTAAAAAAACGGTTAAACGTGATCCTGCACCAAAACCGTTAGCAATCCCTATCGCAAAACCGATCGGTATCATTAACGATACAGATTTGGATACAGCGGATACGACAAAGCCTGAAGAGAAAATAATAAAACCCATTATTATTAAACCCATCGTCATTATTAAGCCACCACTTTCTGTTGATGAGAAACCTATTGCAGAAAAAAAATCCATTATTAAAAAAGACTTCAATTTACGCAATGCACAGTTTGATTTTTTTGGTGAAAATATAAATATCAAATATAACAAAAAATTTAAACAAAGTTTTAGAAATAATATTAGCAATAAATCGATTGCCGGTTATTGGGAGCTACTGGCGACTCAGCCTCATAAAGAAATAATTAGTCAGCTCTCAGAAGCCTCAAAAAATCTTCAATTAAATGATTGGGGAACCGCTTTATTATTTGATCAGTTCGTTCGAGAGTTACAGGGTTCCAATCAGCGCAATCAAAGCAGTCGTCAACTCACCTCTTGGTTTTTATTAGTTAAAGCAGGATTTAATGCACGCATTGCTTATAATCAGAAAATATTTTTATTAATGCCTTCTAAACAGCCGCTATTTAGCACCACATTTTTTACCTTAGACAATCAACGTTATTATTCAGTTTCGTTGAACGAAAAAGAAATGAAACCAGGTAAAGTATTTACTTACAGTGGTAAGCACCTAGATGGCCAAAGAAATCTAGATTTTTCTGAACCAAATAAGTTCATTGCAAATAAACATCAAGCAAAGCGTGATTTATCTTTTATTTATAACGGAAAAAAATTCGACATCAATGTCAGCTATCCAAAAGATATGGTTAATTACTTTAAAACCTTTCCTCAACTTGATTTGAAAAATTATTTCTCTGCGGGTATGCCACAAGAAACAGCTTACAGCTTACTGTCTCAATTAAAGCCTATTATTGAAGGTCAAACTGAAACTGAAGCCGTTAACCGTTTATTGCGCTTTGTGCAAACCGCCTTCGAATATAAAACTGACCATGATCAATTTCGCCAAGAAAACTATTTATTTCCATTAGAAACATTGCACTATCCCTATTCTGATTGCGAAGATAGAGCAGCATTGTTTGCTTGGTTAACGAAATCATTATTAAAGCTGGATGTCGTTATTGTTGATTTCCCGGGTCACATAGCAACCGCGGTTAAGTTTAGTAAACCCGCACAAGGAGATAGCTGGCAGTTGAATGGTGAACGCTACACGATGGCTGACCCAACGTATGTGAATGCTAACGTCGGTATGACTATGCCACAGTACAAGAATAAAGCGCCAAAGCTCATTGCATTTTAGGCCTTAGGCATTATCCTAGGCGACTTGCCAATTTTCGAGTACGCAAAAGAGAACATTACCATGCCATTACAAGTCGCCATTGTCCCTGTGACACCTTTTCAGCAAAACTGTAGCATCATCATGTGCGAAGAAACGAAACAAGCGGCAGTGGTTGATCCTGGCGGCGAAGTTGAACGCATCATGATCCAAGCCGAAGCGATGGGCGCAACTATCACCAAGATTTTATTAACGCATGCACACTTAGACCACGTCGGTGGCACCATTGAGCTAGCGCAATTGAAAAATATAAAAATCGAAGGGCCACATATTGGGGATAAATTTTGGCTCGATATGCTGCCACAGCAGTCGCAGATGTTTGGCTTTCCACCGGCACAAAGCTTTTTACCCGATCGCTGGTTAGAAGAAGGTGAAACGGTCACGATCGGCAATGTGACTTTGGATGTGATTCATACCCCTGGTCATACCCCAGGCCATGTGATTTTTCACAGCCAAGATGATCAACTAGCCTTGGTAGGCGATGTTATTTTTCAGGGTTCGATAGGTCGTACGGATTTTCCACAAGGCAATCATGCAGAATTAGTGGCTTCGATTCGTAATAAATTGTTTCCGTTAGGAGATGATATTACGTTCTTTCCTGGCCATGGACCTACTTCAACATTCGGTATTGAGAAACGCACAAATCCTTTTGTCTCGGGTAAAGCAGGCTAGCTTTTCACAATCAATTTAAGCACGCTAGCCTTTAAAGCTAGCGTCGCTTAACTCTGTCCCTAATAAGGAAAGAGGGATTTTAGTTAAAAATCCACTTCTTAGTTAAAGATCCAAAACTCTACATCATAATCCAAAGCATCTTCGCCTAAGATATCTTCTAAAGGAAAACGTCCGGTATGCGACGTGTTTTCTGTATAGGCGATAACGTTAACGACGATATCACCATTTTCATCTTCAAAGATGATGCTGGTATTTTTGACCGCTTTTTGAATTTTTTTACGCAAGTTACTGGTAATCGAGATTTCTTTAATGTTCATAATTTTTCCACAAGATTTTTAATAGGCTGAAAAGCTGGACAACAATTTTACAGAGAAAAAAAAACGCGCTAAGGATGACCCAAGCGCGTTCTTTGCATTCAGTGCAAGAATTTTACTTCTTGAAGCCACCGAAACGCTTCTGGAATTTGTCGATACGACCGCCAGTATCAACAGTCTTCTGCTTACCAGTATAGAAAGGGTGGCAAGAAGAACATACGTCTAGGTGAATAGTACCTGAACGAGTTGATTTAGTTGTGAACGTGTTACCGCAAGTACAAGTTGCTGCAAGTTCAGCGTATTCTGGGTGGATACCAGCTTTCATAAGTCACCTAATTTATAACAAAAGTGCCGCTCTCTCCAGCAGTGTGATTCTTACACTGGAGTACCGCACGAAAGTGCCAACTTAACGAATTCCGTTGAAGGAATTGTTAACGTCAACGTTTTGGATCGCGAATGATACCAGAGGGAAGAATTCTAACAAAGCACTTTCCATCGGATTTTATTCACAAACCCTGTAAACTAGCCGCCATGACTGACACATACTACCTTCGCATTGCGCTGCCGGTGCCTTTGCGCCGACAATTTGATTATTTGCCTTTAGCTAATACGGCCGCCTCAAGCTATGAGATCGGTAGTCGGGTTAGAGTGCCTTTTGGTCGTCAGCAGTTAATTGGATTTGTTCTGTCTATTGTGACCGAAACTGATGTACCTGTGGATAAACTCAAGAACATCACTGAAAGCTTGGACTCTGGTACGTTAGTGAGTCCTCACATACTTGAACTGTGCAAATGGCTCAGCAGCTATTATCACCATCCATTAGGGGAAGTTCTCGACCTCGCGATCCCGGTATTATTACGTAAAGGGGGTCAGATCAGTGACATCGCCGAACCGCATTGGCGTGTGCGCGTTAACGAGAGCGCTGTTAATACCGGCGCTATAACGGGTAAGAAGCAACTCGCGTTATGGCAGCTCTTTCAGCAGCAACCCCACTGGCGTCATAAAGATCTCACCCAACAAGGTTTCGCAAAAGCTCAGCTAGATCGCCTATCAAATTTAGGGTTAGTCGAGCCTTACCTGCAATTACCCGTTCCTCTCTGCGGCCCAGCCAGTCAGTTAGCACTTACTTTAAACGGTGAGCAAGCCTCTGCGGTCGATAAAATCTCTGAACAATTGGGCAAGTTCCATGTGGCTTTGCTCGATGGTATTACCGGCAGTGGTAAGACCGAGGTTTACTTACAATTGATTGCTAAAACCATTGCCCGAGGTAAGCAAGCTTTAGTACTGGTCCCCGAGATTGGCCTCACACCGCAAACCTTGCGTCGCTTTCAAGCTCGTTTTGATGTGCCCGTTGTCATGATGCATTCTAATCTCAATGATAAAGAACGCTTAATCGCGTGGCATCAGTGCAATCAAAACCAAGCAAAAATTCTTATCGGTACCCGCTCGGCCATCTTTA
>JBNMQK010000006.1:0-57541 GCA_051278005.1 Oleispira sp. | reverse complement strand
GCGCAGCCCACCAATATAGTGTCTCTGGCGCCTGCACAGAGCCATTCACAATGATCACTGCGGGATACTTTTTACCTTCTTGATGGTTTTTAGGCGCCCATACTCGCCCACTTAAGCGAGCACCTTCATTATCATAAAAATTCACTGGATAAAACGTCCCAATCGACTCATACCAATCGTCTGTACCGGGATGTCTATAAGGATCTCCCACACAGTACGGTATAACGGAACCACATAAATTAAGGAGACTATTCCAAAAAGGATCAACCAAAAGCCTCTCAGTAAACGCAAGAATACTCTTAACCCCTTCAGCCACAAGTTTAGTCTGAAACCCTAAATCTAATAGATGTCTTGCCGTGGATCCTGTTGCCTTTGCATAGTTCTGCAACTCACATGTTGTCCATTCTTGTGAAGGGAAAACAGCCGATCGACAAGCTGACAGCTCTATTGGGTCTTCATCCTCTATTGGGTCTTCATCTTCGTTTGGGTTCTCATCTTCGCTTGGGCTCTGATCTTCGTTTGGATCCTCGGGCTCTAAAGGTTCTTCTCGTTGCTCAGATTGAGGGGGATTCCGAATTTGATTACCTGAATCAGAACCACATCCAGCTAATAAAGTTATAAAAAGGTATAACCATATCGAACTGTATATCCGTTTTCTGTTATTAATCCAATTCATCATGCAAAGTCTCCATAGAATTATTGTTATTATTATTGATTGAACAGCTTCTCGTTAGAGGATCAAATCTTAATTTCCTCTAATGATCTAGCATATCATCGCCATCAATTTTTGTGTACGCACTTACATGAGGCCTAATTAACCGCTTAAATTTAATACGTTTATCTTCTAACGCTTTTAAAGTTGCAGACTTGATCAGTTCTCGATATGGCCAGTATCAACCTTCCCTATCAAGCGTGGCTAGATACTCGCTAGCAGCCTAGAATGGCACTGAACGCCTGCACAGGAATTCTGTATGTTAGAAAATTGTTTCCTCACCAAATTGCACTACACTTTTATTAATAATTTTTAAATAAAAGGCATAATGATCAATGGAATATTCTGTTAAAAACAAGTTGGTGCTTGCCGCTACTCTGCCGGCTTTGTTAACGACCCTAATTATTATATTCTTGGCCGTTAAAAATATGCGTGCGCAGCGTGATCAACTGGCGCAGGCAAGCCAAGAATTCATCCAAAATCAAGCGAATGGCGTCTCTCCAGAAGCCATGAGCCTTTTTATTCAGCAACAATGGCAATCGATTTTTGATGCTCAGGCGGCTATCGCTATCTCAGGCATTCTGGTAATCGCGGGTCTGCTCGTCATGGCGGCACTCTATTTTGTTAATAAAATAACCTCTGGCTTAAATAAACTAGTGTCCGGTGTCAAAACTATGTCCAATGCTGGCACCCCACTCAGTTTTCGCATACCCACTCACAATACCAGTGACATGACGCCACTGGCGAATCAGCTCAATATCATGATGGAGAGGGTCGAACACGTCATTATAAAAGTACGAGATATTTCAACGGCATTGCACCGTTCTGCAGAAATATTAAATACTAATGCTAAAAACAACCAAGGTAGCGCTGAGAATTTATTTCTTAATATGGACAGTGTGAGCGTCGCAATGACAGAGCTAGAAAGTGCGTCATCTGAAATCGCAGCCAATGTACAGGACGCTCACCAAGAAGTGTCCGATGTGAATAGCAATGGGCAATCTGTTAGTGCGAAAATTAATGATCTCGATAAACAGTTTATTATGTTAAATGATGTGACGTCTGCCAGTGCCAGTGACGTGAGTGAATTGAGTACTCAAGTAGAAGGGATTTATGGCATTTTACAAACCATTCAAGGCATTGCGGAACAAACCAATTTATTAGCCCTTAATGCGGCGATCGAAGCAGCGAGAGCGGGTGAACAAGGTCGCGGCTTTGCGGTAGTCGCCGATGAGGTTAGAAACCTTGCGGGTAAAACACAGCAATCCACAGAAGAGATTCAGCACATGATTGAAGGCCTTAAAAAGAGCGCAGATCGATCAATGAATGCAATGACTCAAAGCAGCACCGCTACTCAATCATTATCTGAATCATTCAAACTAGCGAATGAAGAGATCCTTGCTTTGTTTAACCGTCTTGAATTAGTCAATAACATGAATGCTCAAATCGCCACCGCCAGTGAGGAGCAAACCCAAGTTATTAGCAGTATTAGTCAGACGACAGAATCAGCCAAAGTGTTATCTCAAAATACTCAACAGTCTTCCAGTTCGACTGGCGAACAAGCAGAAGCCTTAATGGCCACCTCCAATAATTTGAAAGAGATGGTTGCTGAATTTAATTTTTCTTGAGGCTCAGCAAAACATGTCCAAAATTAGAACACTGCGTTCGAAAGTAAAAAGTACTCATAATAGTAATTGTCGGTATTATGCGTGCTTTACTTTTAATACGTTGTTATAGCCTTGTCTAGCCACTCTCTTAAAGCAGATGTTCTGCTTGTTGTTGTTACCCTGCTTGCCGCAATTAGCTGGATGTTCTCTAAAGAGGCGGTCAGTGAAATGCCTCCGCTATTATTCATTGGCAGCCGCTTTTTATTAGCCGGTATTTTTCTTGCGCTTTTTAGCCAATCCTCTCTTATTGGCCTTAACCCAAAACAGTGGATAGCCTCGGCTCAGGTCGGTATCTTATTTGGGCTATCAATGTGTTTATGGATTTTTGGTTTGTTCCACGCTAAAAACTTAGGCGAAGGAGCTTTTATTACCAGCATCGCTTCTATACTCGTAGCGCCCATCAGTTACCTTATTTTTAAAGCCAACGTTGAAAGAAGTAATTGGTTGGCACTGCCCGTTGCTTTTATTGGACTTGGACTATTAGGTTTAGAAAACGGTTTTCACCCTGAAAAGAGCCAGCTGTTTTTTCTCGGTGCTGCCATCTTGTTATCATTAACCTTTATTTTAAACGGTCGCGCGGCGGCTCGAATGTCAGCCGCCGCGCTCACCGCAATATCACTGTCCTTTGTTGGCATTATGGCCATTATCATTTCAGCCTACGCCGAGACTTGGCCTGCAGAAGTGACAGGGTCAATGGCTAAATGGTTATTACTGAGTGCACTCATAGGCACCGCTGCACGATTTTTATTACAAACGTATGCCCAAGGGTTAACAACACCCAGCCATGCTGCTGTGATTATGATTTTAGAGCCTATTTGGACAGCGTTGATCGCGGCCGCCTGGTTCAATGAGAGGATGTCTACGCTGCAACTGATTGGTTGCAGTTTGATATTTTCGGCATTAATCATTAATCGTTGGTCAAACGTGCAGGGCTGGTTAAAAAGTAAAGAGCGTTAAAGCACTGCACTTTTTATGCGTTATCAGCAAAAGATGCTTCCTACGCCATATCAATTTATAATGAGCACGCTCATAAAACACACTCTTTACATCGTCCATTCAGTGATACATTTTTATGCCCACTTTGAATCAAACCCAGCATTTTATTAAAGAAGAGAGTGATTTACTCAGTGAAATCATGTCGGCTAGACGTGATGTTCGAGGCAATCGTTTTTTACCCAACAAGCTAAAACAAGAAGACATCAAGCAAATATTTGCGGCGGCCCTGATGGCACCCTCCGTTGGTTTTTCTCAGCCTTGGGAGTTTGTCACCATTGATCAAAGTGAGACTAAACAAAAAGTAGCGGATAGCTTTTTTATTGAAAATGAAAAAGCAAAGGCACTGTTTAAAGCCGGGAAATTCGAAGTAGGTAAACTGGAACAATACCAGCAACTCAAGCTGGAAGGAATTATTGAATCCCCTCTCAATATCGCGGTGTTTTATAATCCCCAATCAGGCCCTGTCCTTGGGCAAACTAGCATGCCTGACATGGGCCGCTACAGTGTAGTATGCGCAATACAAAACATGTGGTTAAAGGCACGATCTCTCAATATAGGAATGGGCTGGGTCAGTATTCTTGACCCTATTCAAGTGAAGTCGATTCTGAATGCTCCCGCTGATCGAGAGTTGATTGCATACTTATGCTTGGGAGAAGTCGATAAGTTTTACGACAAACCCGAATTAGAAACGTTAAAATGGCAGGAAAAAAAGACCGCTGAAAAAGTCATCTATTCCGACCGCTACTAGCAGAAAATAATTTTATCCCATTAACAAATTTTCAATTTGCTGTTTGCACCAAATCATTGCCGGATCATGCTCCGCTTTATGGTGCCAATATAAATGCACCTCTAACGGTTCCGCTTTAAAGGGCAGAGGAAAAATGACATAAGGATTGTTCGGGTGGCTCTCATCACTTAATGCAGAGGCATATGTCGTCGGTAAGGTAAGCAACCAGTCTGTTTTTTCAACCACTTTTGCGGCCGCGTAATAATGTTGGCAACGCATACCAATTTCTCGATTTTCACCTAAGCGTGATAAAGCAACATCTTCTATCCCTAAGCCGCTGGCACGACTAGAGACCTGTATGTGCTTGGCTTGCAAATAGTCTTTTATATTAAAGTCTTGGCTGCTGAGTTTAGCCACAAGAGGATGGCCTTTAGACATCATGACCGACAAACCCTCACTACCAATTAAACCATGACGAACTTGCTTAGAGACTGGAATAAGCACATCCGCCGCAAAATCAATGGTGCCACGAATAAGGGCGCTTTCTATATCTCGTCGTGACATTTGCACACTGCGGATACTAATATGAGGGGCGATCAGTTGTAAGTGTTTCGCTATGTCAGGCAATGCTTTTGCTTCTAATACATCCCTCATTGCGATGGTAAACGTGCGCTCTGCAGTACTTGGGTCAAAAATAAGGCCGTCACTTAACGTCGATTCTAAATTCCCTAACCCTTCGCGCACGCGTTCAATAATCGCTTTTGCCAAAGGGGTTGGCACCATTTTCTTACCCGATCGTTCAAATAACGGATCATCAAACCGATCGCGTAAGCGAGATAATGCGTGACTGACCGCGGGCTGAGAAAGATTTAAAGCTTCACTTGCCCGAGTCAGATTGCCTTCGCGGTAAATTACGTCAAACACAACGAATAAATTAAGATCTACCCGTGAAATATCAATATTCGCTTTCATAAAGCTATCCACCACCTTTACGTCAATCATAAACAATAAGAATATATTCTCATTAAAACTATTCATTTCATAGATAGTTGATGACATTTTATTATACTCTTAATAAATCCACTTAAGAGTTCACTCATTATGAGTAGAGTATTAATCACTGGCGCAGCAAGTGGCTTAGGCCGTGCACTCGCGCTGCGTTTTGCTAAAGAAAGTGCTGATATCTGCATAGCCGACATCAACCAAAAAGGTGCAGCTGAAACCTTAAAAATGGTAGAGCAAGCCGGTGGACGCGGATGGGTGTATAACCTTGACGTCACCCAACCTGATCAATGGCAAGCGTTATTGGCTAAAGTTGAGCAGCGCTGGCAAGGTATTGATGTCGTCATCAATAATGCTGGCGTCGCAACCGGTGACCGTATTGAACAAGGAGAATGGTCTACTTGGGAATGGGTTATCGATCTCAACCTTAAGAGCGTTGCCCTAGGTTGCCGGACGTTTACCCCCATGATGAAAACTCAAAGCAGTGGTTATTTTATTAATACCGCCTCATTAGCTGGCTTAATGACAGCACCATTAATGGCGTCTTATAACGTCACTAAAGCGGCCGTGGTTGCTCTCAGCGATACCATGCATCACGAACTGAAACCTTATGGCATTGGCACAACCGTTTTATGCCCGGGTTTCTTTCGTACCAATCTAGATAAAGGCATGCGTACCAGTGATCCACAATTATTGAAAATGGTCGACAAGGTTTTTGAATCTTCTGAATTGACCGCTGACGATGTCGCCGATATTTGCTACCGTGATATGAAGAAAAATAAGCTAATTTGTAACCCTCATAAAATGGGACGCCGTGCTTATTTTATAAAACGCTTCATGCCATGGCTTTACTCTTATTTAGTCGGGAAAACCGCAGCGAAAATGAAAAAGTATGACCCTGCTTTAGCCGCTAGCAATAAATAGCAATAATATAAAAACAGCAACGTCATAAAATACATACGCGTTCATTTAGGATACTTCAATGTCAGAACAATTTATTGATCAACCGAAAGCTCTGCGTAGCAGTGATGCTTTTGATATTCGAGCCGTTCATGATTGGTTAACCGACCAAGGTATTGAACTAGGCAATGAACTTCCAGAAGTAAAACAATTTTCGGGGGGCGCGTCTAACCTGACGTATCATTTGAAATATCCTGATGCGGTACAAGGGGGCGATTTAATTTTACGTCGCCCACCACCAGGTCACAAAGCCGCGTCTGCCCATGATATGAAACGCGAATTTAATGTTATGAAGGGGCTGAAGCCGGTTTATCCGTTTGTACCTGAAATGATTGCTTTCTGTGATGACCAAGGGATTATCGGTTGTGATTTTTATGTCATGGAACGCTTGCACGGCATTATTCCTCGCAATAACTTTCCTCGTGGCATGATACTGAGCCCGGAAGAAAATAAGAATTTTAGTCTTTCCGTTCTAGACAAG
Source organism: Oleispira sp. (assembly GCA_051278005.1). Taxonomy (GTDB): domain Bacteria; phylum Pseudomonadota; class Gammaproteobacteria; order Pseudomonadales; family Oceanobacteraceae; genus Oleispira. Next base: position 50,996 of record JBNMQK010000006.1, on the reverse strand, counting down.
CTCATCGATCTGCATAAGGTCGACTATAAAGCGGCAGGATTGGATGATTTGGGCAAAGGTGAGGGTTATGTCAAACGCCAAGTCGATGGTTGGAGTGGGCGTTATACTAAATCTAAGACCTGGAATGTCCCTAGCTTTAACAAAACAATGGATTGGCTCAATCGCAATCAGCCAGACGATGTCACGACCTGTATTATTCATAACGATTACCGCATGGATAACGTCGTTCTTGATCCTCTAGACCCGCAACATATTATTGGTGTTTTAGATTGGGAAATGGCAACCCTCGGTGATCCTCTGATGGATTTGGGTAGCAGTTTAGCTTACTGGGTTCAAAGCGATGACGATTGGTTTTTTCGCCAAATCCGTCGTCAGCCAACTCACCTACCGGGTATGTTAACGCGTGATGAAGTGGTCGATTATTATTGTGGAAAAATGGGCTTTGGTAAATCCAGTTGGGCCTTTTACGAGGTATTTGGTTTGTTCCGTTTAGCGGTTATCGTGCAGCAAATTTATTATCGCTATCACCATAAGCAAACTGATAATAAGGCCTTTAAGAATTTCTGGTTCCTCGTGCAATATATGAATTGGCGTTGTGCAAAAATCATTAAAGATTCTGGCATTAAATGATGGAGAAACAGTAATAATGGCCTCTATTTATCTCGTACGTCATGGCCAAGCAGGATTTGATAAGCTCGATTATGATCAGCTGTCAGATCTTGGCCACCAGCAAGGCGCGTTAGTGGGGCAATCATTACTCGCGCGCTCCGTTGAAGCCAAGCTCGTCGTGCAGGGTGCTATGCGGCGCCATAGAGAAACATTTGCCGGCGCGCAAAAAGTTTGGCATGCGTACGGGACGGTTATTGAAGAGGCTGGGTTTAATGAGTTCGATAGTGATGACATTATTGCTGCAGCCCACGCTGAGCTGAATATACCCGGCTATCGTAAGCAAGGAATGGGCAGTCATAAGCTTGTGCAAAAAACAGTATTAGGGGCTTATCTTATGAAGCAAGCAAACCCTAAAAAAGCATTTCAGGCTTTATTTTCAACCTCAATAGATCGCTGGATCAGTGGCAAGCACGATGACGACTATATTGAATCTTGGCCGAAATTTACTCAGCGCTGTCGGCAAGCACTGTTCGATACGATTGAAAAAGCCAATGGTAAAGACGTTGTTGTGTTCTCTTCTGGCGGTCCGATTACGGCCATTATTCAACATTGCTTAGGCTTGAGTGATCACTATGCGTTTCAGTTCAATTGGACACTGGTCAATGCAGGCATTACACAGCTGCTCTACAACTCGCAAGGAAAAATTAGCCTTGCCAGCTGCAACGAACAAGAACACTTAATTAGCTCGGGTAAGAAATTCTTAACCTATCGTTAACTAAAGAATCGCTCACTAAAGAGCCGCTCACTCTGCAAAACCTTCAGCAATATGTTTGTCTTTTAACTTGACATAATTAGCCGCAGTATACGGAAAGAAACGCCGTTCTTTTTCCGTTAGCGGTCGCGCTTTTTTGGCCGGACTGCCGACATACATATAACCACTCTCTAACGTTTTACCCGGGGGTATTAAGGCACCTGCGGCAACGATCACCTTATCTTCAATCACCACACCGTCCATTACCATCGCCTTCATACCGATCAAGACCTGATTACCAATGGTGCAGCCGTGTAACATCGCCTGATGGCCAATGGTGACGTCGTCGCCAATAATCAGAGGATATCCACCCGGGTTAAAATCACTGGCATGAGTAATGTGCAACACAGAGCCATCTTGTACGCTGGTACGCTGCCCAATACGAACATGATGCATATCGCCACGGATCACCGTTAATGGCCAAACAGAGCTGTCATCACCAATCTCCACATCCCCAATCACCACCGCACTGCGATCAATAAAAACCTTATCGCCTAATTTAGGGGTCATACCTTGATACGGTCGAACTGAATTTTTCACTTTTTCCAACTCCTGCAAGGGTAGATTGGCTGCGACGCTTGAAATGTGAGCAATCGTCATCATCTATAGTTAATATCTTAAGTGGTTAATATCTTAAATTATTCCGTATGCTTTGCACAATCGAAGCCTTTAATCGAGACCCTATTCATGCCAAATACTTCCCCTAGTACTGATGACAACCCATTATTACAAGCAACAACGGCTAATGCGCTACCTTCATTTTCGCGAATCAAAGCCGAGCATGCCTTGCCTGCCATGGAACAGCTGCTTAACAATAACCGACAGCGCATCAACCAGCTATTAAAAGACATTAATTCAGGCACAACCCCTGTTAGCTGGCAAGCACTCGTCACGCCAATGGAAGCGTGGGACGATGAATTAAGCCAAGCCTGGTCACCAGTGAGCCACATGAACTCGGTGGTGAGCAGCGATGAACGACGCGATGCCTACAACGCTTGCTTGCCGCTATTAAGTGCTTACTCTACCGAAATGGGTCAAAACCAAGACCTGTATAAAGCCTATAAAAAGCTGGCCGCTAGCGAAGAATTTAAAACATTAAATACCGAACAAAAAACGTCTATCGAACATGCACTACGAGATTTCCGCTTAGCGGGTATCGCTTTAGAAGGTGAGAAAAAATCACGTTACGGTAAACTCAAGCAACGCATGTCGGAACTCACCAGTAAGTTTGGTGAAAACGTAATGGATGCAACCCAAGCTTGGACAAAAGTCATTACCGATAAAACAAAACTCGCGGGTTTGCCGGATTCTGCTTTGGCATTGGCGCAGCAACAGGCAAAAGCCAAAGAGCAAGAAGGCTACTTATTTACCCTAGACTTCCCGTCTTACTTTCCGGTGTTAACCTATTGCGAAAACCGTGAATTACGCCATGAAATGTATAAAGCGTATGCAACCCGGGCATCCGATCGTTATTCAGAATCAGGCGGAGACAATAAGTTTGATAACTCTGGCGTCATGAATGAAATATTGGCATTACGCCAGGAGCTTTCCCAGCTATTAGATTTCAATAATTACGCCGAATATTCCGTCGCCACCAAGATGGCCAATGACCCACAGCAAGTGATCGATTTTTTAACCGACCTTGCTGAAAAAGCCGTGCCTCAAGCCCAGCAAGAATTCAGTGAGCTGAAGGCTTATGCGAAAGAGTCCTTTAACATCGATACGTTAGAACCTTGGGATATCAGTTTTTATGCCGAGCAATTGCGCCAACATAGATACAGCATCTCGCAAGAATTGATTCGCCCTTACCTGCCCATCGATACCGTATTAAAAGGCATGTTCGAAACCGTGCACCGTCTATATGGCATTAATATAGAAGAACAAACTGAGTTTGATTCTTATCATCCCGATGTGCGCTTCTTCCATATTCAAAAAGACGGCGAAGTTATCGCCAAGTTCTATTTTGATTTATATGCCCGCGATAAAAAACGGGGCGGTGCTTGGATGGACGAATGCCGTGTACGCCGTACATTAGAAAGTGGCGCATTACAGTTACCTGTTGCGTATTTGGTGTGTAACTTCAGCCCCGCGGTTGATGGCAAGCCTGCGTTATTAACCCACGACGAACTCACCACCCTATTCCACGAGTTTGGTCATGGCTTACACCACATGCTCACCCAAATTAAAACCGCTGCCGTGAGTGGCATTAACGGCGTCGCTTGGGATGCCGTAGAACTGCCAAGCCAGTTTATGGAAAACTGGTGCTGGGAAAAAGAAGCTCTGGCCTTTATCTCAGGTCATTATGAAACGGGCGAACCTTTACCCGATGAACTGCTAGAAAAAATGCTAGCGGCGAAGAACTTTCAAAGTGCAATGGTTATGGCGCGCCAACTAGAATTCTCATTATTTGATTTCCGTATGCACCGCGAATATCAGCCAGAGCTTAATGCAGAACAACAAAAGAACTACATTAATAGCATCATCGAAGATGTGCGTAGCCAAGTTGCGGTCGTGCCGATTGTTGAATACAACCGTTTTCAAAATAGCTTCAGCCATGTTTTCGCCGGTGGATATGCGGCGGGATATTACAGCTATAAATGGGCCGAAGTCTTAAGCGCCGATGCGTTCTCTCGCTTCGAAGACGAAGGCATTTTTAATACCACCACTGGCCAAAGTTTCTTAACTGAGATTTTGCAAAAAGGCGGTAGCGAAGAACCTGCAGTATTGTTTGAACGCTTCCGTGGCCGTGCGCCAACAACCGACGCACTGTTACGCCACTGCGGAATCGATACCCATACACAAGGAGCCTTGTAATGGGCCAGAAACTGATTACAAAACGTTTCATCGCCGGCGTTGTTTGCCCCAAGTGTGGCGAAATGGATAAGATCCGCATGTATCGTGATGAAGAAGAAACAGAGATTCGTGATTGCGTAGGTTGTGGTTTTACTGAAACCTATAAACAACACAAAGAAGCGAAAGAAGCCGCAACCGCAGAAAGTGAACCGCTATACGAAGAGCTAACTACACGTGTCACTCCAGTAGGTAAAGCGCTTTACGATGACGAAGAAAGACCGCTTAAAATCATGAACCCCGGGTTAAACCGCAAGGATCATTGATAGGATGCAAAGGGCGCATGATAAACTCATGTGCCTTGTGCATGTTTTGTCGAATGGTTCATAAAACTATCCTTAGTTCACATAAATCGAGGTTAAATACGCCCATTTCCTATACTATCCATGTCACAGTTTTGTATCAGCAGGAAGTATAAATGCATAACCTAAAGCACATATTAATACTGGGGATACTCAGTTTATTTTTGATATCCCCTGCCAACTCATCTGTTTCTCCTGATGGAATGTGGTCTAATGTATTGAGCCGTAATCTAGAGCAAAAAGAATTTAATTATCGCTCGGTTAACGCCAATACTGAAGAGCTTGTGAATCAATTAAAAAATGCTCCTTTGGAAGGAAGTAGTGATTCAGGTCTTGAGTTTTTCCTACCCTTACCTGATGGAAAATTTGAAAGAGTCAGTGCTTTTGAATCTCCTATTATGACTCCTGAACTGGCAGCTAAATTACCCCATATAAAGACGTATAAAGTAACAGGCTTAGATAATCCTGAAATATCAGGGCGTTTAGATGCGAGCCCTAAAGGATTTCATGGGTTTTTGAATACCGATCAGGGCGTCGTTTATATAGAGCCTGAATCAAGCTATAACCAAAACGCATCATCAGGAGCGTTCCGTAGCTTTAAAAAATCAAACTTTCCTTCGTCTAAAGAGGGATATAAATGTTCTGTTATTAGTCACAACCACAGTGACAATCCTCTTCAATCGTTAAGCCAGAGCCGGCCTCAAGCTTCTTCTATGAGAAGCTCAGGTACAACGATTAGAACCTACCGCCTAGCCCTTGCAGCAACCGCTGAATATACAGCTGCGGTAAGTTCTGGCTCCCCGACAGTTGAGAAAGGTCAAGCAGCGATTGTCACCGCGGTTAACCGCATTAACGCCATCTACGAAAAAGAAGTCGCAATCAAATTTGTCTTAGTTGATAACAGTAATATTGTTTTTACAGATCCTTCAACTGATGGTTATACCAATAGTAATGGTGGTATTTTATTGAGTGAAAACCAAACTAAATTAGACAATATTATTACTCCTGCTGGATACGACATTGGGCATGTTTTCAGTACGGGTGGTGGCGGTGTAGCTGTTCTGGCATCGGTCTGTGACGACGCCGACGACTCTTCTTTTTGGTCAAATAATAAAGCGAAAGGGGTTACCGGTTTAGGCAACCCTGTTGGCGACCCCTTTGTAGTTGATTATGTATCTCATGAAATGGGTCATCAGTTCGGTGCAACCCATACATTTAACGCCGGTGGCAGTAGCTCAAGGGCATGTGATGATAACAACCGAGAAAATCACGGGAGCACTGACGGCGGAACGCAATTATCTGATTCTGCCTACGAGCCTGGCAGCGGCTCTACCATTATGGCTTACGCTGGAATTTGTGCTCCGCAAAATATTCAGAACAATAGCGATCCTTACTTTCACGCCCGCAGTTTGGAGCAAATTCGCGAATTTGTTGAAAATGAAATCTTATTCTCTAATACACAAGGTGGCTCATGCGGCACCAACGTATCAACCGGAAATGCTCCCTCAGCTGAAGCGGGTAATAATTATACCATTCCTGCCAATACTCCTTTTGCTTTAACAGGAAGCGGTGACGATGTCGATGCGGCAGATTTAGCTTCTCTTAATTATACTTGGGAGCAATTTGATTTAGGTACTAAAACCACCTCTAAGTCTGACATGCATACCGATGCCGATACCCGACCCATTGTTCGTTCTCGACAGGGTACTGGCTCTTCTACCCGTTACATTCCAGCGTTAGATGCCATATTAGAGGGTAATCTAACAAAGTATGACGGTGAACGCTTACCGACTGAAGATCGCGATATGACGTTTCGTTTAACCGTACGTTCTGGCAGTAGCGGCTTCAATCAAGATGATATGACCGTCACTGTGGATAAAGAGGCAGGCCCTTTTGCCGTGACAGCCCCTGCAGGAGGTATCACATTATCGGGTGGTTCTGAAATATCGATCACATGGGATGTCGCTAATACACAAGCAGCTCCTGTCAATTGTACGCATGTGGACATTAAATATTCTAACGATAGTGGCCAAAACTTTTCGATAACCTTATCAGAGTCGACCGAAAACGACGGAACTGAATCTGTTACGTTACCGAACGAGACCACATCGACAGGACGCATTAAAGTTCAATGCATGAATAATATTTTCTTCAATGTTTCAGTAGCAGACTTCTCGATAAATGGGGTCCGTTTTTTAGCGATTACTGCTGATTCAGCGGACAAAGTAGAAGGCAACTCAGGAAGCACGGATTATACTTTTTCAGTCACTCGTTCTGGTGACACTTCAGGTACTGCAAGTGTCACCTACTCTGTAACTGGCTTAGGTGAGGATCCTGCAACCGCAGCTGACTTTATAGGTGATACTTTACCAAGTGGATCAGTTGATTTTACCAATGGAGAATCAAGTAAAACGATCACCGTTAAGGTAGCCGGTGATACTGACTTAGAAAGTGATGAAAGTTTTACAGTCGTACTTTCGAACCCCGTTTCTTCATCAATAAGTTCGGCTTCTGCAAATGGCGTTATAAGAAGCGATGACTCATCCCTATCTATTTTAGTGGCTGATGCTGACAAAGCAGAAGGAAACTCGGGAAGTACGGATTATACTTTTTCAGTCACTCGCTCAGGTGTCACTTCAGGTACTGCAAGAGTGACCTACTCTGTAGCAAGCTTAGGAGACGATCCTGCAACCGCAGCTGACTTCATAGGTAATACTTTACCAAGTGGATCAGTTGATTTTACCAATGGAGAATCAAGTAAAACGATCACCGTTAAGGTAGCCGGTGATACTGACTTAGAAAGTGATGAAAGTTTTACAGTCGTACTTTCGAATCCCGTTTCTTCATCAATAAGTTCGACTTCTGCAAATGGCGTTATAAGAAGCGATGACTCATCTCTATCTCTCTTAGTGGCTGATGCTGACAAAGCAGAAGGAAACTCGGGAAGCACGGATTATACTTTTTCAGTCACTCGCTCAGGTATCACTTCAGGTACTGCAAGAGTGACCTACTCTGTAGCAAGCTTAGGAGACGATCCTGCAACCGCAGCTGACTTTATAGGTAATACTTTACCAAGTGGATCAGTTGATTTTACCAATGGCGAATCAAACAAAACGATCACCATTAATGTAGCCGGTGATACTGATGTAGAAAGTGATGAAAGTTTTACAGTCGTACTTTCGAACCCCGTTTCTTCATCAATAAGTTCGGCTTCTGCAAACGCTATTATCAAGAATGACGATACAGTCTCTAATACAAGCCAAGAAAGCACTTCAAGTTCTGGCGGTGATTCTGGTGGGCTGTTCGTCTGGCTATTACTTCCTTTACTCTTAATGAGACGGAAGCTTTCATAACAAACAAAGGCGCTTATTAGCGCCTTTTTTATGGTATCGCTTATTGGTTGTTTAAAATTTCTTGATTGTACCTCTGAGCATACTTTACAAATTTAAGTCGTAACTCTAAATGATCGTTACTGTAAACCACATCTCCCATAGCAGGTGCTAATTTCAATGGATGCTTCTGTAAAACAGCAGGTAAGGCATCTGCATCCACACCAGGCACTTTATGACCCATTCTTGTATTGTAGGCCCACAATTCTGTATTATTTTTCTTAAGAGCTTGTACCGCATCGTTAACAGGATTGGCTTGCTCAACCCATAACAATGCCGAATAACGTTCCTCAGGATTATACCTCGTTAAAAGTGGCTTGCTTTCAACCTCTGACGTATCCGTTACTTCGGTATATTCTTGCAGTGCGTCATCTTTTTTTACAATTTCACTGGCACATGCACTAGCAGATAGCGCTATCAATAAAGGGAGTATTAGTTTTTTCATGATGGCCTGTCTTGTAATGTAGCTCGACTGTATTTTAAGTGATTATGAACTCAAAGTGCTCGGATAAAAAACTTTATTTCAGACACAAAAAAGCCCAAGAAAATTTGGGCTTTTTTGTACCACTTATAAATAATCCATTAACGAATCACTTACTTACGAATACCTTCTATATGCAATTCAAGTTCTACATGAGTTGATGCTGGACCTAGGTTATAACTAATACCGTAGTCAGACAGTTTTAATCTTGTTTTACCGGCGAAACCTGCACGGTATCCACCCCATGGATCTTTACCTTCACCGATTTTTTCAACAGGAAAGCTGATTGTTTTTTTAACGCCATGCAACATAAAGATGCCCGTTACAATCGCGTTATCATCATCTTTAACTTCAAAGCCTGTGCTTTTGAATACGGCTTTTGGGAATTCTTTAACGTTTAAAAAGTCAGTGCCTTTTAAGTGTTTATCGCGTTCAGCGTGATTAGAATCGATACTAGCCGTTTCGATTACAATTTCGATCTCTGACTTTTCCGGCGCTGCCTTGTCATAAGAAAAATCACCTTCAAACGTATTAAAGCGGCCTAATAACCAGCTGTAACCTAAGTGTTGAATTTTAAACTGAACAAAAGCATGAGCGCCTTTCGTATCAATCACATAATCAGCCGCTTGTGCTGAAACCGAGAACAAAGATCCCAGTGCAATAGCAGAAGCGGTTACGGCTGTTAATAATTGTTTTTTCATAAATCCTCCTAAGGATTGTCACATTGTTTACTTAGGTTATGATTCGACCTTCGGACGAATCATTTTCATTAAAGTACCGTCTTTATTTATTAGCTGATGCTTAATAGCCGCTAAAGCATGCAGCGAAACCATTAAGATTAAACTCCAAGCTAATCCCCAGTGAATATCACCGGCAATATCTTCTTGGTTTTCAATGCTAATCGGCAGCGCTGGTATTTCGAAAAATCCAAACACCTCAACACCTCGCCCATCAGCGGTCGAAATCAAATAACCCATTGTCATTAACGAAAACATGACGCAATAGAGTAATAGGTGCATATAATGCGCGGCTTTTTTCTCTAACGCAGTACCACTTATTTCTGGGCTGTTATTTAACCCACGCCATATCACTCGGAAAATCCAAGTAAGCATGAGTATCACCCCTAGACTTTTATGCAGATCTAACGATCCTTTGTACCAAGTATCGTAATAGGTCAACTCGACCATATATAAACCTAGACCAAATAAAAAAAATACAATCAGCGCCATAAGCCAATGTAAGACGATTGCTAGCCAGCCGTAACTGCTTTTACTGTTCTTTACCATAATAATTCTCATTCTCTGAGCATAATGGCTTCGTCCATTACCTCGACGGAAACCTTAGTTTTTATGTTTAGGTAAACTGTTTATTGGTGCTGAAAATTTAATAGAACGACTCTACCTTTAAATTACTTGTTGAAAAATAGACAAAAAAGGGAAACTATTGTGCATATATGAACAACTGACGTTTTAACGAAGGTAATACCATGTCGCAAGCCAGCTGGGATGATTTTCGCATTGCCTATCAAGTCGCTGAATCGGGTACGTTGACCAAAGCAGGCAAGGTATTAAATATGAATCATGCGACCGTGCTTCGCCATGTAAATCGTTTAGAAAAGAACTTAGATACCAAGCTCTTTATTCGCCATCAAAGAGGTTATCAGCTAACCGACGCGGGTGAGCTAGTGGTTAAAGAGTTACCTGAGATCCATAAAAGTTTCAGTCGCTTAGAAAATTTAATGGCCAGTGCTGAAAAGAACATTAGCGGAAATTTACGCATCACGACGTTAAGTGACTTTTCTCCGATTTTAAACCCCGCGTTAAAAGCATTTCGTCAGGCTTATCCTAAGTTGCGCATTCAGATCATTGCCACTGATGACATCATCCCTTTAGCCAGCGGTGCAGCTCATGTCTCTTTACGAGCGGGCGCGCAACCTACCGAGCCCGATTTAATCGTAAAAAAATTAAATGCGCCTGAAGTTCATTATTTTGCCGCTGACAGTTATGTGCAAGAGTATGGACTGCCTGAAAACACGAATGAATATAACCAACATTTATGGGCGTTACCCAGCAATGATAAACGCCACATTCCTTTTGTTAAGCAAGTGCTCAAATACATAAACGAAGAGCAGATAATCTATCAAAGTAATCATTTTCCTGATATTCACAATGCTGTGGTAGAAGGTATGGCGATTGGCCCGATGGGCGTTCATCATTCGATTAAGCACAATAATTTACAGCAATTAGATATCCAAATAGATCACGGTATAGAAGGCTTATGGTTTGTTTATCATAAAGATTTAAAGAACAGCGCTCGGATTCAAGCGCTGTATGAGTTTTTAGCAAGCAGCTTAAACTAAAGCTGGATTAAACGAATTGAAGATGGCTATCCAGTCCCATTTGAGTCGACATGCAAGGCCAGCGCTGCGCGATTTGCACCAAGTTATCGTTCTCTTTTTTATTCATAAACGCTAAAAACTGATCATTACCTTCATAGGCTTTCGCTTCACCAAAAATGCCTTTGGTAGCAATGGTTACGATTTGCTCAAGCTCGTTGGCAAAAGGTTCACCAATCAGTGAATGAACAATCACATTCGACATGGTCATATCAAACGGAATCATTGGCTGACCCACACGCATAATATACGTATCGTTCACTTCTTCGAATAAACGGTGAGCCAAAAAGGCTTCATCCATTAATGCCGCCAAACCTGTTTCTTTATTGAGCTCTTTGGGTGGCGCCATAAAAAAGCCTTCGACCACTTCTAGTATAGGGCTAACATAATTTAGCAAACCTGCTTCAACAGCACCTTGGTGCAAATCTTCTAGCATTTGTGGTACTTGCTGAATATAACGCACAACAAATTCGTATAAACGCTCCAGCGCTTCTAACTCAGGTAATTCTACAATGCGTTCGACGGTTTCTAAGCGCTGTTGTAATAGCTGATGAAGCTGCCCAGTTTTTTGTTCTTGGGTGACCGCTTTTTGTATCAATTGCTGTAAAGCTTCCGTGTTCATCATTTTGAATCTCCAACTACTTTAAAATAAGTAAGCTTTTTATCGGTTAGTACTTCAGTAGAATATTAAAAAGTGTTCACTAAACACTCAATGATTGAAGTAATAACTCGTAGATGTTTTTTTGTGTAAAAAATACAAGGTGTTCGTATTTAAAAAATCCTTTAAAAACAGTAGGTTAGTTGTACTCTCTTACCGTTATGAAAAAAGTATAGTAAAGTTTGACGCGTCCGCTAGTTTTTTCCGGCAAATAGTTGATGTTTGTTCAGTATTGTCAGGAATGCCGGCAACATAAACAGCGATCGCGCGCATAAAAAAGAATAAAAGGCCAACCATAACCCGTGATTTTCCAGTTGCTGTGTCAAAAACCAGACAGGTAAAAAGACAACGGTCGCAGCTAATAACATGCTATTGCGCATTTGAGCACTGGCCTGCATGCCGATGAAAATACCATCGAGCCAATAACTGCTAAATCCTATTAAGGGTAGCCAAATTAACCAAGAACTGTATTCAGCCGCCATCGCCAAAACATCTTGTTGATTGGTGAGCATGCCCATCAAATTGTCACCCTGCCATGCAAAGCCAGCCACCATTATAAGAGCAATAATAAAGGCGTTAGTGCCTGTTAACCAAATACTCTGTCGTAACTGATTAAATTTCTTAGCGCCTAAGCTTTGCCCTACGAGACTTTCGGCCGCATGGGCAAAGCCATCAAGGGCATTAGATATTAATAATAATAGTGTGAGCATAATGGCGTTTACGGCTAATACTAGATCACCTTGCTTGGCCCCTTGAGCGGTAAAAAAGATAAATACACTGAGTAAGCACAGGGTGCGAATAAACAACTGGTGATTAATATTGAGCAGCGGTTTGAGTTCTTGCAAGTTTGGCCAGTTAAGTGACAATTTATTATCTTTTTGTGTGTTAGTCACCGTGCGGTACGCCCAATATAATCCCAAGCTCGCAGCAAAGTAGTCGGCACATAGTGTTGCCCATGCAACGCCGTCGCTGGTAAGTCCATAGCCGTATACTAATACCACATCAAGCAAGGCGTTAAGGCTGTTGCTGGCGATCAGTAGTATTAAGGGGACTTTGGTTTCACCACGACCAATAAACCAGCCTATAACAACGTACTGAATCAGTACCGCAGGGGTTGCAGCTAAGCGAATGCTCGCATATTCAACGGCGAGTACTTGAATAGTTTCGCTACCACCCATAAAAGCAATCATGTTTTCTAAGGTTAAATAAGCAAATACCATTAGAGGAACGCTAATAAAGAACGCCATCAGTAAGGCATTTTGTAATACTCGTTCTATGCTGCCCTGATGATTTAAACCACTGATTTGATTAGCCCCTGTCGCATGAGCACTTAGCGCAGTGGTTCCCATGCGAAGAAAACCGAAGCTCCATAATAATAATGTAACCACTTGGCCACCTAGGGCGACGCCCCCTAGGTAACTTACTTCACTTAAATGACCCAGCACTGCGGTATCTACTAGGCCTAATAATGGCACCGTTATATTACTCAGCATGATGGGCCAAGCGAGTTGCAGGATGCGTTTTTGAAGTTGCAGCATGATAGAAACAGTTTCTGTATGATGGGCTGTGACTAGTTTACTTTATTGGGAATGTTTATGTCGGCAACAGATAAAAGTTCATCGGTAGCAGAAAAGTCGTTAATGCCACTCTTCAAAGTGATCGCCGTGGCGGTTATGAGCCTAGTATTAGGTTTAGCGGCTTTTATAGGCTGGCAGTTGCTATCGCCTAATAATTTTGACTCTTCTTCGCTATCCTTATCCGAACATATAAGGGATGACGGTGCTTTTATTTTTCCTCAGCCTATTAATGTCACCGATGTGCCATTTTTGAATGAAGAAGGCCAAACCGTTGGCAAAAAAGATAATGTGGGTAAGTGGTCGTTCTTATTCTTCGGCTATACCTATTGCCCTGATGTATGCCCAACCACACTGTCGGTAATGCAGCAGATGTGGATAAAATTGAATCCAAAAATGCAGTCACAAACCCAGGTTGTATTGGTCAGTGTTGATGTTGAGCGTGATACTCCTCAGCAATTAAAAACGTATATGGATTATTTTGATCCAAACTTTACAGCATTCACGGGCAAGCCAGCTTCTTTGCGCAGTTTTGCCGCGCAGCTAAATGCGGTGTACGCTAAGGTTGAACGCAAAAATGCTAACGGTGTGCTTGATACTGAGCTGGGCTATCTAATGGATCACAGTGCCAACATTACGATACTGGATCCTAATGGCAATTATTTTGGTTTTATCAGGCCTCCTTTTAATCCAAAGAAAATATTGAAAATTGTGACGGCGATTCAGACTCGACCTTGAGTGTGGACCCGCGATCTATTAACGCACTAGTGAGCGTAATGGCATGTAAACCAAGGCAAAGAAACTTGGCAACTTAGACCAAACAAGTTACTTTGCAGCCACTATCAAATTAACTCCCTAACTCTACTCTCTAATTACAGAGACAAGCCGAGATAAAACATGGATTATAGCGCTCTTAAACATTCCCACGTAGGCATCGCTTACTTAAGTATCATATTGTTCATTATTCGCTTTGCACTGTTCAAATTTAAGCCAACGTTTAAAAGCAATAAACTGCTGAAAATTTTGCCGCACATCATCGATACTTTTTTGCTGGTATTTGCTATTTGGCTATGCGTTATGATTGGCCAATACCCGCTCACCGATCACTGGTTAACGGCTAAAGTTTTAGGCCTAGTCGGCTATATTGCTTTTGGTACTATCGCGATAAAGCAAGGCAACAACTGGGCATTCATCGCCGCTATCGTCTCTTTTGTTTACATCTTCGGAGCCGCTAAGAGTCACAGTGCGCTATCGTTTTTTAGCCAATTCAGTTAAAGTGCGCCGCAGAATTTACCCACGTTGCTATCCGACTAGCAGACCCACTTACAGAATGATGAGCCCACTATGAACATAGTTGTCTATCCTGGAACATTTGACCCCATCACCAACGGACACACTGACTTGGTTGAACGGGCATCGCGCATGTTCGACCACATCATTCTGGCGGTTGCTAACAACCCAAAGAAAAAACCCACACTCGACATTGATACCCGTGTTGACCTAGCCAACGAAGTACTCGGCCACTTACACAACGTCGAGATCGTCGGCTTCAGTAATTTACTGGCTGATTTCGTGCAAGAAAAAAATGCCAACATCATTTTACGCGGCCTTCGCGCAGTATCAGACTTCGAATACGAATTCCAACTTGCCAACATGAATCGTGTATTAGCACCTGATGTAGAAAGCATATTCCTGACTCCTGCAGAACATTATTCTTACATTTCATCGACACTGGTTCGTGAAATTGCAGCACTTAATGGCGACGTGAGTAAATTCGTTCACCCTGCTGTTGTCAAAGCCCTAAAAGAAAAAGCGTAAGGAAAAGAACATGTCTTTAATCATCACAGACGAATGCATTAACTGCGATGTATGTGAACCAGAGTGCCCGAACGAAGCCATTACGCCGGGCGAAGAAATTTATGTCATCGACCCAACCAAATGTACTCAATGTGTTGGTCACTATGACGAACCTCAATGCGTGGTCGTTTGCCCTGTTGACTGTATCCCGCTGGATATAAATAACGAAGAAAGCAAAGAAGAATTAGAAGCTAAATATGAGTTGCTTACCGGTAAAACGATTTAGTCCTGCGATGTCATTAATGCTATTGAGTGTTGCTCGCGAGCAACACTCTTATTCAAAGCCTTCATTCTCTTGCCTTCATGGCGAGTTCTTGCCAAAGTAGCTGCAATTATTTTGCTGAAAGGAATTTTTTCCATGCTGCCTACTTCATTTAAACTTCTTAGTATTTCACTCGGTCTATCGACGCTCATTGGTTTAAGTGCCTGTTCACAACCTGAGCATGAGGTGGCCACCGCTAAAACATCTTTATCAGTTTCTACTCCTACTCAAGCCGCGATTGCCAGTGCTCATCCACTTGCGACTCAAGCTGGCATGGATATTCTTACTCAAGGTGGTAATGCTTTTGATGCGGCGATTGCTGTTGCGGCTTCCCTAGGCGTCGTCGAACCGTTTAGTGCGGGTATTGGCGGTGGTGGTTTTTGGCTAATTCATGATGCTAGAGCGGGCAAAAATACTTTTATTGATGCGCGTGAAAAAGCACCAGCAGCAGCCCATGCTGACTTATTTTTAAATGAAGAGGGCAACGTTAATCGTGACATCGCGGTCAATGGCGCTTTGGCCGCGGGTATTCCTGGGCAAGCGGCGGCGTTTGTTCATCTAGCGGAGAAATACGGACAGCTGCCGTTAAAGAACACATTAGCCGCGGCGATTCAGCAAGCTAACGACGGTTTCCCTGTTTATCATCATTATCAAAAACTTGCGGGCTATCGTCTTGAGAATCTTAAACGCTATCCGACCAGTGCGAATATTTTTTTAGTTAACGGGGAAAAAATTCCTGAGCTTGGCCATCTGATTAAACAACCCGACCTTGCGTGGACACTGCAACAGATTGCCGACCAAGGCTTTGATGGTTTTTATAAAGGCGAAAGTGCGCGTCGATTAATTGCAGGGGTACAGGCCGCCAACGGTATTTGGACATTAGACGATTTAGCCAATTACACGATCGTTGAACGTCAGCCAATCGAGATTGAATACCAAGGGCATACAATCGTCAGTGCACCACCACCGTCTTCTGGCGGTATCGCCATTGCGGCCATGCTCAATATGCTTTCACAGTACGACCTGAATAGCCTCAATAACGCTGATAAAACTCACCTTATTGTTGAGACCATGCGTCGGGCTTATAAAGATCGCGCCGAGTTTTTAGGCGACCCCGATTTTATTGATGTACCGACCGAAGCATTAATCAGCCTAGAGCGTGCTAAAGCATATATCGCGAGCATCGACATGAACAAGGCCACCAGCAGCTTGAGCTTAAAAGGCCCTAAAAACATTAAGGAAGGTTTTCATACCACGCACTTTTCTGTGATCGATAAAGCCGGCAACCGCGTTTCAGCCACGTTAAGTATCAATCTTCCGTTTGGTTCTGCTTTCACTGTGGCCAATACCGGGGTGGTATTAAATAACGAGATGGATGACTTCTCAGCCAAACCGGGCGAGCCCAATGCTTATGGCCTGATAGGCAACGCAGCGAATGCCATTGCTCCCAACAAGCGTCCTCTTTCTAGCATGAGCCCTTCATTTGTTGAAAGTGATAATGCGGTTGCGTTAATCGGTACCCCAGGCGGAAGTCGTATTATCACCATGGTGATGCTGGGCATGCTAGAACACATCGATCAGCAACCTGTTAATGATTGGGTGGGCCGTTCACGTTTTCATCACCAGTACCTACCTGATGTGATTCAGCATGAACCGAATACATTCAGCGCAGCAGAGATTAATGCCCTTGAAAGCAAGGGTCATAAGCTGAAAAATATAGGTCGTGAATATGGCAATATGCAGGCAATTTTATGGGATAAGAAAACAGGTGCGGTGACAGCGGCTTCTGATCCTAGAGCTTTTGGTGAAGCACAGACTAAATAGAGTCAATAATGGAATTAGGGTTTCTTCTCAAGAAGTTAATAAGCATGTGGTTAATGCCGCTGCCTTTTTGCTGTTTAGTGATATTATTTGGCTTAATACTCAGCTATTGGCGCGTTCATATAGGCCGTACCATTTCTTTCTCGGGCGTGGCACTGCTGATGCTATTCAGCTGGCAACCCTTTGCTAACTCGGTGCTCTATCCGTTAGAGCACCAATACCCTAGCTTTGATATTACACAGCAAGTCGATGCCGTTGTCGTGCTTGGTAATTGCCATACGGTAAGCGAAGATATTCCACCGATGGCACAGCTTTGTGGTACCGGCTTATATCGTTTAATGGAAGGCTACCGCATTTGGCAAGCTAACCCTGAGGCTGAATTATTGCTATCAGGTTATGCCGGTGATGAAAGTAGACCTTATGCAGAAGTTGCGGGTGAAATCGCGTTGACTCTAGGGGTGCCTAAAAACAAAATACGCTTATTCCCCACGGCAGTAGATACTCAAGAAGAGGCCGAGCTGACCGCGCCTTTCCTTAAAAATAAAGCGTTTGCTTTAGTCACCTCTGCTTCTCATATGCAGCGCTCGATGAATTGGTTCCAACAGCAAGAAGTTGATGGCCAGCACTTACAACCCATCGCTGCACCTGCGTATTTTGGCGCGCCGAAGATCTCATCAAATTGGAAAATACAAACCAGCGCTCTGCTGAAAACAGAGCGTAGCTGGTATGAATTATTAGGAAAGGCTTGGGCAGCAATGAAAGCGACGTGATTTTCTGGCGGCCTGTTTTGGCCGTCTATTTTTGGCAAACTGGGCAATAAACCGTTGCCCTTTGGCCTTGGCGGATTTCTTTTAATATGTTCTCACACTCCACACACGCCTTTCCTCCACGGCCATATACGTTCAATTGTTGTGCGAAGTAACCTGGCTTACCGTCTCCGCCGACAAAATCTCTTAATGTCGTGCCGCCTTGCTCAATCGCCGAAGCCAGTACGTGCTTGATATGCATAACCAGCTTTTCCATTCTGACTTTGCTGATTTTGCCTGCGGATAGAGTCGGATTGATTCCTGCTAGAAATAGACTTTCATTGGCGTAGATATTACCCACACCCACAACGACTTTGCCGTCCATGATGAAGGTTTTAATCGGGGCTTTTCTACCTCGACTTTTCTCATACAAATACGCGGCATCAAAGTCATCGGTTAAGGGTTCAGGACCCAAATGATTGATGTAATTGTTGTCCACAGGGTCTTCGACCCAAAGCAAAGCCCCAAAGCGACGCGGATCATGATAGCGTAAAATTTTACCGCTGCTCAGTTGCCAGTCAATGTGATCATGCTTAGCAAAGTTGTCCGCTTCACTGGGTTCGACTAATCGCAACGAACCCGACATACCTAAATGCCAAAGTGCATAACCCGTCTCGAACTCAACCACTATGTATTTAGCACGACGGGTCACCGATTTTATAACCTGACCTTCCAAAGCTTGAATTTCCTCACCCACAGGCCAGCGTAAACGCCCCTGACGGATTTTAACTGCCTCTAAGACATACCCCTTAAGATAGCGTTCGATGCCGCGCTTAGTGGTTTCTACTTCAGGAAGTTCAGGCATTCTATTATCTCGTTTATTGTATTCTAAAGGATCAACTCGCTAGAGCCCTATACGCGACTGAGCTCAAAATAGTTTTTGGGGATTATATTATGCGTAAGCCTGCCCATTCTAGCATCGCAGGTTTGAACCCTTATGACTCAAACGCCAGACATAAAAAAACCCAATATTGTTAACTCTTACAAGCCAACAAGACTGGGTTTTTCAATGACAAAAAAGCTTACTTAATTTTAGCTTCTTTATACATTACGTGCTTACGAACAACTGGATCAAACTTTTTGATTTCCATTTTTTCAGGCATCGTACGTTTGTTCTTATCAGTTGTGTAGAAGTGACCAGTACCGGCACTTGAAACTAAACGGATCTTATCGCGTGGCATAATCTTCTCCTTTAAACTTTTTCGCCGCGTGCGCGGATTTCTTTAAGAACGGCATCAATACCCTTCTTGTCGATAATACGCATAGCTTTAGTTGATAAGCGTAAACGTACAAAACGGTTCTCAGTCTCAACCCAAAAACGATGGGATTGTAAGTTCGGTAAAAAACGACGCTTACTTTTGATGTTTGAGTGAGATACATTATTTCCTGTTACAGGGCGCTTACCTGTAACCTGACAAACTTTAGACATTGTTACTCGCCCCGAGTCATTAAATATCAGACCTTCGTACGAAGAATCCAATGAAAAATCTGTTATCAACTGGTCAGATTAATGCCAGCTGAAACTGTTAGTTCCCTCAATTTTTTAGGTGGTATTTGCCAAAGCAGAGCATCAGAAACACAACGACCTTAAAAAAGGGTTGCGCTTTATACCAAAAAACTGGGGTTGTATGCAAGGACTGAGGGCTGTTTTTTACTCAAACAGCTCTTTTTCATCCTCAATTCATCATGTTAGTCATATATAAGTGTCATAACCAGCCTTTTTCAGCAAAAGACGTAAATTCACCGTCCCCTATAATAATATGATCCAAAACTCGAATATCGAGCAACGAAAGTGCCTTAACTAAGCGTTCAGTAATGGCCTTATCAGCCTGGCTCGCCTCTGCTATTCCTGAAGGGTGATTATGGGCGAAAATAATCGCGGCGGCATTTTTCGCCAATGCCATTTTAATTACTTCTCTCGGATAAACCGCTGCACCATCAATTGTGCCATGCGCCAGTTCAACGTATTCAATCACTCGGTGCTGAGTATCCATAAATAAGGCAACAAAGACTTCACTTTGCTTATCTCGAAGTCGTGCCATTAAATAGCGCTGAGTTAATTGCGGGCTCGTCAACGCCCCTTCTTTTTGCAGCGTCTGCGCCATGTGGCGATGTGACATTTCCAACACGGCCTGCAACTGAGCATACTTTGCTGGCCCTAAACCATGCTGCTCAGTAAAAGATGCCTGATCTGCCACTAACAGCTGGCGTAAACCGCCAAATTCCATTAATAAATCGCGTGCTAAATCCACCGCACTTTTACCTGCAACACCCGTACGAAGAAAAATTGCTAATAACTCAGCATCCGATAAATACTCAGCCCCTCGGGCCAGTAATTTCTCTCTCGGCCTTTCATCCGCTGGCCAGTCTGTAATTGACATATTTAATCCCTTAAAGTCGGCCCTTAAAATCAGCCCTTAACGAAAACTCATATCCCCTTTTTGATTAGCCGATTCCACTGATATACTGCTGGCAGATCTCTAAAGGGCATTCCCATGCAACAACTTTGCAACAAACGCATTTTATTAGGTGTAACCGGTGGCATCGCAGCCTATAAAGCCGCCGAGCTGGTTCGTGAACTGCGTAAAGCAAAAGCAGAAGTACGCGTCGTAATGACCACTGCCGCGCAAGAATTCATCACCCCACTGACATTACAAGCTTTGTCAGGAAATCCGGTCCACTATTCAATGTTAGACCCTGAAGCAGAAGCCGGCATGGGACACATCGAATTAGCACGCTGGGCTGATGTTATTTTAGTAGCACCGGCCTCTGCCGACTTCATCGCACGCCTTACTCACGGCATGGGCAATGATTTACTCACCACCCTTTGCCTTGCCAGTGAAGCGCCTTTAGCAATATGCCCAGCCATGAATCAGGCGATGTGGCGTGATGAAATGACGCAAGCAAATATTAAACGCCTAATCGACCTTAAAGGTAAAAAGTTTCACAGTTTTGGTCCTGCGGATGGCGAGCAAGCCTGCGGTGATTTTGGCCCTGGTCGTATGCTAGAACCCCGTTTAATCGCTGAGCAATGCGCCCAATTATTCACCTCTAAATCACTGTCGGGATTAGACGTTGTTATCACTGCTGGGCCGACACGTGAAGCCATCGATCCCGTCAGGTTTATCAGTAACCACAGTTCTGGAAAAATGGGATATGCCCTAGCAGCAGCGGCCCGAGATGCGGGTGCAAGAGTCACTATTATTAGCGGCCCCGTGCGCTTAGAAGGTCCCGAAAAAGTCACTGTAATTCAAGTAGAAAGTGCTAGCGAGATGCTAGCCGCGAGCCTTGAACAACAAAATTGCGATATATTTATTGCCGCCGCTGCCGTGGCCGATTATCGACCTCTTCAAGTTGCCCAACAAAAAATAAAAAAAATGGGTGAACACATGCAAATGGACTTGGTAAAGAATCCTGACATTGTCGCAACGATCGCTCAATTAGAACAATCTCCTTTTGTTGTAGGATTTGCAGCTGAAACTCAAGATGTCGCCACTTACGCTCGTGGTAAATTAACAAGCAAAAATCTTAACATGATTATTGCCAACGATGTGTCAAATACTGACATTGGTTTTAATAGCGATAGCAATTCGGTCACTGCATTTTGGGGTGAAAATCAACAAGACTTTCCCCGTGCATCAAAGTCTACTTTGTCACGCGAATTAATCGAGTTAATCGCTCATCAATATACTAAAAACTTAAACATTAAGAAGATATAACACAATGAAACAACTACAAGTAAAAGTACTAGACCCCCGTATCGGTAATGAAATCGCAATGCCTGAATATGCAACGTCGGGCTCTGCTGGTTTAGACCTTCGCGCCTGCTTAGACGCTTCTCTCACACTGCATCCTGGCGAGACTCAGCTCATTCCAACTGGGCTCTCTATCTATTTAGAAGACCCTTCAATTGCGGCGATGATCTTACCGCGCTCAGGTCTAGGCCATAAGCATGGCATCGTACTGGGCAACCTAGTAGGGTTGATTGATTCTGATTACCAAGGTGAGCTCATGATCTCGTGCTGGAATCGTGGACAACAAGCCTTTACAATCGAAATCGGTGAACGATTAGCACAATTAATTATTGTTCCTGTCGTTCAAGCACAATTCAATATCGTTGAAGAATTTAAAGCCACAGATCGCGGTGAAGGAGGGTTTGGCCACTCAGGTAGAGGCTAACTCTAGGCGACAAAGGATAAACAATACGATGAATAAGTAACGACTATTGCCAAAAAGTCAGGAGGGTGGAAGAAAAGGGCCCAGAAGAGCGCTCATATTGCCACTCCCTGCTAATCTATAATAATTACAAGGAAATACGTGGCCGTGGAAATGAAAGCACCTAAGCGCACATTGGCGTTTTATAACAGACTGGGTATTTGGGTCGCCTTATTATTTATTTCCCTTGGCCTTTCAATGCAAAGCTTGCAAATAAATCTATTTGAGCAGGCTAGCCTAGACAAAAAATACGCCCACGCGATGGCTCAGCAGATGGCTTATAGCCTTAAAACCAAGCTGTCTGAAACACAGATGCAGCAGCAGAATGCGGCTCGCCATGAACAAACAATCGCTTATTTAGACCAAGAAGATCTTAGCTGGAAACGCACACTTAAATCTCTTATTAGTGGCGCAGAACAAATTTTTATCTTGGATAATATGAGTGCTCTGGACCTGAAAAATAAACTCGGGTATGCCGTTCAAGAGCTGGTAACCAGAACACTTAAAGGCAAAGAACTTCCATTAGAAGCAGTGCAGCTCAATGGCGACATTCACTTTTATCTTGCCACGCCCATCAGAGATTATTCACAAACTATTAAGGGTGTTCTGCTTATTGAATACGGCAGCGACTGGTTAGAGCAACTGCGCCAAGGGGCTGCAGCAAAACATGGTTTAATTTCAACTCGCCAAGTCTTAAAAGACGACCCAAGCAAAGGCCTTCAGATTTTTGAAATTGGTAAAAGAAGCACCTCACGTTTAACGGTTGTGACTGAATCTATTAATGATTATTGGTTTTTAACCTTTATTCCAGCCGATACGCGACCTCAACTAGCCACAAAATCCATCGTTACGCCCTGGATCTTTGCTCTGCTGGGCACACTCACAACCTTGCTCTTTATTACTTGGCTGCAAAAACGTGAAATCGACCACAACCAACTGATATTACTCAACTATGTTCGACAGCTTTTTCGTAAAGGCGAGAATAACTTACCCAATTTCAATATCAAAGTCTTTCATGATATCGGCAAGGCGATGGAGCATTTAGCAAATTCGAAAGGCATTAGTGGTAGTGCCGAAGAACCCCATCAGCCTAAGATGAAGCGTGAGAAGCAAAAAGTTGAGTTTACACAGACCGTGACTAAAACCCCTAAAATACGCTCAATACTTAGCCAGAGTAACAGCGCTATTCCACAAGCGATGGTTGAAGAAGTTGATCATAATAACGTGACCGTCGCCCAGTCTATTTTTCGTACTTACGATATTCACGGCACATTTAAAGAGAACTTAACCCCAGAAGTTGCCGAACAAATCGGCTTAGCACTGGGTAGCGAGCTCTTAATTCGGGGTGAAAGCAACGTTGTACTCGGTTGGGATGGTCGCTTATCAAGCCCCGAGCTTGCTGCGTCATTACAAAAAGGACTACTCGCGACAGGTTGTAATGTTATTAACATCGGCTCCGTCGTCACCGGCATAGTGTATTACGCGTGCTATGAATTAGAGAGCACAAACGGAGTTATGGTTACGGGCAGCCACAGCGCTGCTAACTACAATGGGTTTAAGATTGTGATCAATCGAAAAACGCTGTCCAAAGAATCGTTAACGGCGCTTTACCATAGGATTCAGCGAAAAGATTTCCGTATTGGCAAAGGTTTGGTAGAAGAAAAGAACCTAAGCCGAGACTATCTCGAGCGCATTCAGGGCGATATTCAATTAAGTCGACCGCTTAAGGTTGTGTTTGATGCCGGTAATGGCATCGCAGGGCCTATTGGCTTACAGCTATTAAAAACGCTGGGACTAGACGTAGTGCCACTCTTTTGTGATGTTGATGGAAATTTCCCCAACCATCGCCCAGACCCTAGCGATCCCAAAAGTTTGATCGCCCTTCAAAAAGCGGTGGTTGATCAACACGCTGACCTAGGCATTGCTGTGGACGGTGATGGCGACCGCATCGGCCTTGTTGATGAAAAAGGCATGATCATTATGCCCGATCGTATTCTGATGTTTTTAGCCAAAGATATTATCAGCCGTCAGCCAGGCTGTGATGTAGTTTACGACATAAAATCTTCGCGCCGTTTAAATCAATTGATTTCCCAATGTGGCGGCCGCCCCACCATGTGGAAATCTGGCCACAACCTGATGAAAGCGAAAATGGAAGAACTGCAAGCGACATTAGGGGGCGAATTCAGTGGCCACATTTATTTTCGTGATCGCTGGTATGGCTTCGATGACAGCCTGTATGTCAGCGCACGCTTATTAGAATTACTCAGCCATAAAATGGATTCTGTATCACAGATTTTCGCTGAGTTTCCTGACGATGTATCAACCGCAGAGATTACGATTAATACCGATGATGAGAGCAAATTTTCCATCATTCAGAAGCTAGCCTCTGAGCCCTCATTACAGCAAGGCGCTCGTGTTTCGACGATTGATGGTCTTCGCTCTGATTTTCAGGATGGGTGGGGCTTGGTCAGAGCATCTAATTCCTCACCCAAACTCACTCTGCGCTTTGCGGGTGACGATAGCACCGCTTTACAACGCATTCAGTTATTGTATAAACACGCATTACAGCGCCACGCACCTGAATTGAAAATACCCTTCTAGCGTACTTTTTGTGCACGCCTCAATTAAGGATACTGTAATGAGAATAGTCTCATTACAGCCTTTTTGCCCGTCATGCTCATTCGATAGATGATTCTACTAGGCGGCCAAGCTATAATGCGCCGCCAAACATTTTTATGTGCTTATCTATTTTTTAATTAGGAAATTATTCCATGCCATTGAGTCGCAAAGAAGCAGTGATCACCACCAAGGTGCTTAGTGAAGCCCTGCCTTACCTGCAAAAGTTCAGTGGCAAGACCATCGTCATTAAATATGGCGGCAACGCGATGACGGATGAAACACTAAAAAATAGTTTTGCTCGTGACGTAGTCATGCTCAAACTGATTGGCATTAACCCCATTGTTGTTCACGGTGGCGGCCCACAGATTGGCGAAGTTCTTGAAAAATTAAACATCAAGAGCGAATTTGTTGATGGTATGCGCGTGACGACTAGCGAAACTATGGATGTCGTTGAGATGGTATTGGGCGGACTAGTAAACAAAGACATCGTCAATCTCATTAACCAAAATGGCGGTAAGGCCATTGGTTTAACGGGTAAGGACGGTCAGCTTTTACACGCAAAAAAATTGTTAGTGACGAAAAAATCTCCTGATATGCAACAGCCAGAAATTATTGATATTGGCCATGTGGGTGAAGTAACCCGAGTGAATACTCAGGTATTAGACATGCTTTCTCAGAGCGATTTCATTCCGGTTATCGCCCCGATTGGTGTCGATGCGGAAGGGGCTTCTTATAATATTAATGCAGACCTTGTCGCAGGAAAAGTGGCCGAAGTATTACGTGCTGAGAAGCTAATACTACTTACCAACATTTCTGGTTTGCAAGATAAAAGCGGCGAAGTTTTAACCGGGCTAACGACCAAAGAAGTCGATGAGTTAATCGCCGACGGTACGATTTATGGTGGTATGCTACCCAAGATTCAATGTGCTCTTGATGCTGTTCACGCTGGCGTAACCAGCGCTCATATTATTGATGGCCGCGTACCAAACGCGACCTTGTTAGAATTGTTCACCGATGAAGGTGTCGGCACATTGATTACCAACCGTAAAGCTTAATTGGGGAAGAATAATGAGCGAAACGGAAGTCAAAATATCCCGCCGCGAGCAAATATTGCAAGCGGTGGTCCACATGCTGGAAGCAAACCCAGGTGGTAAAATCACAACGGCCAATATTGCTAAAACCGTTGGGGTTTCTGAAGCGGCTCTGTATCGCCACTTCCCCAGTAAAGCAAAAATGTTTGAAGGCTTAATCGAATTCATCGAAGACGCTATCTTTTCTCGCACCAGTCGTATTCTGCAAGATTTTTCTGAAGCGAATGTACGCTGTGAAAAAACAATAACGTTGGTTTTGACTTTTGCAGAAAAAAACCCGGGTATGTGCCGCCTCTTAGCAGGGGATGCATTGGCAGGAGAAACAGATCGTCTACGTCAACGTATTCATCAGTTCTTTGAACGCTTAGAAACGCAGTTTAAGCAGATTTTACGTGAGGCAGAGTTACGCGAGCAAAAAGTAACAAACATACCGCTTGCCGCGACAGCCAACCTGTTAAACGCACTGATTGAAGGCCGCATTCGTCAATATGTGCGAACTGAATTTAGTGTTTCACCCACTCAGTACTGGCCAGAACAATGGGCCTTAATTAACCACCAATTGCTGCGCAGCACTGGTTAGAGTACTGATCTGGCATATCTGTTAACGCCTAAAAAGTAGCCATAGGCTCCTTTTTTAGGCGTGATCTTTCAGTATTGCCATCACTCATTATAAAGAAACATCATCTTCTGAAGGAATAGCACTCTCTAACGTTCCCGGAGGATACTTTAGTAAAAGTAGCATTCGAGCATATTCACTCGCAAAGCGTTTAGTACTTTCGACGCTTTCCGTCTTACGAATTTTAATATTGGTATGACTTTCGCGAATTTGTTTCTGCAGTTGAGTCATTTCAAATCGCACTTCAACAGAAACGTCTGAGCCTGCACGCTCTTGATTTGCGGCTCGTCCTTGAGCAAGCTCAAGCTTATCAGTAAAATCAAGGATACGGCGCTGCTGCAAACCCACATAACCATCGATAGCATCAACACTTCGCTGACGAGCTCGCTCAACATCCGCAGGCTGGGAATAAACACGTAACAAAGCATGGTCCGCTTCTCGACGAATACGAATACGCTCAAGGCGCGCTTCTTTTATCGCTTTGACGGCCGCTATCGCTGCCAATTCAGATGCCGTTGGCGCAGGTTCAACCTTCTTAATAACCAAACCTTGATCGCTTAGAATTTGATAACCCATTTGTGCATATTCAGGAGGGACATGATCCTTAAGAATCACTTGACCCTCCACCTGAAAGCGATAAAGCTTCGCGGCAAAAGCCACTGGGCTGATTAAGGCTAAGATCAAAGCGCCCGTTACGAGCCGCATATCTATACTCCGTATTTTTTACGATAGGCTTCAATTGCTTCAGCATATTGCTTTAATTCTGGCTGATCAGCAACATAGGCTAATACTTGTTCTAACTTAACGATACTAATTACTGGAATACCATAATCGCGTTCAACTTCTTGAATCGCAGACTCTTCTGCCTTGCCTTTTTCTTGTCGATCTAATGCGATTAACGTCGCAGCAGGTATCGCCCCTGGTGACGCTTTTATCATCGCCATCACTTCGCGAATGGCCGTACCTGCTGTAATCACATCATCAACAATCAATACTCGCCCTGCTAAAGCCGATCCAACCAATGTGCCGCCTTCACCATGGGTTTTTGCTTCTTTACGGTTAAAAACATACGGAACATCTTTTCCATATTTATCAAAAAGAGCTACACTTAGCGTAGTCGCTAAAGGAATACCTTTATACGCTGGGCCAAATATAACATCATAATCAACCCCAGCGCTTTCAAGTGCGGCAGCGTAAAAGCGACCTATCTCTGCTAAGGCTTTACCCGTGTTAAACAAACCGGCATTGAAGAAATAGGGGCTTACTCGACCCGATTTAAGAGTAAACTCACCAAACTTTAAAACACCTTGTTTAATAGCAAATTCGATGAAGTCACGTTGATAGTTTTGCATAATAAGCCTTAATAAATATTGCTTCTGGTTTCAGCAACAGAGAATCTCAACCAGAAGTTACCCTAGATCCCCTAAGATCGGGTATCATACACTCTTCAGTATGCGGGAACCATGTATGAGGATCATCAGTCTACACGTTGACGGCTTAAAGAAAGCCGCTGAACAAGGGCTCTTCGAATGGCTGAATGAAGAGCAAGCGGATGTTGTGTGCATCCAAAATACCCTAGATAGAGAATATAAGCTGCCTGACAGCGTATTATATCCTGATGGTTATAATGGATATTTTTTCGAAGGGGAAACCGACGACTATTCAGGTGTCGCTATCTATACCCGCGAATTGCCAAAAGCAATTATGACAGGGCTAGGCTTTCCTGGGTGTGATTTTCAAGGCCGTTATATTCAAGCGGATTTTGAAAATGTTAGCATTGGTAGTATTCTTTTTCCAAAAGAGGATGCTTTCCATAGCCTAAAAGATAAACTCGTCTTTCAGCAAGAATTCTTAAGCCATTTGAAAAAGACACGTCGTAAGCGTCGTGATTTTATTTTTTGTGGTAATTTTGAAGCGGCTCATAAAACAATTGATGTTGCTAATTGGCGACAGCAGCAAGATGAGCCTGGCTTCCTATTAGAAGAGCGCGCATTTTTAGATCAAGCATTTGGTCCGGTAGGCTTCGTTGATGCCTTCCGCGAAGCGAATTTTGGTGAAAACCAATTCACTTATTGGCCAAATGAAGAAGCTCGTCGTCGTAATACCGATGGCTTCCGCTTTGACTACCAAATTTGTACTCCAGACTTACGCCAATTTGTGGTGGAATCTAAGATTCTTAAAAACCAAGTATTTAGCAGCCACGCACCGGTACTGGTAGAATACGAATTTGATGATGAAGAATAAGACTTAATGGATATTCAACCTTAAACACTGAGTCTTATTTAAATATCAACAAAAAAGCCCTCGTTAGTTAACTAACGGGGGCTTTTTTGTATCTGAAGTGCCTCTTAAAAAAAAGAGGATTTTCCCCAAATATAGCTATAGCTGACTCTACTCGTTCAAAGCAGCCTGCTGCTTTTCACACAATTCAGCGATCCCTTCTTTGGCTAATGCCAACATCGCCGCTAACTCTTCTGGCGAGAAAGCTTCTTGCTCTGCAGTCCCTTGAATTTCAACGAAGCCACCCGCAGCGGTCATAATCACATTTAAATCTGTTTCAGCAACAGAATCTTCTGCGTAATCCAGATCCAATACAGCAATACCTTCATAAATACCCACCGATACCGCTGCAACAGGGCTTTTAATGGGGTTTCTTTTAAGTTTACCCGCTGCAATTAAACCATTAAGCGCATCTTGCAGTGCCACAAAAGCACCGGTAATCGCCGCCGTGCGTGTACCACCGTCTGCTTGAATAACATCACAATCCAATTGGATAGTGAATTCACCTAACGCCTTCATATCGACCGCAGCACGCAGACAACGACCAATTAAACGCGAAATTTCAACCGTTCGCCCTGCCTGTTTACCTTTTGCAGCTTCTCGCATCATACGATTACCCGTAGAGCGAGGAAGCATTCCATATTCACCGTTAATCCAGCCTTTACCTTCGCCACGCATAAAACGAGGCACACCCTTTTCAACACTGGCGGTACAAATCACTTTTGTATCACCAAATTCAACCAATACAGAACCTTCTGCATGCTTAGTGAAATTTCGAGTGATGCGAACTTCACGTAATTCGTTTACTTGGCGGCCACTAGGTCTCATACAATGATCTCCCATAAAAATAAATAACTCTACAATCAATAAATCGCGCATTATAACGACATATTATGAATATAGTTGCGCTGATTACGGCTATTTTGCCTCAATTGGTAACAACGTATTTGAGCATTGTCCGTTACAGGTTAAAATAAATATTACTAATGATGTTCGAACACGATTTGAGATTGCTATGCAAAAAACCTCCACTGGTACACTTTATGTTTTCTCCGCACCTTCTGGTGCAGGTAAAACAACCTTGGTAAAAGCACTACTAGAACAAACAGACAAGATCGGTGTTTCGGTTTCTCACACGACACGCGCTCCACGCAAAGGTGAAATGAACGGCCAAGATTATAACTTTGTTAATCAAGATAATTTCAAAGCGCTCATCGAGCAAAATGCCTTTTTAGAGCATGCTCAAGTTTTTGATAATTTTTACGGCACATCACAAATTTGGGTTGAACAAGAACTAGACGCGGGTCGCGATGTCATCTTAGAAATAGACTGGCAAGGAGCCGATCAGATTCGCCAACAAATGCCTGATATGGTCAGCGTTTTCATACTGCCCCCCAGCCGAGAAGAGTTACTGAAGCGCTTAACGGGTCGAGGCACGGATGATCAAGCTATTATTGACCGTCGCATGCATGATGCCGTTGGTGAAATGAGCCATTATGGTGAATTCGACTATTTAATTATTAACGATGATTTTAATGCTGCATTACAAGAATTACGCGCAGTTGTGCTCGCTCGCCGCCAAAGAACGGCCGTACAAAGTCAAAAACAGCAGCAATTATTAGAAAATCTGCTGAATTAGCCAAAAAATAACCAAATAGTTTCTACTATTGCTTCAATCATGGCTCCGTATTCGCTAAACTATAGGGTCATCATTGTCGATTGGCTAAATGCTCAGACAACGAACCCAAATTTTGTAACCCTGCAGGAAGTTAATTCATGGCTCGCGTAACCGTTGAAGATTGTCTAGAAAACGTTGATAACCGTTTTGAATTGGTCATGTTGGCCACTAAACGTGCTCGCCAGATCGCTGTGCAAGGCGCTGAACCATTGGTCCCTGTTGAAGGCGATAAGCCAACGGTAATCGCTTTACGCGAAATCGCTGCAGGTCTTATTTCGACTAAAGGCATGGAAGCTCAAGAAGCCGAAGACGCAGAATAATTCTCGCCTTCACAAACCGAGCTTAGGTCCAGCCTACTCGGTTTGAAATTTCATCACCTAGGTCTCAGCCGTGCCAACTATAGACGCCTTATCTGATCGACTTTCTACCTACCTCTCTACCGAACACATTCAGTTGGTACGCCGCGCCTATTTTTATGCGGAACAAGCCCACACGGGCCAACGTCGCCGCAGTGGTGAACCTTACATTATTCATCCATTAGCCGTTGCCAATATTTTAGCCGACATGCGTCTCGACCATCAAAGCCTCATGGCGGCTATGCTGCATGATGTGATTGAAGATACCGGCATCCCCAAAGTCGCATTAGCGGAACAATTTGGCGATGTGGTGACTGAATTAGTGGATGGCGTGAGTAAGCTGACGCACATAAAATTTGAAAGCAAGGAAGAACAGCAAGCCGAGAACTTTCAAAAGATGGTTCTAGCGATGGCAAAAGATATTCGCGTCATGCTGGTGAAACTGGCTGATAGATTGCACAACTTACGCACCTTAGGCGCTCTGCGTCCCGATAAACGTCGTCGTATTGGCCGAGAAACCCTTGATATTTATGCCCCTGTCGCGCACCGACTGGGCTTAAACAGCGTACGCGTCGAAATGGAAGAACTCTGTTTTGATGCGATGTATCCCATGCGCTCGGGTCTAATCCGTAAAGCAGTGACCAATGCCCGCGGCAACCGTAAAGAGCTCGTGGATAAAATTTCTGCCTCGTTACGTAAACGTTTAAAAGAAGAGAACCTTCCGAGCCGTGTATTCGGTCGAGAAAAGCACATGTTCAGCATCTACAGTAAGATGAAAGAACGACGTAAATCTTTGAATGATATTCTTGATGTGTATGGTTTCCGCATTGTCGTAGAATCCGTTGATATGTGTTACCGCATACTAGGCGCCGTGCATAATCTCTATAAACCGATTCCAGGACGTTTTAAAGATTACATCGCTATTCCTAAAACCAACGGTTATCAATCGCTTCATACTTCACTCATCGGCATCAGTGGCGTCCCCATTGAGATTCAAATACGTACTGAAGAAATGGATGCGATGGCGAAACACGGTATCGCTTCTCATTGGCTATATAAAACAGATTCTAATACCGCAACCAATACCAGCGGCAGCCAGCGTGCTCAACAATGGGTACAAAATCTATTAGAATTACAAAAGAGTGCGGGTAGCCCAATAGAGTTTATCGAACATGTGAAGGTGGATTTATTTCCGGATGAGATTTATGTCTTTTCTCCAAAGGGTCGTATCTTTGAACTGCCTAAAGGCTCCACCACGGTCGATTTTGCTTACGCCATTCACACCGATGTCGGCAATTCCTGCATTGCCTGTCGCATTGATCGCCAACTCGCACCGCTGAGCACCAAATTACAAAATGGCCAAACAGTGCAAATCGTCACGGCTCCAGGCGCGCAACCCAACCCTGCGTGGTTAAGCTTTGTGGTCACTGGCAAAGCGCGTTCTAATATTCGTCACTTCCTAAAAAGTCAGCGTCGTTCTGAGTCGGTTGCTTTAGGTGAGCGCCTGTTAAACAAAGCGCTGAGTTCCCTCGGTAAGTCGATGGACGACATAGACCAAGCGCATATTGATTTGGTCTTAGAAGAAACAGGTCTCGAACTCCTTGAAGATATTATGGAAGATATTGGCTTAGGCAACCGTATGGCTTCGTTAGTGGCTCGCCGCTTGTTAGTGGCTAAAGATACCGACATAGACCTTCACCATATGAGTGACGATGCCCCACTAGCCATTAAAGGCACCGAAGGCTTAGTCGTGAGTTTTGCTAAGTGCTGTAGCCCCATTCCTGGCGATCCTATTTTGGCTAACGTTAGCTCTGGTCGCGGCTTAGTGATTCATACCGAAATCTGCAAAAACGTTCAGGATATTCGGGGTAATCCAGAGAAGTGTGTGATTCTAAGCTGGGATAAAGACATCGACAGTGAGTTCTCTGTTGATTTGCGTCTGTACTTAGAAAACCGTAAAGGTCTTGTCGCAGAACTCGCCGCGGCGATTACTCAAGCGGACGCAAACATTGAAGGGATTAGCGTCGAAGATCGTGATGCACAACTCAGCGTCACACAAATACAGCTAAGTGTTCAGGGGCGTAAGCACCTTGCTCGAGTTATTCGTCGCTTACGCAATATTCGTGGTATTAACAAGATTGTGCGTATTAAAAACTAAGCGCTGTTTTCAATACGCTTCAGATACGATGTTATAATTTTTTTTAATATTATTAAGTAAGGAAATATTTTCATGGCCAAAACCATTATTAATACCGACAAAGCACCACAAGCCATTGGTACTTATTCGCAAGCCGTAAAAGTGAATAATACGGTTTATCTTTCTGGCCAAATTCCTTTAGTACCCGCAACCATGGAGATGGTCGAAGGTGACATCGAAGTACAGATCCGCCAAGTATTCGATAATCTCACGGCCGTTTGTGAAGCCGCTGGGGGCCGCTTGCAAGATATAGCAAAACTGAATATATTTTTAACCGATTTAAGTAACTTCGCCACCGTTAATAAGGTGATGGCTGAATATTTTGAACAGCCTTATCCTGCTCGTGCTGCGATAGGTGTTTCTCAATTACCTAAGAATGCCGACGTAGAAATGGATGGTATTTTAGAATTAGACCCATCCTGACGGTTGTTTGGCAACTCTTAGGACTTTAGGGCTGTATCATCTCGTTATAGCCCTAGTTCTTGTAATACAAACTCATACCCTTCCTGATAATCATTAAATTTAAAGTCATAACCCGCCTCGATCAAACGCTTATTACCACAGCGACGATTAGCCCGACGCGTAGCTTCTGGTAACTCATAGTCTGGCTCAACCTCACCAATTCTATCTTTCATCCATTCTAATATTTCGTATAACGTCACTGGCTGAGAGTCACACGCAAGATAGATATTCTCAATCGCCTCGCCCGCTAAGACTTTCTCAATTAAGAACTGCAATACTCCGACACAATCATCTCTATGAATTCGATTCGTCCAGACTTCTGGACTCGGGTCGCAATGTCCGCCTTGGCGAGCTTGCTCAATCATACGATTTCGACCAGGACCATAAATACCGGGGAAGCGAACGGATGTCGATGGAATATAGCCTTTCGCCAATGCACTCTCAGCCAACAATAATTCTTTACCTGCAAAACTATTGGGTTTCGTTGGACTGTCTTCGTTAACCCAAGAAGCATCCATTTGATGATAAACACTGGAACTGGACGTAAAGAAGGCGTGCTTAGGGGTCTGCCCTTGAGCTTTTAAAGCGTGTAGTACGTGACGAATGCCGCCGTAATAATACTTGTGATAGCCTTCTTGAGAGAATACGGGCGACGCGACGCTATAGACTAAAATATCGATTTTACTGGGAATATCGAGCAAAGTTTCAGGTTCAGAAACATCACCAACTATTGTTTCGACACCGCGACCTATTGGCTTGTCAGATCGGCGAAGTCCCCAGACTTCATGGCCAGATTGCACCAATTTGATGGCCAACTGACCGCCTATATCACCTGCACCGACGACTAAAATTCGCGCCATTTTCTGCTCCTTAGATTGTACTGCTTAATTACACGACATAATTGAACGATTTAGGTTAAGTTTAGGTTAAATTTAACTAAACGTAGACTTTCTATTCTTTATTGCAATAGTTAATATAAATCAAAATAGCAGTTTTAATTAACAGTGCCTAACTTAACGGTACCGAACTGAAGTAGCTAATAAAAGCAGCTCATCATCATTAACGAGGCATTATGACTCTGACAGAATTACGCTACATTGTAACCCTAGCCCAGGAACGTCACTTTGGCCGTGCGGCAGAAAAGTGTTTTGTCAGCCAGCCTACGTTGAGCGTAGCGGTAAAGAAGCTAGAGGGCGAACTGAACATTGCTCTTTTTGAGCGCAGAAAAAATGCCGTTAGCCCAACGCCTTTAGGGGAGAAAATCATTCAGCAGGCTGAAAAAATACTCGCAGAAACTCGAATATTAACAGAGCTCGCTGAGACGGGTAAAGATCAGCTAAGTAGTCCTTTAAGAGTGGGCGCCATCTTCACTATTGGGCCATATCTTTTTCCTCATCTTGTACCCCAAGTTCACAAACAAGCACCGCAGATGTCGCTTTTCATCGAAGAGAGCTATACGGCTGTATTGCGCCGGCAATTAAGAGAAGGCGAATTGGATGCCATTATCGTCGCACTGCCCTTTAATGAGCCTGATGTTATCACCCGATCTCTTTATGACGAACCGTTCGTCGTTGTCATGCGAAAAGATCACGCGTTGACCAAACTGGACTATATTAACGCTGAAATGCTGCCTGATCAGAACCTGTTATTGCTCGGTGAAGGACACTGTTTCCGTGATCAAGTATTAGAGCTGTGCCCTGCATTAAGCCAACAAAAAAATAATGGCCTTGGCAGCGTCACTCAAGGCAGCTCATTAGAAACATTGAAGTATATGGTCGCAACAGGCTTGGGAATTACCGTATTGCCAAAGTCCGCGGTGGGTAACTTGGATTCGAACTTAATTACTACCCGACCTTTCGCTAGCCCAGCGCCTTCGAGAACAGTGGCCTTGGCGTGGCGGGCAAGTTTTCCGCGCGGAAAAGCCATCGATCTACTATTGGATACCACCGGCAAATGCCTCATCAATCCTTAATCGATAAGAACTTAGCGCTGACGCAACTAAAAGGCGTTGGCCCTAAATTGGCACAGCAATTTGCTGACTGGGGCATTCACGACCTAGTGAACCTACTCTTTCATTTGCCGTTTCGTTATGAAGACAGAACCCG
This sequence comes from Oleispira sp., assembly GCA_051278005.1. Classification (GTDB taxonomy): domain Bacteria; phylum Pseudomonadota; class Gammaproteobacteria; order Pseudomonadales; family Oceanobacteraceae; genus Oleispira. Next base: position 15,562 of record JBNMQK010000006.1, on the reverse strand, counting down.
CATCACTGCGATAGGGGTGCTGCAACCTCAGCAGACCTGCGTGGTGCAAGGGTTTGTACGCAGTAGCCAAATTCTATTTGGCAAAAGACGTAGCCTAAGTGTCAGAATTCAAGACCAGAGTGGCTGCCTTGGATTGCGATTTTTTCACTTTACGGCCAATCAAAAAAGTCAATTTTCAGAAGGCACTGAAATTCGTTGTTACGGTGAAGCCCGTCGTGGTGCCAGTGGTTTAGAGATTTACCATCCGGAATATCAGGTCGTTTCTGCTGATAAAGAGACACTTGAGCAAAACTTAACACCAGTCTATCCGGCCACCGAAGGCATCAGCCAAAGCCGTTTGCGCACGATGATTAGCCAAGCATTAGAAATGCTGGCCGCCAATAAATTCCCATTACGTGAATTACTGCCTGCAAGCTGGCTGCAAGAGTGGCAATTGCCCTCACTCGTTCAAGCTCTGCAGTATCTACATCAACCCCCCGCAGAAGCCAACCTAGAACAGCTAGAAGCAGGCCAGCATCCTTGTCAAAGACGACTCATTTTGGAAGAGTTACTGGCTCATCAACTGTCGATGCACCGAGCACGACTTAAAGTCAAACACGAAAAATCCGCACAGATTCAATTTATGGGACCGAGCCAACAACTGATTATAGATTCTCTACCCTTTATTCCTACTGATGCACAAAAACGGGTAGTGGAAGAAATTCAATTTGACCTTAATCAACCACACCCAATGCTTAGACTAGTGCAAGGGGACGTGGGCTCCGGTAAAACATTAGTCGCTGCGCTAGCGGCAGCCCCCATGGTCGATGAAGGTTATCAGGTCGCCATTATGGCGCCGACCGAAATTTTAGCAGAGCAACACCTACTAAATTTTACGCAATGGTTTGAGCCATTATTCAAACAACAAGGAAGCGGTAAAAAGATCGCTTGGTTAACAGGCAAGGTGAAAGGCAAAGCGAGAGAGAAAGCCTTAGCAGAGATCGCCAATGGTGAGGCAAAGCTTATCATCGGCACTCATGCTTTGTTTCAAGATGACGTCGACTTTCACCAACTGGGCTTGGCGGTTATTGATGAGCAACATCGATTTGGCGTCCGCCAGCGCCTCGCCTTGCGCGGCAAAGGAAAGACCCTAGCACCCAATCAATTAATAATGACGGCGACCCCTATTCCTCGCACATTAGCCATGAGTGCCTATGCAGACTTAGACGTCTCGGTTATCGATGAGCTACCCAAAGGCCGAATCCCAATCAATACTTCCGTTATCAGCAATGTAAGGCGAAATGAAATCGTTCAACGCATCAACGAAGTGTGTCAGGACGGCACTCAGGCTTATTGGGTTTGCACCTTAATTGAAGAAAGTGAAAGCCTACAATGCCAGGCCGCTGAAGTCACCGCTCAACAACTGACTGAAGCTTTACCCAAATTGCGTATTGGTTTAATTCATGGACGCATGAAGGGTCAAGAAAAAGTCAATATTATGCAGCGCTTTAAAAATCATGAGCTAGATTTATTGGTTGCGACGACCGTCATTGAAGTCGGTGTTGATGTACCCAACTCGAATCTGATTATTATTGAAAACCCAGAACGCCTTGGCCTTGCTCAGCTGCATCAATTACGCGGCCGGGTCGGCCGAGGCAATCAACAGTCTCATTGTGTATTACTTTACCAAGCGCCTTTGGGTGATGTAAGCAAGCAACGATTAGGGGTCATGCGTGAAAGTACGGATGGTTTTTATATTGCCGAGCAAGACTTACTCATTCGAGGGCCGGGTGAGCTATTAGGAAGCCGCCAAACAGGATTACAGCAGCTTATGGTGGCGAATCTTGAGCGTGATGGACATTTATTGCCACAAGTTAAGCTGATGGCCGAACAGTTGGTCAATCAGCATCCCCAGCATGTCGATATTATTATTAAACGCTGGATAGGAAATGCAGAGCACTTTGCTCAAGCATAATTCGAATTTTTATCAGCAAGGATTTAATTCTGATCTATATTCAATAGATAAGAATTAATGATGAAGGCACGATAATGACTATTCCAGCCACCGTTTTGAAAGTATTAGATGACTGGAAAGTTGACTATAAACTGACGGACGAAGAGGATACCTTCCAGCTTATGCAGGGCAACCCAATGACCAGTTACTCCAGTAAACTTGCTCGAGTCATCTTTTTAAAAGACAGTATTGGCCAAGTTCAAGTAGTTATCCCAAGTAATCGCATTCTAGATTTGAATCGACTGTCACAGCAATGTGGTCGCCAATTTAATGCATTGAAACCTGATGAGTTAACACAACTAAAAGCCAAGTTTGGTATTGAAGACTTTCCTGCACTGCCGCAAATAACGCAAATTGATAGTATGATTGATGCACACCTACTGGCAGAACCCCAAATATTTTTCACGTCGGGAGATAGCTATGAGTGGATCACCCTTCCCGCCGATTGCTTTAAATCATTAACCACAAGCTCAACCATTGGTAACTTTACTGTACCGCTGCCCGATCCCTGCTATCAACAGAGTCCAACCCAAGACCTCGATGATGTGCATGCTGCAATCAAACAGTTCACCCCTTTACGCATCAAACAGCGCTTAGAAGAAACATTAGACTTACCACCGCTGCCTGAAACGGCTCGCAAAATTATAGATCTGCGTGTCAACCCCCATGCCGACACCACGGAATTATCCAATGTCGTCGGAATGGATCCTGGCATGGCCGCTCAAGTGGTTAGCTGGGCTCGATCTCCCTACTACGGTGTAAAAGGCGAGATCAAATCAGTCGAAGATGCCGTTATACGAGTATTAGGCTTTGATCTTGTTATTAATCTGGCCCTAGGACTTGCATTGGGTCGAACCATGGCTGTGCCTAAAGAAGGACCAAACGGCTATGTACCCTTTTGGCAGCAAGCGGTTATGACGGCTGTTTTAATGGGAGAACTTGCTCGATTAATGCCGGCAAAAGAACGCCCTAATAAAGGTAAGGCGTATTTATGTGGTTTACTGCATAATTTTGGGTACTTAATTTTAGGCCATATATTTCCACCGCAGTTTGCTTTGATCAACCGTCATATTGAAGCAAATCCTCACATTAATCGCAGCCTACTTGAGAAGTATTTAATAGGCTTAAGTCGTGAGCAAATCAGTTGCTTATTAATGCAGCAATGGCAAATACCAGAAGAAGTGGTTATTGCTCTTCGCAGTCAGCACAACCCTGACTATGAAGGTGACTTCAGTATTTGTGCTAATTTACTCTACGTGGCGACACGCTCATTACGCAGTCGCGGTTTTGGTGATGGCGCTTGGGAAGAACCTCATACTGACGTATATGATCGCTTGGGTATCACCGCCGATGCGGTGCATAGCGTCACTGAGAATCTTTTGGAGAAAGCCGACGATTTAAACGAACTCGTGCAAATACTCAATACATAACCCATGTGAAAAAAAACTTCACGATTAATTAAATAGATGGCTCTTTAATTAATCGTGTTGAGCACATTTTTATAGAATCGATTCAGTTCAGGTTTATTAAAGCTATCCGCAATATATTCCAATTCGATATTTGGCGTTTTACGATATGCGTAAAACAAAAATCCTAAAACGTCTTGCTTAACTTTATCTTGCCACAATTTTTCTGGTTGCCAACCTTTCACTTGTTGCTGTATTTCTTTAATAACAGCCGACCGAGTTTGAATAATTATTTCTGAAAAACCAGACTGTTTGTCTAAATTCTCGACTAATGCCCAACGCGATGCTGCAGGAGCACGCTGCCTTAATTTATTCATATACAGTCGATACTCTGGATCGTTTTGCACACGGATCGCAGAACGCTCTTTATTCTGGGCAGCTTGCACCATCGGATGGGCTAATTGCTGCTGAATCAATTTTTGCGTCTTCACCGGTACTGAATGAATGAAGTCCAATAAACGCTGGCGCCACTGTTCTTCCGTCCATCGCTTAGCAAGCTGTTTGGCAATCGCAAAGTGCTGAGCGTGATTGATGGAAATACCTTTGCTGGCCGATTCAAATGCTATTGTCGCAACTTCTGGCCTCTCTAATGAACCTGCAATTAAACGCTGAGCGCTGTATTTAACCTGTTGCGATAAGCTCAATAAGCCAGTGGTCTCTATGAGCTGATATTCCAACTCCGTGAACTCATCCATAGCCGTTTGCTTTAACTGTGATTCAATCGATGTCTGATTCGTAGAGTATGCATCCCGTGCTTGAGCACTAGTAATAAAAGCAAGTGCACCTGCAAGTACAATAAGAGATAAACGTAGCATTAAGATTGAGTTTCCACTTTGCTGCCTTGCAGACCATCGAGACCTGCAGCGCGATCATTAAAAATTGTTTTATCCATGGCGCCTTCTGACTTCGCTACGATACACGATACGGTTGCATCACCCGTAACATTGACGGCTGTTCGCACCATATCCAAAATCCTATCAACACCAATAATCAAAGCAATACCTTCGACAGGCAAGCCGACTTGCTGCAAAACCATCGCCAGCGTTACCAGACCCACACCTGGAACACCGGCAGTTCCAACTGAAGCAAGAGTTGCTGTTGCAATCACTAATAAGTAATCAGTGAGTCCTAGCTCTAGATTAAACGCTTGAGCGATAAAGACCGTCGCCACACCCTGCATAATCGCCGTACCATCCATATTGATGGTCGCGCCTAACGGTACCGTAAAGGACGCTACACGGTTACTCACTCCCAAACGTTGCTCAACTGCGCGCAAAGTAACAGGAATGGTGGCTGAACTGGAAGCCGTACTAAAGGCAAATAGTTGTGTATTACGCATTTTGCGTAAAAAGACGAAAGGGTCTAATCCTGAAAAGGCTTTCAATAATAATGGATAGACGCCCAGAGCGTGGATGGCCAAAACGAGTAATACGGTCACCATATACAAAGCAAGGTCACCAATAACCCCGAGGCCTTGTTTAGCAAATAAACTGAATAACAAGCAGAAAACACCGTACGGCGCTAACTTCATTAATAACGTCACTAAGGTCATCATAATCTCATTCCAGTCTTTAAACTGCTGAGATAATCTTTCACCCTGCTCACCGCTACGACCAATGGCCAAGCCAATCAAAATGGCAAAAACAATCACTTGTAGCATATTGCCTTCGGCCATCGCTTTTACAGGATTATTGGGAAAGATATTGATAAATACCTGACTCAATGGCTGAGACGCAGGTGCAACGAAATCGGCGGTGGTGGTCATTTCAATGCCCATGCCCGGCTGCAATAATTCAGCAACGAAGATGGCAATCGAAATGGCAATAGCTGTCGTGAGGAGATATAAGCCAATCGCTTTTAAACTTAATCGGCCTAGAGCACTCTGGCCTTGCAGCTGACAGGTACCACATACCAAAGAAATAAAGACCAAGGGGACAACAAGAACTTTTAAGCTCGCGACAAATATTTGTCCACCCACATAAAATAATCCTCCGGCCATACCATCGTTTAAAACGGTGGTTAGCCAAGAAGGAATTTCAGGCCATAATAATAACTGCTGGGTTGCACTTCCTAACAAGATGGCTGCTGCCATCGCCAATAAAATCCTTTGTGTAAGATTCATCTGGCCATCCTTATGATTGAGTCTAGCGGGTATTATTATCGCCTAAATAGCGTTGAGTTAAATTACGTCTTCTTTTTACTTTTCGGCTTAACGTGTTTGACTATACCTTGGAACCACATAACCAATGACAAATCGCCATCGATCCTGATGTCTTTTTCTTGAATGCCTTTCATGAAAGCATTTTTGTCTTTCGCCGTCATAATGTATATACCCGCTCCTGCATCTTTAAAAGAAATGCTGAATGCTGGGTCTTTTGCTGAGCCACCTTTAGACTTAATACGCTCACCTTTTACAACGAAGTGACGCACTATTTTTCCATCATGAGTCTGGATCTGAAAAGCAAAATCCTTACCCACAAGCTGCTTTATAAACTCAGGGTTATTCTTACTGGCTTTCTTCATCATTAGGCCAAGGGCCCAAAGTAACATACGGAATTTCATAGTTTTCTACCTTTACTTTTATTCAGTCAGTATCTAATAATCGGCAGGCCATTGCATCGAGCTGCTTACTTTTTTACGAAAATTGCGCTACCTGCTAACTCTGGCATCAATTTCAATAATCCTTCTTTCCCCAAACGCTGCATGTGTCGCTTGTTACGCTCAGGTATCGCTTCTGGCTTACTCACCGTTTTTAACGCTTCGCTAATATGATTTTCACGAATGAAATGAATCATAGGAAATGGAGAACGATTTGAATAATTAGTCATCGATTCGCCCTCTTCACCTTCAAACTCATAATGAGGATGAAAGCTTGCTAGCTGAATATCACCTTCAAGACCTGATTGTTCGAGCAAATCTTCACACAAGAATAACCAATCAAGATAATCATCAAAATCAGCCAATGCTTGCGGCACAATAAATAATGCGGTGGGTAAATCATCACCATCTGCTAGCTGCATTTCGTTTAATAACGATAAAAATGCACGGGTAATCTGTTCTACGTCTTGGCTTTTACATTCTTCAATGTGGAGCTTATCCATAATCGGATGAGCGAAAGGACACAGCCCTTCTCCCACCACCAGCTTTTCTACCCATAACCGGGTTAAAGCTTTATTCGACAGCGCTTCTTCTAAAGCCACTGCGTCATTCAGTAAGGAGTCAGTCACAGTTATTGGACTTTTTCCTTTAAGCCTTTACCCGGCTTAAATGCTGCAGTATTACTCGCAGGAATTGTTAATTCAGCGCCTGTTTGAGGGTTTTTACCCTTACGTTCAGCACGTGAGCGACGACTAAACGTACCAAAACCAATTAGGCTTACGGTATCATCTTCACTTAAAGTTTTGCCAATCTGATCCGTAATGACCGTGATTATTTCATTTGATTTTTCTTTAGTTAGGCCCGTTTCTTCTGCAATCGCAGCGGCCAATTCAGGTTTACGCATGTCTTGATCCTTACTTTTTGTTTTCTTTAATAAGCTACTTAAATATAGCGGGTAGCTCTTTGTTAAGCGTTAATTTATCAGCAACACAAGTTCCGGTGAGAGCATACCCTAATAATGAGCCCGCATCATCACGACATACCGCTTTCACGTTGACGCCACTGCTATCGATGTTCCAATGCCCATCTATTAAAGGAGGTGATACTACAACAGGCACAACAGGGGTCTTAACCATGACTGGCATCACGCCATAACTAACGTTCGTTGGCTGACCGGCTAAGGTTTTAGCTAAAGCACGAGCGCCAGCCATTAAAGGCATCACATACAATAAAACTTTGCCATCCACTTCTGCACAGTCTCCTAACGCGTAAATATCGGCTTCAGTTGTTCGTAACGAACGATCAACACAGATACCTTGATTCACCTGTAAACCGGCCTTAACCGCCAAGTCCAGACGTGGGCGCAGGCCAATGGCGGATACAATAATATCGGTTTCAATCTGTTCACCGTTTGATAAGTCTGCCACTAACCCTTTTTCAGTTTGAGTGACTCGACGAACAAGTGGGCCTAAATGGAACTTAACGCCTAACCCTTCTAGGCCATGCTGAACAGCATTCGCTGCTTGCTCAGGCAAGAGGTTAGGTAGAATTTGGCTGCTTGGCGCGACGATTTCAACATCATAGCCACCATTGCTTAGATCATTGGCGTATTCACACCCAATTAAGCCGGCACCCATAACCAATACGCGCTTCTTACCCTCCAGTTCAGCACGGAAATTAGCGTAATCTTGGAGATCGTTGATAGCAAAAACATGCTCGCCAGCATCGCCTTCAATACGCGCGGTAACCGGCTCTGCGCCCCATGCAAGCACAAGTTTACTGTACTCGACAGGCTCTTCGCCAATTAAAACGACATGCCTTGGAGCATCAATGCCTGTTACGCGAGTATTTGTGCGAATAGTCACGTTCAACTGCTCTGCCATTTTACCCGCATCGCCCATGGCCAACTCACTGGCACTTTTACCTTTGGTAAAGCCGGTCGATAGCATTGGCTTAGAATAATTACGACCATCATCAGCCGTAATCATTAATACCGGTGTTTCAGCATCATGCTTGCGGAATTCTTTAACGAGGTTATAACCCGCTAAACCGGTTCCAATTACAATAACAGGGGCTTTGGCTTGAGACATATTTTAGTATCTTCGTATCGATGGAATAGTGTTCTAGAAATAGTTGGAATTAAATCTCAACCATTTCGAAATCGTCTTTACCTACACCACAGTCTGGGCAAATAAAATCATCTGGCACATCAGCCCAAGCGGTACCGGGCGCTAAGCCTTCTTCTGGGCAACCTTCTTCTTCATCGTATACCCAACCACAAACAACGCATTCCCATTTCTTCATGAGTACAACTCTCTTTAGTTTATATAATGACGATTAAAGCTGCGGTAACCTACTGTTCATCGCTTAAAAAATCAACACAAATGATTAGTCATCTTGCCTTTAACCCAATTTTCATCCATGCTCCGCGCCATGAAACATCAGTCAATTATCAATCAATACTTATCTCAATCTTTCCCGTCATGGTCGGCACGGAATAGACGAGAAGCCTTCACGGTCCCTTTATATTGGCGTAAAACATTATTTGATATCGGCTCTCTAACGGCACAGCTGATTGCAATAAGTGATGGCGACTTCACGGTTAAAGTATTATCCCAAGGATGGCGTAAGCTGAGTCAACAAGAAGCCTTATTATTAGGATGCGTCGGCAATCAAAAAACGGCTTGGTGTCGTGATGTGGTATTAAGCGTGAAAGGCAAGCCCAGAGTGTATGCACGGACTTGTATGCCTAAAAGCACATTAACAGGCAATGAATGTCAGTTAAAACGTTGGGGCAACAAATCGATTGGCGCTTACTTATTCAAACATCCTAAAATGCGCCGCGGTAAAATAAGTGCTTATAGAATTCCTAATAATGATCTATCTTTATCATGGGCAAGACACTCTGTATTCTATTTACAACAGAAACCCATACTCGTAACGGAAGCTTTCACTCAGCCACTTCCAGCGCTATAAACCAACCCACTGAATAACTAAAAAGATATACAATGACCCCTATTCAGAGCTTGCTACAACACCCTGTTATTGCCAAGTATTGGCCAAAAACCAGTCCTTTTGTTGAATTGACGCGTCTCAATAAACCCGTCGGTATCTACCTTCTATTATGGCCAACGCTGTGGGCCCTTTGGGTCGCTGCACAAGGTATTCCAGATCTTTCCTTGATTGTTATTTTCACTTTAGGCGTTATATTAATGCGTTCTGCAGGCTGCGTTATTAACGATTATGCCGACCGCAAAGTAGACGGCCACGTCGAGCGCACAATAAACCGTCCTCTTGTAACGGGGGCGGTCACTAACAAACAAGCGATGATCGTATTTTTTAGTCTATTAACCGCGTCTTTTGTCTTGGTACTGTTTACTAATACCTTAACTATTCAGCTGTCTTTTGCTGGAGCTGTGCTGGCCGCTATTTACCCTTTCATGAAGCGCCATACCCACCTGCCTCAAATTTTCTTAGGCGCCGCCTTTTCCTGGGCAATCCCAATGGCTTTTGCAGCACAGGCTGACGAACTGCCTAGGTACGTGTGGTTGATTTATATGGCCAACCTAAGTTGGACAGTGGCTTACGATACGATGTACGCCATGGTAGACAGAGACGATGATATAAAAATAGGGGTTAAATCAACGGCTATTTTATTCGCGGATGCCGATAAAGTGATGATTGCTGTTATGCAAGGGATCGCTATTTTCTGTTTGTTTTTACTGGGCTTAGAATTGAGCTTAAATGCTTTTTACTATTTAGGGTTACTAGTGGCTACGGGTTTAATGACTTATCAGCAATGGCTTATTCGTGCACGAGATAAAGCGGGCTGTTTTGCGGGCTTCATTAATAGTCACTGGGTAGGTGTTGCCGTCTGGCTGGGATTAGTTGTCGCTTACTTATAAATCAATCAGACAAAAATAGAATTTAGTTCATTCTGTCACACCACTGTAACAAAGTTCAGTTGTAATAAAACTCTAATTTTATGACAACTACATGACGAACAGCCTATGACCGCGCCTGGCAAGACAGTTTTAATCGTTGATGATGAAGCAGCAATTCGTGAAATGATCGCCGTTGCCTTAGAAATGGCAGGTTATCATTGCCTAGAAGCGAGTAATTGTCAGGACGCTCATGCGAACATAATTGACCGTAAACCTGACATGATTCTGCTCGACTGGATGTTACCCGGTACCAGTGGCCTAGAGTTCGCCCGTCAACTAAAACGTGATGATTTGACCAAAGAAATACCTATTATTTTATTAACCGCGAAAGGTGAAGAAGATAATAAGGTGCAAGGGCTTGAGTCGGGCGCAGATGATTACATCACCAAGCCCTTTTCTCCAAGAGAGCTTGTCGCCCGCTTAAAAGCGGTACTACGACGCGCAACGCCTTTAGGGATTGAAGAATCTATCGAAGTAGAAGGTTTAATATTAGACCCTGCTTGTCATCGGGTGACGGCCTGTCAAAACCCCGTTGACATCGGACCAACGGAATATCGATTATTGCAGTTTTTTATGACGCATCAAGAACGCGCGTACTCTCGCACACAGTTACTAGACCAAGTTTGGGGTGGTAATGTATACGTTGAAGAAAGAACGGTCGATGTCCATATCAGGCGGTTGCGTAAAGCGCTTGGTAGCGCCCACGAACATCTAATTCAAACGGTTCGCGGCACGGGCTATCGTTTTTCTACAAAACTATCTTAATCAAACACGACGGTAAATTAACCGCTAACATGGCTTAACTAACGAACTTTGGCGATAAAACGCGACAAGGTTTCCAGCTTCACAGGGTCATCATCGACATAGCGGATGACAATTTTAATGGTTGCTGCATCGGCATGGTTTTCAATCGCTTGCAGCATTCGAACATAGCAGTTTATACGCGCAACCTGGCCATCATTTTGATCCACAATATCCAATACCGATTGTTCTAAAAGCTGCGGAAGATTGCCCTCTCGCTTAAATACAGCCGACATTTCTTGCAGATTAATATCTTTAATCACGCACTTAGCGCTGCCACCTGAGCCGAAGCGTAATTCCGCAATGCCTTTCGCTTTAGCACTACTCTTAACAACCACAGCGGGTTTAGCTGACTGATCGGCTAAAGGACTTCCCATGAAAGCCTCAGCAGACTTAGCGGCAGGTTTCACCTGCGATGTTAATGAACCCCCCATTAAAGCAGCCACACTGGCGTCTTGAGGACTCTTAGAAGCGTGTTGAGTCTCTTCTATCGAAAGACCAAGATGTTTTGATAATAATTTATTCACCTTACCTAGAAAGTTATCCCGGGTGAAAGGTTTACCAATGTAATCACTCACCCCTGCCGTTACTGCCTTAATCACATGATCACGCTCGCCTCGACTGGTAATCATCATAAAAGGCGTTTGGGCATAACGCTCTTCTGCGCGCATCCAAGTAATCAATTCAAGACCCGACATTTCGGGCATTTCCCAATCACACAATACCAAATCAATAGGATTACTTTTTAAAATACCTTGAGCTTTTCGGCCATCAACTGCTTCGTGTATTTTGAAACTTGGATAACTATCTCTCATGGCTTTTTTAATCAAATCGCGGATAAAAGCAGCGTCATCCACAACTAATACATTGAGCGCTTTCATTGCCCCCCCCTAAATTTAAGCTAATACTCTCTTTAGCATAGACTAAAGTGATTTTTAGGTAGGTTTGAATTCAGCTTTTATTTGCTCACTCCAGTAAAGGGTTGCTCCGCATACAGCCGCTGGCATAACAAATAAGTTCACCACAGGAATCATAAATCCAAGCCCCACAACAAAACCAAAACCCAACGTCGTTAAGGGTTGTAACCTAAGCGCGGTATGCAAGTCGGCAAAGCTATGGCCGTTATTATCCAAAGCATAATCAAGAAACTGCAACGTTAAAACCCAGGCTCCAAAAACAAACCAAAGCACCGGACTGACGATATTAACCACAGGAATGAAGCTAATAATAAGCAAGCCCAGATAACGCGGAATAAAATAGCCCAACTTTTGCATCTCACGCTGTAATGTTCGAGAGATCAACTGAGGAAAAGGTTCATCCGGTATTGCGTTTCCTGCTATTTTTGTTTCAACCGCTTCACTCAATAGACCATTAAACGGACTGGCCACTAGGTTTAAAACAGCACTAAAAAAATACAAGGTGACGGAAATCAACGTCAGCGCTGCAACGGGGGTAATGATCCACGTTAACCAAGACAACCAATTAGGAAACCAATCGACTAGCCATTGAATTTTATCCAATAACCAGCCACCGCCATAATAAATTAGCGCCGTCATCAACAATGCATTAATCAAAATAGGTAACGCGACGAAGCGTTTTAAGCCTTTATTGGTTAGTAATGAAAACCCTCGACCAAAATACCGAATGCCAAGTAATGGGTTACCACGCATATTCATTTCCTTTTTATTGCTCAAATCGCTAAAATCGCGCTCTTTTATACAATACCTGCCGTAATGATGGCTAGCGAAAAGGCTTATTTCATGACTCCAGAACGCTATGTGCGCATTAAAGATACCTTAAACCGTCGTCAGCCAGACTTAACCGTGGTGACTGATGAAGTCCATAAGGCCCACAACCTATCAGCGATCATTCGGACCTGCGACGCCTTTGCGGTTCCAAAAGTTCACGCAATTTGGCCTTATGACGATTACCGCACTTTTCAGGGTAAAGCGAAAGGAAGTCAGCAATGGGTTGATGTTGATACTTACCGGACAACAGAAGAAGCCATTAAACAGCTACAAGGTAAAGGCTTTAAAGTATGTATCGCTAACTTCAGTGAGCGCGCAATTGATTTTCGAGCCTACGACTTTACTCAACCGACCGCCATCATGATGGGGAATGAATTAAAGGGCGTTACCGCGGTTGCCGCCGAAATGGCCGATGAGCACCTGACAATACCTATGCTAGGCATGGTGCAATCTTTCAATGTGTCTGTCGCTGCCGCCTTATTATTGAGCGAAGCCGAGCGTCAGCGCTCACTTAAAGGAATGTTTGACCAACGCCGCATCTCAGATGAAGAATATGAACGCTTATTGTTTAAATGGAGCCATCCTTTTTATGCGCGCATCTGTAAAGATCTAGGCTGGGAATACCCCGAAACAGACGAAGAGGGTGAGCTAGCCGATCCTCAAGGATTTTCAGTTAGGGTCAATGCTTCCGGAAAACGATTTCGTTAATATTTAAATGCCTACCAGCTGCAAGTATAAGGTCTTGGGGTCTAATTGAGCTTGCACGCATTCGGTATGACGATAGTTTATGTCTTGAGATAAATACTGCTTAACCTGCTGACAGTATTCTGAAGGGCAACGATAGCCCAAAATCACACGTTTCACCGCCTTAGAAGGTAAGCGATACATTGACCTCATCACGCCTTTCACTTCAATATGTCGATCTGCAGAGTCTAACTGACGCACAAGTCGCCACTCATGATGATGCAGACTGCAATCTTGCGGACGATTGAATAAATAATAAAGATCATCTCTAGGTAACCAAGACCCTACCTGGTTAACCGCTGCAAGATGCTGCACTTGCTGATTATAATATTGAGTCTGGAAACCTGAAGTATGTAAATCAAACTCGATAACCAGCCCTTGCCCAGACGCCGCCATGGACTGCCACAGCTGAATATTCTGCCAATGTTTAAACATCACTAATATACGCCAATTTTGTAAACGTTCTGTCGCAAGAGGCTTTACCAGCGCTGACGGCTGCTTTTGTTCAATTAGCGATTGTTCTATTTGGGCTCTTTTAGCTTCAGACTGCTGCTCAAAATAGTCAAACGTCATCATATCTTTTAATGATTCTGGCAAACCTTGATACTGCTGCTGTAAGAAACGACGATAATCTTGTGCTGAGACTTCAAACGATTCTTGAGCCAAGTAATTACAATCAGGCTGCAACCACGGCTCAGGCATTTGTGCCGGAGAAGAGAAAGGAAAATACCCTCGTTTAAGGAAAGTAAGACCCTCTGTCGCTAAAAAGCAATACAGTGAATTCAATAGATACAACCTTGCATACGTTAAGTTAATTTATTATGACTACTTCCTGATAAATAACCGGCTTTTGGTTGTGAGACATTGACCTATTACCTTGTAAGACATATCTCACACAGCAGGTGGGAGTATGTCAGCAATACCTTACTACTATCAGCTTTTTACTATTGATGAAAACTATAAGATATTGATATTTAAAGATATTTTTAATTACAAAACACATAATTAAAAATAATAATTCTGATGCACTCTTTTTACTTTGTTACATTCTGATAACTTTAATGAATCAAGGACGGCAGCGTTACAGGATGTAACGGTTAAGGATAACAATATTGCCACGGACTGCTTCAAGGAAGATTGTTAGCCATTGATGGCTGCTAGGGTGCTGAGACGGGAAGAACAGGATGTTCTCCCGTCTTATTTTCTAAAGGATTAGAAAAGTCTTACTTCCTCTTTTTACCCTCAACTTCGATTTCTACTTTACAGACTCACCTTTTCTGCCTTTTCTTTTACTACCCTTGATGAAAACGCTCCGCTAATACCACCACACGCCGACTATCGCTCTTTAATTAATAATATTCTATTAATCACTTTTTATATAATAGTTCGGCGCCAATTGTTCCAGTAAGAGAATCAATCATCACTTAATTTAGCTTAGCGTCCCATTAATCCTTTTACCATTACATTGACTTACTAATTGTTAAATAAAGCTGCTGGTTAAATTTCAATCTTATGCCAATCTGTAAATAGAAAACTTTTATTAACTTAACAAGGGGTTCTAATGTCTAATATACCCGTACGCTTAGGCCAAATATTATTAGCTAAAAAAGTCATTACAGAACAGCAGCTAGAACTCGCCTTAGGATATCAAGCGGTTCACAATAAACCGGTAGGGTATTGCTTAATAACTCTTGGGTTTATTGAGCAAAAAGACCTCAATCGTGCCTTGCGTCGTCAAAGCTGGTTAAGGCCCTGTGCCGCTTGCCTTACCTGCCTGTGTGCTCCATTCACCTTTGCTCCTTGCTTTGCCAACGAGATATCAGAGGATGACTTTCATCAACAATGGACCGAACAACATGACCCCTTCACCCACTGGTCTAATAATATTCATTTAGGTGAGGGTGAACTTAAAGCGATTGATGTTTTAAAAGTGGCTGTTGAAACAGCTTGGGGGATTTATCAAGGCAAACCAAAAGCGGGAGAGTGGCAGTACGGACTATTAAAACAAAGTTCAAATGATGGTTATTCAATCTCCATGCAAATGCACTTTTAACAAAAAGTGATAAAAAATGGAGGCGGTGATTGACCCGGCAGTATGGGTAAGTGTCGTTAGCACCCCCTTATCGCGGCTCTCTAAACGTCAGGCATAAAAAAACCCCGTTATCTAATGATAACGAGGTTCTCGTATTTGGTGCCGACACCAAGAGTCGAACTCGGGACCTACTGATTACAAGTCAGTTGCTCTACCAGCTGAGCTATGTCGGCTAA
>JBNMQK010000005.1:0-58060 GCA_051278005.1 Oleispira sp. | reverse complement strand
GTTTAAACCCTCAATGGCCGATTCTAAGCCTTCCAAAATGTGTGAGCGGTGTTTAACTTTACCGGCCATAACATAAGGGGTTAGCTTACCAATCAACTCAGGAACTTGTGCATAGTGATCAGGCATCGTGAAACCTTGAATGGTTAAACGACGTTTAAGCACACTGACCCAGCTTGGGCCTGGCGAAGGGACTTCTTTAGAATAATCAGCAATCAAACCACACACCATGACTCGGCCGTGAGCATTCATGCGATCAACAATCAGGCTTTGAATGGGACCGGCGGTATTTTCAAAAAACAAATCAATGCCATTAGGAGCCGCTTTCGCTAACTGAACGTCTAGGTCGTCAGATTTGTAGTTAATTGCCGCATCAAATCCTAGTGTATTCACAATCCAATCGGCTTTCTCGTCATTACCAACAACACCAATCACATGCAAACCATCGGCTTTCGCTAATTGACCCACAATAGAACCTACCGAGCCCGCTGCCCCTGTCACAATAATGGTTTCACCTTTTTTCGGTTTACCCACATTAAAATAACCTTGTGACGCGGTGATACCCGGCAAAGCAAATACCGATAAAATGGCTTCGTCTGGTAAAGGCGCTTCAACTTTGTTTAGACCTTGACCATCCGTTAGAAAATACTGCTGCCATCCCATCATGCCCATGACACGATCACCCACCTTAAATTTTGGGTGATTACTTTCTACAATCTCACCGATGCCTGAGCTGCGCATCACCGAACCCAATTCAACAGGGGGAATATAACTGTTGGTATCAGGGCTCATCCAACCGAACATGGCAGGATCGAGAGACATATGATTTTGCTTCACTAAAAACTGGCCTTCTTCAACCGTTGGCATTTCTTTTTGCACGATTTCAAATAGCTCTGTTGTAATCGGTCCACCCGCTGGACGCTTAACAAGATTGATCGCAGTAAAAGTGTTCATTATTTAATTTCCATTCGTCGATTTAACGGTTGATATATTCGGAATTCATGGCTCTAGCTTAAAGAGTGACATGTATTTTCATGTGTGAATTACGTTAACTCATATCTTTAGCCAAAGTGTGCAAAAGCGATCTTATTGCCATCCAGATCACAAAAGTAAGCCCCATAAAACACATCAGGGATGCGCTGACCTGGCTGACCATCACAGGTTGCTCCTAACTCAAGCGCCTTTTTGTGCAGACTACCAACCGCTTCCTTAGAACCTGGCATTAAAGCAACCATATTGCCATTGCCTGGCTGTGGCGACTCTTCGTTGTAAGGCACGCAGATACTGAACATTGGGCCGCCTGCTTTAGTGCCAAAAAACGCAATCCGGTCCATATCCATTTTTAGAGTGACGCCCATATCGGCTAATAGCTCTAGATAAAAAGCCTTCGCTTTTTCCATATTACTAACACCAATGGTGACATATCCGATCATGATAATTACCTGTTATTAAATTTCGAGACGACAACCTAGTCGATAGAGATCGTATACTTACAGAACGCTGAATAGTGCACAAGTGAATAGAATTGATCGGATACCATCAATAAAACGTATGGGGTAATCGAAAAATCAACCAACCGGATAAATCAATAAAACCCCTATTAACCGCCTTAAGTGCATTGTCTTTAGCGGCTTGCAGCGCACAACCCTCACTCACCCTTACCGGTATTTAAATGCGGAGAAATTGAAGTTCGAGACATCTCTTTATTTTTACCGAGTATTGACGAAGGCATGACCAAAAACCATCAATGGATAGCATTGAAGCGTTTGTAAAAGACACCGGTGCCCAATTGTGGATTCAACACGGTAAAGAACAGAGTGCGACGATTAAGCATTCGCCACACGCGTATCATTGAGATAACGAAACCGACCTCTATGTTTAGGTCGGTTTTTACTTCTGATGATTCAATGTGGCAATTTATCAGCACAATTCATGAGGATCATAATGGCCACACAAAACAATATCTCTTCCGCATAAAAAGCCATCTTTCATAATTAATTCCTCCATCAAACGTTAAAACTTTCGCGTCGGATAATGTCTTACTCAATTTTCTTACGGCATTTCATTATAAAACCCAAGTGATTGAATTCTAATAAGATTAACCTCAGAGTAAAAATTCAAAAGGCAAATATAAAGTTGCGTAAATAGCTCTCTTTGTTTTTTGACCAAGACATTACTACGTGTATAGTAAGATACATAAAAGCACGACCTATAAATCAGTCTATTATTTGATGTATTGCTATTTTACTCGGAGACATCCCCTCATATGAACCTGCTATGGGTTGTACTATTGCCGCTTCTCGGCACCTTAGTCCCTTTGTTAACAGAGCGTTTCGGCCGTAACATTTGTGCCTTGTCTGTTGCTGTATTGCCCGCTTGGTCACTGATTTTAGTGCTGATGTATGCAGCCGATATATTCGATGGCGAAGTCGTTCGGCAAACAATGGAGTGGATACCTGCGATAGGTCTGGATCTTTCTTTCAGACTCGACGGTCTTTCATTACTATTTCTATTATTAATTCTGGGTATTGGGCTACTGGTCATTCTGTACGCCAAGTATTACCTATCGTCTAAAGACTCTATGGGGCAATTTTATGCTTACCTAATGCTCTTTATGAGCGCAATGGTCGGCATTGTCATATCAAATAACTTAATTCAGTTATGGATGTTTTGGGAACTGACCAGCATTAGCTCGTTTCTATTAATTAGCTTTTGGTCACACAAGTCAGATGCTCGTAAGGGTGCCAGAATGGCCCTCACCGTAACGGGTGCCGGAGGATTGGCTCTGCTTGCAGGGTTATTACTACTGGCTAATATTGTCGGCAGTTATGACCTCGATATCGTATTGGCAAGTGGCGACCTTATTAGAGCCCACGCGGCTTACCCCGTCATACTAGTACTAGTACTGTTAGGCGCCTTCACAAAATCAGCTCAATTCCCGTTTCATTTTTGGTTACCCCACGCTATGTCGGCGCCGACACCGGTAAGTGCTTACTTACACTCTGCGACCATGGTGAAGGCCGGTATTTTCTTGATGGCCCGTTTTTACCCTGCATTAGCGGGTACTGACTTATGGTTTATGATTGTCAGCTTAACCGGCTTAATCACCCTGCTTTTAGGGGCTTATATTGCGTTATTTAAGCATGACCTAAAAGGCTTACTGGCGTATTCAACGATCAGCCATTTGGGACTCATTACTCTTCTGCTAGGTCTAAACTCCGACCTTGCGGCCGTCGCCGCGATATTCCACGTGATTAACCACGCGATCTTTAAAGCCTCACTATTTATGGCGGCAGGTATTATTGATCATGAGTCTGGCTCACGGGATATGCGCAAACTTAACGGCCTGATGAAATATATGCCCTATACCGCGACACTGGCCATCGTCGCCGCGCTATCGATGGCAGGCGTGCCCTTATTGAATGGCTTTTTATCAAAAGAGATGTTTTTTACCGAAACCGTACACCAGAGTATGCTGGGGTCACTGTCTTGGTTGATTCCACTGCTAGCCACACTGGGGGCTGCTTTCGCGGTCGCCTACTCTTTGCGCTTTATTCATGATGTGTTTTTTAACGGTGAACCCATCGACCTGCCTAAAACGCCAAAAGAACCCCCACGCTACATGAAGGTGCCCATCGAGATACTAGTTGCTCTCTGCTTACTGGTGGGCATATTCCCAGCGTATATCGTCGGTGACTTATTACATATTGCATCGGTTGCTGTACTCGCCCATGAGGTTCCTCCTTACAGCTTATCCATTTGGCACGGACTTAACATTCCATTGCTCATGAGCTTTTTAGCCATGGTGGGCGGCATCACGATTTACTGCAACCGCCGCCATTTGTTTCAGTTTCAATCACAATTCGATGAACCTGATGCAAAGTATATCTTCGAAGGAGTCGTTCAATGGATCGTCAACTTCTCGAAACGAATTATCAATACGTTAGAAAACGGCTCTCTGCAGCGGTATATCTTTTTACTGCTGTTATTTACTCTGGTTATGGGCGCACTGCCTCTGCTTGATCTTGCTCAGAACGCAGGTTCACGTCCTCAGATTCCTCTTGATGGTGTCGCGATAACCGGTGCCTTGTTAATGATATTAAGTGCCATAGCAACCGTAATATTACACAGAAAAAGATTCATCGCGCTTATCTTCTTATCGGTGGTGGGCTTAGTTGTCTCGTTGGTATTTGCTCAATTTTCAGCACCCGATTTAGCGTTAACACAGCTATCGGTTGAAATTGTGACCATCATTTTGTTACTGCTGGCATTGTTCTTTTTGCCACAAAATACTCAGAAAGAGTCGAGTAACAGACGCTTAAGTATGGATCTATTAGTCTCAGCCTTAATGGGTTGTGTCATCGGCACTATTTGCTTTGCCATGCTCACAACACCGCTGGATACAATTTCAGATTTCTTCTTAGAAAATAGTAAAACCGGTGGTGGCGGAACCAATGTTGTTAACGTTATTTTGGTTGATTTTAGAGGCTTCGACACACTCGGTGAAATCACCGTGCTGGGTATTGCTGCTTTAGGTATTGTCAAACTGATCTCAAAAATGCGGATCCACATGCCAACGCGCGATGATAAAGGCCGTGCCTGGAGTAATGACCCTCATCCTATGATGTTTGAAATGGTGTCACAAAGCCTTCTTCCGTTAGCGATATTAGTATCGGCTTATATTTTCTTACGGGGCCATAACGTACCCGGTGGAGGCTTTATTGCGGGCTTAATCACTTCAGTGGCTATTATTCAGCAATACATTGCTCACGGCGTTCAGTGGATAAAACCAAGAGTGAAACTCGATTACCAATGGATCATCGCAGGTGGAATATTAATGGCCACCGCCACGGGCTTAGGCAGCTGGATCTTTGACAAACCTTTCTTGAGCACCTGGTTTGATTACTTTGATCTACCTTGGATTGGTGAGTTTGAACTCGCCAGTGCCATGTTATTTGATTTAGGGGTCTACCTAACAGTCGTAGGCTCTGTGCTGCTGATATTGGCAAATTTAGGCAAGTTAACCACCAGCGAACGCTTTGAAGTAAAGGAGAATGATTAATGGAAGCTCTTTATGCTTTTTGTGTCGGAGTACTGGCCACTTGTGGATTCTTTCTCGTGCTAAGAGGACGAACATTTACCGTAGTGATGGGGCTTACTTTACTGTCTTATGCCGTAAACTTGTTTTTGTTCGCCAGCGGTCGCCTGAAACTCGATGGCGCTGCCGTCTTGGGGCAATCGGCTGACTACAGCGACCCACTGCCTCAGGCGCTCGTATTAACCGCGATTGTCATTGGCTTTGCAATGACCGCTTTTGTGGTGATATTAGCCATGCGTTCACGTGCAGATCAGGGGAATGACCATGTAGATGGACAAATTCCCGAACAATTCAAGCGACTCAGCGCATCAGCAAAGAGGAATGGTTAATGCAACATCTAACTATCTTCCCTATTTTATTACCGATGCTGGCGGCAGTCTTTATGTTACTGCCGCCGTTGAATAATACCATCACCCGGCACCGTATTTTTGCCATTTCGGTGATGGTTATACTGGTTATTGTATCTGCTTTTCTGTTGCTCACCAGCCATCAACAAGGAACCCAGATATACGTTTTGGGTGGCTGGCAACCGCCTTTTGGCATCACCTTAGTTGCCGACCGATTATCAACCATGATGGTGTTATTAACCTCTGTACTTGGGTTAGGCGCGCAGCTGTATGCCTGTGCGGGTGATGACAAAAAGGGCATGTATTTTCACCCACTGTTTATGTTTCAAATCATGGGAGTTAATGGCGCGTTTCTAACGGGGGATATATTTAACCTGTTCGTTTTCTTTGAAGTACTGCTTATTGCTTCTTATGCCTTACTCATACATGGCGGTGGCAAACAAAAAACCAAAGCCAATGTGCACTATGTGATATTGAATTTAGTTGGGTCGAGTATTTTCCTGTTTGGACTGGGTATTTTGTACGGCACCATCGGTTCACTAAACATTGAAGATATGGCTAACAAAATCCGCTTGCTAGACGAAAACCAACAAGCCTTAGCGAAAACAGGCGGCTTATTATTATTTGTGGTATTTGGACTTAAAGCAGCCCTACTACCCCTGCATTTTTGGCTACCCAAAACCTATGCTGCGGCTAGTGCACCCGTTGCCGCACTGTTCGCTATCATGACTAAAGTAGGTGTTTACAGCATCTTACGGGTACACACGACGCTGTTCGGTGACGATGCAGGCGCCCTTGCCGGCATAATCATACCTTGGTTATGGCCATTAGCGTTTTTAACCTTAACCATGG
Source organism: Oleispira sp. (assembly GCA_051278005.1). Lineage (GTDB taxonomy): Bacteria > Pseudomonadota > Gammaproteobacteria > Pseudomonadales > Oceanobacteraceae > Oleispira. Next base: position 51,766 of record JBNMQK010000005.1, on the reverse strand, counting down.
GTGCTATCGGCGTACTGGCCAGCCCAAGCTTAAGATTAACCGCGGCTAACTTAGTGATTGTATCGGTAGGCACACTGATGCTGGCAATAGCGATGCAACGTGAAGCAGCAACCTCAGCAGCGCTTTACTACATGCTACATACAACGTTAGTCACCGGAGCGTTATTTTTAATCGCCGACCTCATAACCGAGCAACGCGGTAAAGCAGAAGATCGCTATGTGAACGCGCGCACAATGAGTCACGCAAAGATCATTGGCATGACCTTCTTCATTGCAGCACTCACGGTAGTCGGCATGCCACCTTTATCAGGTTTTGTGGGCAAAATACTGATATTACAAGCCGCTGAAGGCGTCACTGAAATCGCCTGGGTCTGGTCGGTTGTATTATTTGCAGGGCTAGCGTCTCTTGTGGCAATGTCACGTGCGGGCACTACTCTTTTTTGGAGGTCGACGGGAGAAAATACCGACGATGAACCGATTTCTCGAATAAAGCTTATTGCCGTTGGATTATTACTGAGTGCGTCACCGCTATTAGTCGTCTTTGGCTCGGCGGTGACAGATTATACTGACCTCGCAGCAGCCCAGCTGCATAACCGGTCTGCCATCATTGAAACAGTACTGCCAGCAGGGGATCAATAATGGACACTAAACCGCGTTTTCGCTTACTGCCCATGCCAATTCACTCTTTTCTATTGCTCATTGTGTGGCTGCTACTGAACAATACGATGGCACCAGGACATCTAGTATTAGGAACATTTTTGGCGGTTCTTATTCCGTTAATGACATCGGGGATGCAAGATCCACAGCCTCGACTTCATAAACCACTCACAACGATGCGTTATATAGTAATGGTGATCGGTGACATTATTGTGGCTAACTTTGAAGTAGCGCTATTAGTGATCGGTTCATCTAAAAACTTGAACCCTGCATTCATTGCTATCCCACTGGATATCAAGCACGAACTTCCGATCACGATACTGGCAAGTACCGTCTCGTTAACCCCAGGAACCGTGAGTACAGAGATTTCTGCAGACAAAAAGTGGCTCTATGTGCACGTGCTTAACCTAACGGATAAAGATGAACTTATTGCCTTGATCAAACACCGTTATGAGCGACCTCTTATGGAGATTTTCCAATGCTAAATAACGCAATAGTGATTGCTACCGTACTGGTGTGCATCTCGTTAATACTTAACTTATGGAGTCTATTCAAAGGGCCGAGCAGACCTGATCGTATTCTAGCGCTAGACACCATGTACATTAACAGCATTGCCTTAATTATATTGTTTGGTATTTCTTCAAGTACAACCTTGTATTTTGAAGCGGCATTATTAATTGCCATGCTGGGTTTTGTGAGTACCGCTGCGATGTGCAAATACATTTTACGTGGCGACCTCATCGAATAAAACGACGAATTCACAGCCAAATAAGCGACGTTAAACGTTAATAACAAGAACCGTTGGGACAAAATAATGGAATTTTGGATAGAACTAGTAGTATCAGTATTTTTAGTAATCGGAGGCATTTTTGTTTTAGTTGGCTCACTGGGCTTGGCAAAACTACCCGACTTTTATACCCGCCTTCACGGCCCTACAAAAGCGACAACATTGGGGATGGGCTGCCTGCTTATTGCGTCGATGATACTGGTAACCTATCAGCAAGGGTATTTAAGCTTGCACGAACTGCTTATTACACTCTTCTTACTTATTACAGCGCCTGTAACAGCGCATATGCTGGCTAAAACAGCCATGCACCACGAACTAGACATTCTCGATAAAACGTCAGACAAGGCTCTTTCAGAACGCGCTCGTGAACGAATGAACCCATAGCCTGTCGTTAATAGAACGTGTTTTTTGAGTGATACTCATATTAAGGCTAAATCACTTTGCAGATTCTTCCCAAGATTTCTCAAGTGCATTATAGGCGTCAGAGTAACCTTTTTTCATGCGCTGCCAAGTATCAACTGAGCTTGTTTTCATGCTGCTATACCACCTTGATACTTGATCGCGTTGCTCGCGAAGCGCGGTAAGATTGTCTGCCGCTTTCTCTCGTGCAGTTTCATTCATACCGTCCCAGTTTTTATCAAGCTTAGCCTGCTGAGACGTAATCAGTTTATCCAGTTTACCCAAGCCCTCTTTTGCTTTTTGCACGGCCTCATCTTTTTTATCGACCGTGTATGAATTAATGCTTTTGAGTAAGTCTTGAGACTCTTTCTTTACTTCTTCTATCGATGTTTGGGTGCTGTCTGTTTCTGCATAGCAAAATGAACTAGTACCCAGGATTCCGACCAACATCAATTTACACATCTCTGATTTCATTAATAACCTCATTTATTATTAGCTTGTTACACTTTTTTGATGATTTTAATAACATAAAGCAGCAAAGCAGCACCAGCAGTTGCGGTAACGATTGAACCGATTAAGCCTGCTGAAGAAAGACCTAACACCCCAAATACAAAGCCCCCTAATACTGCACCGATTACGCCAACAACTATATTGCCTAATAGACCAAAGCCACGACCTTTCATTAGTGTTCCGGCCAACCAACCGGCAAATGCACCAATGGCTAAAAACACAATTAACTCTGTTATGCCCATGACTCACCTCTGTTGTTCAAAATATTTCAATTCACTATAACCTAATGCACGGGTAGCTGCCCTGCCATTACCCACAATGACCCATCGTTTTGCGTCATAAAAATTTCTTAAACACTGTTTGATTTACTGCCACCGTTTGGGACTCGCCAAATAGTTGATTAATTAACTCGGGTATTATAAAATTATCACGCGAGTAAATCAGTCAACTATTTCGATTTAATGTTTTTACCGTGAAATTTGACAGCGGATATCAAGTCAGTTGGGGCAGCCGAACAACTACGATGTGTACAAAAAAAGTGAATTGATATCATTGAATACCGTGAAACATCGTCAGGCAGAAAGAAAGCACTTTTTTTAACATTTACGCCACAATAATAGTCATAGATTTGGGCGAAAAGTCAGCGCTGCATCATCAATAGCGCACTACCTAAATTGTACTTAGTGGATAGAAAACCCATTCACTGGCCCTAACAGCAGGGTTCAAGGCTGAGAAGCAAGGCGATATTATGAATGATCATGACCTAATCCCAGTCACTTACATTCCCTCTGTCCAAATTAAAAGCGGAAATAAATTCGTCAACGACAAAGGCATCACAGCGATCAAAAATGGCATCAAAGCCTCCAGTAAAGAATCCCAAGAACACCTCAAAAAACCGTCATGGCTACGAATAAAAGCCAAAGGCGGTGCTACATATAACAGAACTAGAAATATCGTTCACGAACACAAACTCAGTACCGTCTGCGAAGAAGCGATGTGCCCCAATATCAGCGAATGTTGGAGCTCAGGAACTGCGACCATAATGCTAATGGGTGATACCTGCACTCGTGCCTGCCGCTTTTGTGCTGTCAACACCGGCAACCCGCAAGGCTGGCTCGATAAAGATGAAGCCAAAAACACCGCTGAATCCGTCAAGCTTATGGGACTAAAGTACCTAGTACTAACCTCGGTGAACCGCGATGATTTGGAAGATGGAGGAGCCGGCCACTACGCCGAAGTTGTGCGAAGGGTCAAAGCCGAAAACCCTGATGTTGCGGTTGAAGCTCTCACCCCAGATTTTGAAGGCATCTTCAAGAGCATAGAAATAGTAGTCGACAGCGGTATTGTGGTTTTCGCCCAAAACGTAGAAACCGTAAAGCGCCTCACTCATCCAGTTAGAGACCCGCGAGCCACTTACGAGCAAACCCTCGCCGTATTAAAGCACGCCAAAGAATACAAACCGGCGGTTCTCACCAAAACCAGCATCATGCTGGGCCTGGGCGAGACTGAAGATGAAATCCTCGAAGCCATTGATGATTTACGCGCTATAAATTGTGACATTTTAACCTTTGGCCAATACCTGCAACCGACTGTAAATCACCTGCCGATTGAACGCTATGTAACACCGCAAGAATTTGAAAAATATCGCCAATGGGGACTGGATAAAGGCTTTTTGGAAGTCGTATCAGGCGCGCTTGTTCGCTCTAGCTACCGAGCAGAACAAGTACTGATGAAAAATAACGTTGGCCTAAGTAATAACTGCGAATAAGTGTTTATATGAATGAATGCCTGCGCCCTTAGTTTTTAATAGCGTTGTCGGCATAAAGTAAATTACAAGCGGCCTAACGAATATGCATCTAATTCATTATGGCCGCTTAATTTATTACCTATCAGTAACAGCGCCTTTCGAAGCGCTAGATACCAGTTTGCATATTTAGCCAACACGCCACAAGTGTAACGTGGAGCAGGTTGTTTCCAGCATTTATGACGCTCAGATTGACATCCAAGGAGACTTATTCGAGCCTCAGCATCATGGGCAGTGACGCGTAAAAATGTCACCTATGATCATGAACGTTACCTTACCACCAAAGGATTCGCCCAAGTTAGGGCAGTTAGCTTCTTCGAATACAGTGTGCAAACCATGCTTACATAGCTTTTGTTTGATTTCACTAATTTTGAGTGACGCCTGTATGCGCACACGAATCCAATCAGGTTTGCTTGGCATTGTTTCGGTGGGAATCACTTTATTAGACTACGAGCTACTTTTCCAGCGCCTCGAAGTTTTTCACTTTGTACCGCGTGATGTGGTTTTGGCTTGCGGCAATTTTTCTATCCGAATACGGCTAATGGCTGTTTGATGAGCGTTTTATGCGGGAAGTTCAATGTTGTTAGTATACTGCAAACATTTTGTTAAATGATGCTTTAACTGTGTGCTTACGTTTTCAAAAAGTGTTTTTTGAGTTTCTGCAGTTAACCGTTTACTGGCGAACAATTCGGTTTTTACTTGTGTCATGGCCATGCCCACATAACCACAAGGATTAATGCGCTGGAACGGCTCCATATCCATATCGATGTTAAGTGCTAGGCCGTGAAAAGATCGACCTTGCTTAATGCGTAGCCCTAGAGAGGCTATTTTTGCATCGCCTATCGTCTGTTGTACATAGACGCCAGGCGCCTCTTTTTTAGGCGCACTGTCGATGTCAAAATCTTTTAATGTTGCAACAATCGCATCTTCAATCGCGCTAACCAATTGCCTTGGCCCCCACCCCTTTCGCTTAATGTCTATCATAAGATACACCACTAGCTGCCCTGGACCATGGTAGGTAACTTGTCCGCCGCGGTCGCTTTGAACAACGGGGATGTCACCCGCAAATAAGACATGCTCTGCTTTACCCGCTTGGCCTTGAGTAAATACTTTTGGGTGTTGCAATAACCATATTTCGTCTACAGTATCTTCAAGCCTTCTTTGGTTGAAGTTCAGCATTTTTTCGTGGATTAATTGATAATCTAGCAGACTTTTATTAATGTCTTGATCATAAAAGTTCCGCACAATGAGTACCGAGTTTTCATGATCTGTCCCTGTATTAAGATCAGTCGCTGATTCTGTCATTACATTACCATTTTTACACATTCAAGTGACGTTAGCTCGATGTGCAATTTCTCTAGCTGATCCTTGCCTGTGGCAGTGATGTAGAGAGTAATAGAGCGGAACGTGCCTTTTGCACTGTCCTTTGCGTGAACCTTACTAATATCCAAGCTAGGGTCATGTCGGCGCATCACTTCAATGATAATGGTATCGTAACCGGCAATGCTTTGACCAACCACCTTGATGGGATAGTTGGCGCAAGGGAATTCAATTTTAGGCGCCTCTTGCGGCACTTTGGACCCTTTTGGCAGGGTACTTTCAATGGGTATTTTCATAACTATTTACCTGTTATTAGCACTGAGTACTAACCTTCACCGCCACCTAGCTTTATAAAGAATAGCTTAATACCATCCCAAAAGCGGCTAAAGAATCCTGCTTCTGCAACATTGTTTAAGGCAACCAGTGAACGCTCAGCTAATACCTTATCGTCTAATCGAATCGTCAACATGCCTTGAATTTCGCCAGCATTAAGGGGTGCTTCAATGAATTTATTAGTCAGCGTTTCTACTTGCAGCTGTTCTTTGGATCCACGTGCGATGGTGATATAAAGATCTTTATTAAGGCCAATGTCGAACGCTGTTTCTTCGCCAAACCATACGGGTAAACTTTTGATACTAGCACCGGCTTGGTATAGGCGATGCGTTTCAAAATAACGGAATCCGTAGGTCAATAATTTTTGTGTTTCTGTCGCACGTGCGTTTTCGCTGTTCGTACCCATCACAACGGCAATTAAACGCATGCCATTTCGTTGGGCAGAGGCCGTTAAACAAAAACCTGCTTCATCGGTATGGCCTGTTTTTAATCCGTCGACACTGGGGTCACGCCATAAAAGTTTGTTACGATTTGGCTGACGAATTTTATTAAATTCGAAATATTTTTCTTTATACAGTGAATAGTATTCTGGGTGATCATTGATAATGGCTTGCGCTAAAATCGCCATGTCGTGAGCACTGGAAAAGTGGCCTTTAGCCGGCCAGCCTGTGGCATTTTTAAATTGGGTATTGGTCATCCCCATGTGCTGGGTATGTTTATTCATTAAATCGACGAAAGCGTCTTCTGAACCCGCAATGTATTCTGATACGGCGATACTGGCATCGTTGCCCGATTGAATAATAATGCCTTTAATAAGATCGATTAATGCAACATCACGGCCTTCGCGGATGAACATTTTTGAGCCACCCATTTTCCAAGCCTTTATGCTGATGGGAACTTGGTCTTGCTCGCCTAAATTGCCTAATGCCAATTCGTGAGTTGCCAAATAACTTGTCATCATTTTGGTCATACTGGCCGGTGGCAATTGCTTGTCAGCATTTTTTTGCACTAAGATTTCACCACTGGCCGCGTCCATAAGAACATAAGCAGAGGCATTTAAAACAGGAGGCTTAGGAATGATAACTGACTCGGCGTGCACCGAAGAAATAACACAGCTAACGCTGATAACCACGGCAATGCTGGCTTTAAAAATTTGGCTAATGTTCATAAGAGTATATCTAATAATGTCTCGGTGAATAGAATAAAAATGATTGACACATTGTAACAGTTCATAGGCCATTGTGCTAAATCTGATCAGCCACAATAGCCGAGGGTCGCATTAAAGCTGGTGTGCCGCCAAGCGCAAAGAATCAGGAAGCTCGTTGCTGTTCAAGATGGTAATAACCTCATCGATTTTTTGCCCTTCTGGAATGGGGCCAATGCGTACCTTATGTAAGCTACGCGTATCATTGGTTGTAATGAAAACGGGCCATTGCTGCAAAGATTGAAGTTTCTGCTGTAGGGCTTTTGCCGACTGTTCATTACTTAACGCAGTGACTTGTAACCATTTTTTAGGACCTTCAGCCGGTGATGAAATAACCTCTAAACTAACGGCCGCGGTGCCCATTTTATGAATGCCTAATTTCACGGCAGCAGCATAAGACAAATCAACAATGCGCCCCTTATAAAACGGACCACGATCGTTCACTCTCACAATCACTGATTCTTGAGTATCAGTGCGAGTGACTCTTACATAACTTGGAATCGGTAATGTTTTGTGGGCGGCGGTCATTTGATAAACGTCGTAAATTTCTCCATTAGAGGTCGCATGTCCATGAAATTTCATGCCATACCAAGAAGCAAAGCCTTTTTGTTTAAACCCAGCACCCTGACTCATAACCGCATATTCTTGCCCTAATACGGTATAGCGTTTTGGGTTGCCCATTGAACTTAGAGGCTCTGCTTTAACCTCAGCATCTTTTAATGACGCAGGATCTAATATTGGATTAGGAATGAAATCTTGAGAATGCTGGTAGCGACCGGTTGAACAGCCACTTAAGTAAATTAAACTCATAAAAAGACTGATCAGTGTGATCAGCCTTAGAGATCGAATTATAGTAGTCATGGTGTATTATTTTACTTAATTGCTTGGCTTAATTGATAAACCGCCATGGCGTACATACGGCTATGGTTGTAGCGTGTAATAACGTAAAAATTATGGTTACCTAACCAAAACTCAGCACCATTTTCACCCATAAGTTTTACTAAGGTTGCGCTGGCATCGTCGGCAATTTCTTTGGTGGGTGTCACCCCCAAAGCTTTTAGTTCGCCTGCTGTCCATTTTGGTTTTAAGCGATCGTTAACGGCCTTTTCGTATTGATTACCTTTAACTCGAACTCGCTGTGTAACCTCTTCACCTGATTTCCAGCCATGGCGCTTAAAGTAATTTGCAACACTGCCGATGGCATCCGCTTTATTGGTCCACAAATCTTTTTTATTATCGCCGTCATAGTCAATGGCGTAGTAACGGTAGCTGCTGGGAATGAATTGTCCATAACCCATAGCGCCTGCGTAAGAACCTTTAATTTCACCCGGCTCTACACCTTGCTCTTGGCTCAAGACGAAAAATTCTTTTAGTTCACGCCAAAACAATGAGCGCTTTGGATAATCAAAGGCCAGTGTTGACAGTGAATCTAAGACTCGATAATTACCTTGGCGCTGCCCGTAATAAGTTTCTACGCCAATGATCGCAGCGATGACTTCTTTGGCTACGCCAAACTCTTTTTCAGCTTTATCTAACAGTTCATTATTGTCTTTTAAGAACTGCTTACCTTGATCGATGCGTTTTTCAGTTAAGAAAATCTTGCGATAGTCGGCCCATGTTTTAGTTTTTTCTGCTGGGCGTGAAATCGCCGTTAATACCGATTCTAAACGTTCAGCTTGTGACAACCAAATCTTGGCTTGTTCGGGTTTGATTCCATGCTCAGCTTCTAATTCTTTAGCGAATTCATTAAATCGCTTATGCTGATCGTAACCTGCGTTGGCAACGTTTGCGGTTATTAATACTGCGCAAGCGCTTACAAGTAATGCAATTTTCTTCACAATGTTTTCCCTAATATTGATGTAACTTGATGACGGCATGCTCTATCTTTTTTACTTTTTTTCCACACTTTTGTGTGTGTCGTCTTACGTATACTGCTTTATTTAACTCCATGAGTATACATCGACATCATGACACCAAATCCTGCTAATAAACTGACCACCGATGTACCACCCCAGCTTACTAAAGGTAATGGTACTCCAACTACTGGCAGTAATCCGCTTACCATACCTATATTTACAAACACATAGATAAAGAACGTTATAATTAGGCTACCTGATAATAAGCGATTAAATAATAATTTACATCGAGCCGCCATATATAAGCCACGAATTATTATTAGAAAATATAAGAATAATAATAATAATACGCCAATCAGCCCTAACTCTTCTGCTAACACGGCAATAATAAAATCGGTATGGCTCTCTGGAAGAAACTCCAATTGCGATTGAGTTCCTTGCATCCATCCTTTTCCTTCGATGCCGCCAGAACCAATCGCGGTTTTTGATTGTATGATGTTCCAGCCGGAACCCAGTGGATCGCTCTCAGGATTCAAAAAAGTCAGTACGCGCTGCTTCTGGTAACCGTGCATAACAAAGAACCACATTAGGGGCGCACAGGCGGCCACGATACTAATCATCGAAAAAATTAACCACCAAGGGATGCCCGCAAAGAACAATACCAACAACCCAGAAGTACCAATTAAGACAGATGTACCTAAGTCAGGCTGCTTTAAAATTAATACCAAAGGAATTGCAATTAATACCACGGCTTTTGCCAAGGTAAATAATTTAGGCGGTGAGCCTTTGGTTGCCATATACCAGGCAATTAATAGGGGTAAGGCCAACTTCATTAGTTCTGACGGCTGAAAGCGTGGCAACCCCGGTATGTCCAACCAACGTTGCGCGCCTTTACCTGAAACACCCAGTACCAAAACGCCAATCAATGCCAACACGCCTATTATATAAGCCCAAGGCGCTAATATTTGATACACCCTCGGCGAGATTTGCGCAGCAACCAGCAATAGAAAAAAACCAATGAGGTAATGTATGGCTTGTTTTTTTACCATCACTAAATCTTGGCCGCTGGCACTGTAAAGTATCAGAAGACCCGCCACGCATAATACGATCAATAATAAAAACAAAGGCAAGTCTAGATGAAAACGCGCAAATAATAATTTACTGCGCTGAAAGCCTGCTTGGTTAGCATCAGAGACATGCATTTGGTGACTAAAATCTGTTCCTGCCATTAGCCTTCTGCTCCTAACAGATATTCTTGCATAACCGATTTCGCAACGGGACCGGCTGTTCGTCCTGCTGATTCACCATTTTCTACAATAACGGCGATCGCAATGGCGGGGTTTTCTACGGGTGCAAATGCAATAAATAAAGCGTGGTCACGGTTTCGTTCTGCCATCGTTTCTGAATCGTATTCTTCATCTTGCGCAATACTCACAACCTGTGATGTTCCGGTTTTTGCCGCCATAGTAAAACTCAGGTTACGGCTTAACGATCGCCCGGTGCCTCGTGAACCAGAAATAACATCGGCCATGGCATCAAACATTTTGTCCCAGTTTTTTGGATCTTTTAAAATAATATTGTCGAGCGCTTTACTGTCGTTAATAATCGAATCGCCCGCTAAGGTGTCCATTAAACGCGGCGTATGCCACTGACCTTTCGATGCGAGCATGGCGGTTGCTGTCGCCAGCTGCAACGGGGTCGCTAGCATAAAGCCTTGCCCGATACCAAGATTCAACGTATCACCCGCATACCATGAGCGTCGACGCTTTTTCTTTTTCCATTCACGATCGGGTAACAAACCCGACAGTGCATTGGGCACATCAAACGCGAGGTTTTGACCAAAACCAAACCTTCCTAAGAAAGGTGAAATTTTATCAACGCTGGTTTTAAAAGCCGCATCGTAAAAATAGGTATCGCACGATTCTACGATGGCACGGTGAAGATCAACACGACCATGGCCTGTGCGTTTCCAATCACGGTAAAGTCGATCATCATTTTCTAGCTGATACCAACCATTGTCTTCTATTGTGTCTTGCCAAGTAACCGCATTACTTTCTAAAAAAGATAAGCCAAGAAAGGGCTTTAAAGTAGAGGCCGGTGGGTATTGTCCGCGTATTGCGCGATTGAATAATGGCAGGTCAAGGTTGTTTCGTAAGCCTGAATATTCTTTATGCGAGATACCGGTAACAAACGAATTGGGATCATAACTGGGGTTACTGTATTGAGCTAGAATACCACCCGTCACCACATCAATCGCCACGACCGCACCGCGATAACCTGCCATCGCCTTTGCGGCCGCTTTTTGTAAGCGCTGATCAAGGTGCAAGACTAGGTCTTTGCCAGGCACGGGGTCAACTTGTTCAATCACTTGCAGAATTCGGCCACGGGCATTGGTCTCTACTTTTTGATAGCCAACCTGTCCATGCAATTCGTTCTCGTAGCGTTTTTCTATGCCTAGCTTGCCAATGTGCTTGGTGGCACTGTATTGCTTTTTGTCGAGACCCTGGGTTTCTTTTTCGTTGATACGCCCGACGTACCCCAGTGCGTGCACCGAGATTTCTCCTTGCGGGTAATGCCTAATTAATCGAGCTTCGACATCGATACCCGGTAAGTAAAAACGATTAACCATGACTTTGGCAATTTCAACTTCGTCGAGCTGGTATTTAACGACAATCGCTTCATACGGGCGGCGTCTGTATTTTAGTCGCTTGTAAAACTGTTCTTCGTCACGTTCGCTAATGTCGATGAGGGTTTTCAAATACGCTAGGGTTTTATCGACATCGCTCACCCGCTCTTTTACTAAGGTAAGGCTATAACTGGGGATGTTTTCCGCAAGCAATATACCATTACGATCGTAGATTAGGCCTCTGTTAGGGGCGACGGGTCTCAGCTGGATACGATTATTTTCAGAAAGGTCTTGGTATTTTTGATGCTCGACGATTTGCAAAAAAGCAATACGCCCGACGAGTACAGAAAGTAAAGTAAAGATAACGATCGTCATAAAGATGGCACGGCGGCGGAACAGTCTTTGTTCTGCCATTTTATTTCTGAACGAATTCCCCCACATCCATACTTCTCGCTTTCTTATTGCTTACTCATTACTGAGTGGGTCTTATTTATGGTAAGGGTGACCTTGCAGTATCGTCCAAGCACGATAAACCTGCTCTGCCATTACAATACGGACAAGGGGATGTGGCAAAGTTAAATTCGATAATGACCAGCGCTGGTTAGCACGCGCCATCACCTCGTCGCTCATGCCGTCGGGTCCACCAATCAACAAACAGATGTCCTTGCCATCCATACGCCAGTTGGTTAATTGCTCACTTAGCTGTTCGGTACTCCAAGGCTTACCTTTTACATCCAGCGCAACGACCCATTCCTGAGGTTTGATCGCTTTTAACAGCATTTCACCTTCTTGCTGTTTAACCTTGGCCACTGAGGTGCTTTTGCCTCGGTGACCACTGGCTAACTCCACCAGCTCTAAATTACAGTCGGAAGGTAGGCGCTTGGCATATTCTTTATAACCTTGCTCTACCCAAGACGGCATTTTTTGACCAACGGCCAATAGACGGAGTTTCATCGAATGTTATTCTTTTGTAAGATCGTTTTATCGATTATTCAGCGCTTTTATCTGCACTTTTATCTTCGCTAGGCTCGGCCCATAGGCGCTCTAGGTCGTAGAAGTTACGCGCTTGCTCGGTCATGACGTGTAAAATCACATCGCCTAAGTCCAATAGCATCCAATCAGATGAATCACGACCTTCAGCACCCAGTGGCTTTAAGCCTTTTGCTTTAGCTTCGGTAGACGCGTTATCACACACGGCTTGGGCGTGCTTTTTAGACGTGCCTGTCGCTAAGATCATGTAATCAGTTACCGACGTACGGCCGCGCACATCAATCACTGTGATGTCTTTGGCTTTTAGGTCTTCTAAAGAGTTGATAACTAATTGTTTAATTTCTTCAGTTTGCATTGAGTCTTCGCTATCGCTTTCAGTCAAGTTTATAAAGTTGGTATTCTGCTATGTAATTTAAAACAACATCAGGGGTTAATAGTTGAACCCCGAGGTTTTGCGCTAATAAGCCGCGCACATACGTTGCAGATACATCTAATAAGCGCCAATTAAGGCGAATTAGCTTTCCGTTTGTGCATTCTAACAAATAATCCAGCTCTGTGGCGTGTTGTTTCAGCCATTGGCCTTGTAATGTGCCAACTGAGAACTGATTTTCATGACCTCGGTTGATAATCACTAGGTTTGCGAGCGGTAAAAACTCTTCAATTCTGTGCCATTTGTGCAGAGAATCCCAAGCATCATCGCCAATCACCCAACTTAATGCCGTATCTTTTGGCAACTGCTGTCTTAATAATTCTAACGTTGCGACACTGTAGCTAGGCTGGTCACGCTGCAGTTCGATATCGTCAACAACGATTCCTGATTGCGTAAGGTGTTCGCACGCCAACTGTACCATGGCTAACCGATGTTCAGCACTGGCTTTAGGCTGTTCACGATGCGGCGGAACGTTATTGGGAATTAGACGAACTTCATCGAAGCCCGCCAACCGCAATTCGATGGCCATGCGTAAATGGCCAATATGAATCGGATCGAAGGTGCCGCCTAATATCGCGATGTGCTTATTCATAACTAAATCGTCTTAGATAATTTTTTAAATTAACTATTTACGAATTTCGCCATCGCCTAATACCACATACTTCTGTGACGTTAAGCCATCGAGGCCTACGGGGCCACGAGCATGGATTTTATCCGTTGAAATACCAATTTCAGCGCCTAAACCGTATTCAAAACCATCAGCAAAACGGGTTGAAGCGTTAATCATCACCGAGCTTGAATCCACCTCGACTAAGAAACGACGAGACTTCGTGTAATTTTCACTCACGATGGTATCAGTATGATGTGAACCGTGAGCATTGATATGGTCAATCGCGTGGTCTAAATCAGCGACGATTTTAATTGCTAAAATAGGCGCTAGGTATTCGGTATCCCAATCTTCTGGTATTGCGGCGATGGCCACAGGCAAGATTGCCAGGGTTTTTTCACAACCACGAAGTTCAACACCCAACGCCGTATAAGCAGCGGCGAGATCAGGTAGTATTTGGTCAGCAATATCTTGATGCACCAATAAAGTCTCCATAGTATTGCAGGTACCATAGCGATGGGTTTTTGAATTGATGGCAATGTTCGTTGCTTTGGCGAAATCGGCTTGGTCATCGATGTAAACGTGACAGATACCATCAAGGTGTTTAATAACAGGGACTTTAGCATCGCGGCTAATGCGTTCGATCAGTCCTTTACCACCTCGAGGAACGATGACGTCGACGTATTCAGGCATAGTAATCATTTCACCCACCGCAGCTCGGTCGGTAGTTTCGATGACTTGCACCGCTGCTGTAGGTAAACCCGCTTCTTTAAGACCATCCGCAATACAAATAGCTAAAGCTTGGTTAGATTCAATAGCTTCAGAACCACCGCGTAAAATGGTCGCGTTGCCCGATTTTAAGCACAGACTAGCCGCTTCGATGGTCACGTTTGGACGCGACTCGTAAATAATGCCAATCACGCCTAACGGCACCCGCATTTTACCAACCTGAATACCACTTGGGCGATAGTTTAAATCGGTAATGCCACCCACCGGATCAGCCAAACCAGCAACCTGTCTTAGGCCTTCTAACATGGTATCAATGCGGCCATCAGTAAGTTCAAGGCGATCAAGTAACGCGGCATCTAAGCCATTTTTTTCACCACGGGCCATGTCTTTTGCATTAGCCTGCTTTAGTGCTTCGCGGCTTGCTTCTATGTGTGCAGCGATATTCAACAATGCTTGGTTTTTAATTCCCGTGGTCGCGCGAGCCATCGCTCGAGACGCTTGGCGCGCTTGCTGACCCAGGGTTTGCATATATTGCTGGATTTCCATCATCGTTCTCTTTGCATATGGACTGATTTTATTGGCTTCAGTATACAGTGAAGAAAAGGTTTCTTCATCCACTCTTATTTGCAACTATCCTTCGATTGCCACTACACTTAAGGCAATTGAATTCTACAAGTTGTCCGTCGTTTATGGAAAAGCCTGCCCTTCAGCAAGTTATCATCCTGCAAGTGAAAATCGTTTATTGTTTATTAGCGGCTTTTGCTCTTAGTATTATTGCGCTTTTAGACTATATGAATCGGGAACAAGTCTTTGCGTTGGTCGCTGCTAGCTTTGCTGCTTTATTGGTTATTTATGCCAGCTATTTATTACTGCGCAGAAAAAAACGGACCGCACCTTATATTGAGTGGACGCTGACCATTTTATTGGGGGTTTTTACTATTTTTGGTATCCAGCAAGAAAACTATGTCGCACATTGGGTGTATTTCTTCCCGATTTATGTATTTTTCCTATTTCCATTTAATATGGCGAACTACATTACACTGACTTACAGCGCCATTATATTTTTAGTGGTGCTGAATGATTTTGATAGTTATATTCGTTTACAGCTATTGTTTACGTATACCGCATGTTATTCATTCTCGTTGGTTTACGCGTTGGTCAATGAGCGCAGTAATATGATGCTGTCCAATCTAATTAATACCGATCCTTTGACTCAAGTGTATAACGAGAATCAATTTCATCACAATATGAGCAAGGAAATTACTCGGGCCGATCGTCAACGCACGGGCTTGGTATTAATCACTATGCGATTACCCACGACTTGGCAGCAGCTCAAAGCGGAAGAGTATGAAAATAGAATGGCGAATGCGGGCCATCGTTTGCAATCTAGAATTCGTGAATTCGATACTTGCTATCGCTTAGACAGTGATGACTTTGTTGTTATGATGCCCAACAGCACACAAGAAGACGCTGAGAAGTTGTGTGAAGATTTAATAGCATTCATTAGTAAGATTCGCCATGTACCACACAATAATTTCTTAATGAAAATGGCAACCTATCGTCCCGAGGATGATAGCTACAGTTTATTGAAGCGTGCGACCTCTCGACTAGTGGAGTCACATTAATGGAAGAGCAACAGTTAACACTGCGCATTCAGATTATTTTATATACGCTCGCGGCTTTTGCTATTTGTATTCTAATGATCGATCAATACCGCCAAGGATTGTATTTTTTAGTTTTATCGAATGCCATTGGTGTGCCTGCATTTTTACTCAGCGCTATCTTTTTGTATATTAATCGTGATCGCACCCCATCACTTTGGGTACATCATATTTTGATTATTTTACTCGCCTCTTTGGCACTGTATCAGCTGGCTGATTACCCGGTGTTAATGACCCATTATTTGTATGCTTTGCCGTTATTTAGTTTCTTCTGCTTACCCATTTTAAACGCCACTATTATTAACATTGCTATTACCGTGATCAGTATATTAATCGTGTGGAGTGAACTTGGTTGGCAAGAGGGTTTACGTGCAGGCACTAATTATTCTTTATTTCTGGGCTCTACTTGGTGTTTCGCCTATTTAACTCAGGTTAAACAAAAATCTCTGCGCCGCTTAGCATTAACCGACCAGATAAGTGGTGCTTATAATAAGCGTCATTTTTACCATACCCTTGACCGTGAAATAAGCCGCAGTGAAAACGCTCATGATCCAATTAGCTTGATCGCGATTACGATTGATGATTATCACCAAATGATGGATATTAACGGACGCCGTTCAATTAATAACTTTCTATCTCTATTCACCGCGCGTGGGCGTAATGTTATTCGTGCGGGGGATGAAGTGTTTCGTTTAGAGGAAGATTTATTTATCTTGCTGCTGCCTCACTGTCCAAATGATGGTGCAATTGTTTTGATGGAACGAATTAAACGTAATTTGCAGCAGCAATCTTGGGAACCTATTCCTGAGCTCAGCATGTCCACCAGCGCTGCAACGTGGGTAACGGGGGAAACATCGAATGAATTACAAAAACGATTATTGCAAAGCTTAACCAAGCAGCAAAAAACGACCCTGCAATTAGCGGCTTTTTCTGAGCAGTAATGTGAGTCAGTGCTTTTAAACGTCGGCGACGACTAAGCGAGCTAAGCTCTGACGTGAACTCGTTAACCTATTGAGTTGCTCATAATAGTCCTCTGGTGCAGTGACCGATACGTTAGTAAAACTCATCGTCTAGAAATCCCTGTTGCATGGCTTCGCTAGAGCTGTAATGCAGTAGGCATTCGCCCTGAGTAAAAAAATCGCGTCATCTATCGATGCGCGCCTACTAGAGTGTCGTGTTTGTCTTTGATTTAATTATAGACGAGCATCCACATTTAAAAGAACAATCGTTATATTGATCTGACATACTCAATCGCTTTTTAAACGCACTTCCCATAACCTTATTATTGAACTTGCCCTTCAATTTTCACTTTAAAGTGACTCGTATATAAAAAGTATCCCAACCAAATTTGACCCGTGGCATCTTTTAGCCAAACCTTATTAACACCTATGCCATCGTCAAATGCCATGGCGGGTATGCCGTCTTATCGACATCTGCGACAACCAGTGCACTAATCAAGGCTAATAGAAAGGCATTGCCCATCAAGATTAAACATGGTGATTTCATGATTTTTATCTTTAATAAATCAAATCTGTATCAGTCAGATAATTCTAATTATTATGTTTTGATCGCTGGCGTTAAAAAGATACTTACATCTGTTTATTATCACACTTAATAATTCGGCCTTTTTTATCAACAAGAATACCTGAAACACTGGGTGTTTTATCGGCTCTCATTAAAAGACTACCTCCTGAACAATACGCAGTTTTTCCTGACGGTTTAGACGATGTTTTAACATCGTAGCCTGGCTTAAGTGTTAATAATTTAAAGTCTTCAATCATAGCTGAGTCGGCTTCTTTCGAATGACGTAGGTAGCCATAATATTCCAATGATACGACCGATATAATAATACCAGCCGCTAAGCCCAAGACGATATTTTTAACTTTATCGCCATCTTTTGATACACGCTTCTCTACTTTGGTCATGCTACTTAATCCAAAAATTAATAATTTAAAAGGTTGTTGGTTTTATAAATCACTTTTTAATTCAGTAACAATTTTTGCGACACAGAAGTCGCCTAAATCGTTATTGTTGCTTATCTATTAGTTTAGAAAGTAAAGAACGATGTAAGCCCGAAAAACTGCCGTTTGACATAATAACCACATCATCACCTGCCTGAATGTCCTGCAATAATCGATCTTCTAAAGCCTCAATGTTTTGGCAAACGGTTTGCTGTTTCATGCCAGCGACCGCATCACTAAGAGACCAAGACAAGCCTTCAGGCTCCAGCCAATAACTGGCATCAGCGTCTTCTACACTGGCCGCTAATTTGGCTTTGTGTTTACCCAGTTTCATGGTGTTCGATCGGGGTTCTAATACAGCGATTAAGCGCCCACTTCGTCCTTGCACCTGTTGTGAAGCTTTCGCGCCTGAGAGAGTCAGTTTAATCGCCGTTGGGTGATGAGCAAAATCGTCAAAAATACGGATGCTATCGGTTTTATGAGCGCCAGCGACGTCTCCGACTAATTCCATGCGGCGCTTTACCGATTGAAATTCTGCTAAGGCTTCAGCAGAGGTACGCGGCTCTATACCCACATGACGTGCAGCAATGATAGCTGCCAACGCATTATACATATTGTGTTCACCATTAAGTGACCACGTTACTGCGCACACTCGTTGCCCTTGATGATAAACATTAAACTGACTAGCATCAGCTAATATCGCTTCTACCGCCCAGCCCTCTGACTGATGTTTGTCACCGCGAATATGAGACTGTTCACTCCAGCAACCTTGAGCGATAACGCGCTGCAATGCTTCATTATCGCTAGGATAAATTATTTGCCCAGTAGAAGGTACCGTTCGTACAAGGTGATGAAACTGACGCTCAATCGCGGCAAGATCATCAAAAATATCGGCATGATCAAACTCAAGGTTGTTCATCACTAATGTTCTTGGATGATAATGAACAAATTTAGAACGCTTATCAAAGAAAGCAGTGTCGTATTCATCCGCCTCTATAACGAAAAAATTTGAATCGGTAAGGCGTGCAGAAGTCGAGAAATTTTCAGGGACGCCTCCAATTAAGTAGCTGGGGTTCATTCCTGCATATTCCAGCAACCACGCCAGCATGCTGGAGGTAGTGGTTTTACCGTGGGTGCCGGCCACGGCCATGACCCATTTGTCTGCGAGTAAGTACTTACCCATCCAGTCAGGGCCGGAGATATAAGGCAAGCCTCGATCCAGCACGTATTCAACTGCCGGATTGCCACGACTCATGGCATTACCCACGATCACATAATCTGGCACAGGATCAAGCTGAGCCGGATCAAAACCCGCAATGACTTCGATCCCTGCCTGCTCGAGCTGGTCGCTCATTGGCGGATAGATGCCTTGGTCTGAACCCGTCACTCTATGCCCTTGGGCTTTAGCCAACTGGGCAAGACTGCCCATAAAAGTGCCACAAATACCCAAAATATGAAGATGCATGCCAACCACCACAAAACTCGTATGCCGCTAGTGTACTTGCTCTTGTCTTTCCTCGCTAGTGAGAGACCGCAAGGTCAGTCAATACAGCACTAGGATACTTTACCCATACTTTAACGCGCATAGAGCACAACTCGTGACGGGATTAGGTTATTGTTCAAGGCTCAGGCATTCAATCTGAAGCAGATTTCAGGTAAGATGCATTATTTTTTATATTCACTTACCTATTCACTTTCGAGAATCAGATATGCAATCTTTGTCTTCTTTCCTGCAAGCGCACAATACGCCCAGCGATATTGCTGCCATCCTTAATGGTCTTATGACTTCTTGTGTAGATATTTCCAATAAGCTACAACAGGGTGCATTAGCAGGTATTTTAGGCTGCGCGGGTGAAGAAAACATTCAAGGTGAGACTCAGAAGAAGTTAGACGTTATCTCTAACGATATTATCAAAGATCAGTTAGCCAGCATGAGCATGGTTAAAGGCATGGCCAGCGAAGAAGAAGACTTCCCCGTTGCCTGTAATAAAGAGGGCGAATATCTAGTATTGTTTGATCCGCTAGATGGTTCTTCTAATATCGATGTGAACGTTACCGTCGGTACTATCTTCTCTATTTTAAAAACAACGAAAGACGTTGACGCTTCTAAAGCCGATGCGTATCTACAAGCCGGTACTGAACAAATTTCTGCGGGTTATGTGTTATACGGCCCGTCAACTATTTTGATGCTAACGACAGGCGCAGGTGTGCATTCTTTTGCAATGGATCCTGCAAACGGTGAATTCCTTCTGATGCGTGAAAATGTTCAGATTCCTTTAGAAACTCAAGAGTTCGCGATCAACATGTCTAACCAGCGTTTTTGGTTACCTGAGATGCAAAACTACGTTGCCGATTTATTACAAGGTGAAGAAGGTCCATTAGGTAAACGTTATAACATGCGCTGGGTTGCTGCCATGGTTGCTGAAGTTCACCGCATTTTGACGCGTGGTGGTATCTTTATGTACCCATACGATAGCCGCGATCCTTCAAAGCCTGGTAAGTTACGTTTGATGTACGAAGGAAACCCAATGAGCATGCTGATCGAGCAAGCCGGGGGTAAAGCCAGTACCGCTTATGCTCCGATTATGGAAGTCACACCGACTGATATTCACCAGCGGGTTTCTGTCGTGATGGGGTCTACTGCTGAAGTTGATACGGCGCTGTCTTACCATAAGAAATAAATTAAGCGGATAATTCAGCAACACATAAAAACGGAGCTTATGAGCTCCGTTTTTATTTCAAGTAGCAACGCCCGAAAATGTAGGTGAATTGAAAGCCTCAACGACGAGGCAAAAGTCGATGTTAGAAAACGATGGTTTTATTGCCGTGCAATAAAACGCGATCCTCAACATGACTGCGAACGCCACGGGCTAATACTCGCTTCTCTACGTCTTTCCCTAAACGCACCGTATCTTCAATCGTATCTCTGTGACTAATACGCATGACATCTTGATCAATAATCGGCCCCGCATCCAATTCTTCCGTCACGTAGTGACACGTTGCACCAATTAACTTCACACCGCGCTCGGCGGCTTGATGATAAGGCTTAGCACCGGCAAACGAGGGCAAGAAACTGTGATGAATGTTAATCACCTGCCCTGCGTATTGCTGACATATCTCTGCCGGCAAAATCTGCATATAACGCGCTAATACAATGGTATCGGCTTTATGCTCTGCGATGATGCTATTAATACGATCAAAGTGCTCTTGCTTGTTGGTCTTATCGACTGGCACATGAAAAAAGGGAATGCCATGCCATTCCACCATTGAACGAAGATCATCATGATTGGAAATCACGCAGGGAATATCACAGAATAATTCTTTGCTATGAACGCGGTGTAATAAGTCACTCAAACAATGACTTTCTTTGCTCACCATTAAGATAATTTTTTTAGCTTCAAAACTATCATTGATCTGCCAGTCCATCTCAAATTCTTCAGCGATCGATGCGAACTTCTCTCTAAATTCTGTTAAACCGAATGGCAAAGAATTAGCCTTGATGCAATGCCGCATAAAGAACCAGCCACTGCCGCCCTGCTCGACTGACGTGTCCGCGTAGTGATTAGCTTCAATAATCCAACCACCGTGAGATGAGACAAACTCTCCCACTTTAGCAACAATCCCTACCCGATCTGGGCAAGATATGGTTAATCTATATACTTGTTCCATTGATTACTCGATACACTCTAGATACTGTATTTTTAATATATTTTTACTGGATAATAGTGCTTACACAACTCTCGCACCATGACTAACATTAGCCCATTAAACTTGCACTAGAATATAGATAGTGGTCTTATGAAGAAAGTAGTGATTTGTATATCTTAAATAATAGGAGATCAAGTTGGCACTGATCGTCGTAGAGATGGGTAGGCGTGTCGTGACGCCACAAAGAAAAGATTCGAGAGATTCAATTAGAGTTCAAGCAACGAAAAGTAGTTCGGGCATAGACCAATACAATCACTTCTCGGAACATAGCTCTACGCCACAGAATAACAGCGCTGCACATAAAAAAGTTCAACCGGGTACTGAATATAAAGAGCGACAACGAACAGACCCTTATAGTATTCAAAAGCAACGCCAAGCTGAAAAAGAACCTAGCCCAGTTTTCCTCTTAGCCGAGATTATGTCAAAGCACGTGATTAGTTTAAATTCAGAAGCCACAGTAGCCGATGCTTGGACGCTTTTTCAACGCCATGGCTTTCATCACATCCCCATTACCGCTGAAGACAATACGGTATTGGCCATGCTTTCTGACCGAGATATTTTACAAGGTCCTGGCATACAAGAAAATATCAACCAAAAAAAAGTCATGTTATTTGCAACACAATGCGTATTTTGTTTTTCTCCCGATACCGATATCCGCCAAGCGACTCGCACTCTTCATGAGTATGACCTGGGTGCTTTGCCCATCATCTCAGAACAGCACGAATTACTAGGTATTGTTACCCGTACTGACATCATAAAAATCGTCAGTGATTACGGGCCATTAGAATTATGGGCGTAAGGCTCAATGCACACAAAAAGGATTTCACATGTACACTACTAATGCACACATTACCCCCAAGAAGAATTTACGGGTTTTATCGAAACATGAAGTTTCACAAATATGTGATATCAACAGTAGCACCTATGACCTTTTTAGACGTTGCGCTTTTGCAGTATTAAATTGCGGTAGTAATTCTGACGATTATTTATCATCGATTGAACAATTTCATGATTTTGATATTCGAGTCAATCAAGAAGATCGAGGCATTACACTCGACGTCAAAGGCGCTCCCTCTCATGCATTTGTCGACGGTGAAATTATCCGAGGTATAAGAGAGCATTTATTTTCTGTTTTACGCGATATTCTTTATACCGAAGACTCAGTCAACCAAAGCCAACGCTTTGATTTAAGCAGTAGCGAAGACATCACCAACGCGACGTTTCATATTTTACGTAATGCTAATATATTACAGCCTGACTATGTGCCACGCCTAGTGGTTTGCTGGGGTGGCCACTCTATTCAACGTCATGAATATGAGTATACAAAAAAGGTCGGATACGAATTAGGCTTACGGGGTTTAGACGTTGGCACTGGCTGTGGCCCTGGCGCCATGAAAGGCCCCATGAAAGGGGCAACCATCGGCCATGCGAAACAGCACATAAAAACAGGTCGATACATTGGTATTACCGAACCAGGGATCATTGCGGCTGAAGCACCTAACCCCATCGTTAATGAATTGGTTATTTTACCTGACATTGAAAAACGTCTTGAAAGCTTTATCCGTTTATCTCATGGCATTATCGTTTTCCCTGGTGGCCCTGGCACACTTGAGGAAATACTCTATCTTTTGGGTATTTTATTGCACCCTAGTAATATCGACATACCCTTCCCTGTGATATTAACCGGCCCCGCAGAGAGTGCCGAATATTTTGATCAGGTAGATGACTTTATTGGCCTAACACTCGGTAAAAAAGCA
This sequence comes from Oleispira sp., assembly GCA_051278005.1. Classification (GTDB taxonomy): domain Bacteria; phylum Pseudomonadota; class Gammaproteobacteria; order Pseudomonadales; family Oceanobacteraceae; genus Oleispira. The sequence continues at coordinate 28,428 of JBNMQK010000005.1, read as the reverse complement.
CAACAACGATACGACATTGTGATTGATGATCCGGTTAGAGTTGCCAAAAAGATGAAGTCTGGCCTGGTCGACGTTTTTGATTATCGAAAGTCTACAAACGATGCGTTCTTTTTTAACTGGGGCATTACTATTGCTAAAAGTTTTCAGCAACCTTTTGAACCGACCCATGAAAACATGGCCTCGTTAGAAATCTCTAAATCGATGCCTATACACGAACTCGCAGCAAATTTAAGGCGTGCATTCTCTGGAATCGTGGCCGGTAATGTAAAAGAAGAAGGTGTTATGGCGGTTAAAAAACACGGCGTATTTCAGATCAATGGTGACGCGGATATCATGCACTCAATGGATGAGTTATTAACCAAAATGGCGATTCAGGGGCGAATGAAAATCAGTGGTGAATACACCCCTTGTTATGAGATTGTAAAATAATCACACTAAGTAGACAGCTTAGATTTTGGGCTGTCTACTTTTAGTATTTTTATACTCGTTAAACACATGGCAATAATTACACTAGACGCCATAAGAACTTGCCACTCAATAACATCAAATTGAAAGGTATAGCGCAGCAGCGCCAATAGACCAAAATAACTCACGACTGATAACTGTAACCATGGCGCTAATTCAAAGGGTAACCCATCGAGCTTTGTATAATTCATTCTTACCCTTTTAGCTAACCAAAAACTTAGACTTGCAAATATAAGTACGACCAAGCCGACGATTAAAAATGATGCCCATACCCAATATTCTGGCCAGTTCACTACTTGAGCAGACTTTGCCGGACCCGACCAAAGTGCGTCCCAACTGACCGCTAAAATCAAAGCAAAATTAACCATTAAACTAGGTGCGGAGTTATCCTTTATATTTAGAAGTTCTTCTTTTACAAAGTAAGCAATAAATAAAAAAGCAAGAATGCCTACCAAAGGTGTAATAAGAGGCAGAATGCTAATGCTAAAATACGCAATCAAATATCCTGCCATGGGAAATAACGTATGCGTTAAAGTAACCCCTAACAACCACAAACTGATTGTTTTTATATCTTTCATGCTAGAAGCACGCACAAAGGTCGCCAGAGCAACGTCAATACCAATGCCGAGCCCCATTAATAAGCAAGCAAAAAGTATATCAATCATTGTGAATTCCAGTTGAGGCGTATATCCCAAGAGTAACGATGTTCCTCTTTAAGGGGCATCGTCCCTTCAACTTGTTTCAATACATTCTTAGCCGGTTTTAATACGGCATCACGTCCAAAGATATAACTTTGTTCAGCGACTATTAATTTATAGGCTTTATTTAATGCCAGCGCCCTCTCTTTAGAAGGGGTAATTAAAGGGTAGATAGACGCCAATGCTTCAACGGCTTCTTTATTAACCTGGCCATCATCATGGAACCAGCGAGCTAACATCTCACTATTTTGCCTAAATTCATCACCTCCTCCTACGCGTTGAAAATAAGTAAGATACTCTCCATATTGATCTCCATATTGATCTCCGTGCTGAACTCCTTTTTTATTCCCTTTAGAGTTCTTTTCTGAAGAAACAATAATATTGGGAACATCTGTTATTTTTGTTAAATCAATATATCCCCAACCTTTACTGCCTTCGAGCTTACGTGAAAATGAAAATACTTGATCAATCGTACTGCCCAATGTTTTATGACAACCATTACAGGAAGCCATTTCCTGTTTGTTCTGTTGACGCAGCTCTCCACTTTTATTTTCAATGTAGCCATTAAGAATCCAACCAAATCCATTATCAATGCCGCGATCACCAATATTTATTGTTTGAGGAAGCTGGCCTAATATTTTTTCTTTTGCTTCAATAAAATAGGAACTTTTCAGTGCTGAAATCGATTTAAGCTTGGCTTTTTTCATGTAGCGAACTTCTTTCATTCTAGGCGCATTATAGATGCTCTCATCATCGTTAATGCCTAAGTAACGTACGGTATGCAAAAATTCAGTACCCTTTGGATAAAGCATATACTCTATATTGACGTGACTGGCATCACCCAAATAGACATGCTGATTATTGGCCTGATCTTTTTTTACAGTTTGCTTAATGGATTGTTCTAATAGTGCTAAGTTTTTTAAATATAAAGTTTCAGAATACTGCCCTTCTGACTCTCTGAACGCTTTAGGCAAACGTATCATTGCGTCCCCAGTAGAGCCGTTAGTAGGCCAGAAGCTACTGGGCAGTGGTTTGTAATTATAAGCAATCCAATGCGATCCATCTTTGGCAATACCGTTTTCATAGAATGCTTTTTTGGGATAAGCCAAATTTTTTATTTCAGGCATTTCGCCTTTCCAGCTGGAGTCATTATTTAAGCGTTTAATAAAAGAAGAATAGTTATCTTGAGAAACCCAATCCATTATTGCATTATCATCGATTGCATCAATTTCTTTACTGCGGTCTTTAAATAGATTCTTCCAACTATTCGTCATACCTTCATCAGAGAACTCATAGTTTCCCTGAAGACTGCCGTCTTTAACAAAGTTAGGTCTTAAAGGATCCGTATAGGTTTGATGACAGACATAGCAAGGGTTTTTATCACCGTCTGTTTTTGTATAGCATTGCGGTGGAATAACCGATTCAGCGTTGTACGTTTCATTATGTTCTAAATACGCTAATGCAGATATCTCATCTCTCGATAAAGAGCCTTCTATTACCTTGGGCTCTTTATCCTGATAATTAGAATCAGAGCAGGCACTCGTAAAAGATATCGCAATGATGGATATAAAGAGTAAACGAATGGAAAACAATATTTGGCTCACAGGTTTCATACTTCTGCCCAGTCATATTTTTTTGATGACTAAGGTATAAAGCATTTATGTGACAGAAATATATCAATCGATGTTTTAAACAAAAATAAACTTATTTTTTATTGGACATAAAAAAAGGAAGAAGGTGACCCTTCTTCCTTTTAATGACGTCTCATCCAATCACTAAAATAATTTAATTCCTAGCGAGGGTCATACATCCATAATGTATTATTTTCTTGAAAACCATCTTCTCCAAGAAGAATACGACCATCTTTCATGACAACAACGTTATCAGGTTGAGACAAGTTATTAACATCACAACGTTCTGCGCCATCAAGAGAACTGCGGTAAGTAGCCCCCATAATGACAGGCTCGATACGAGTAAGACTATAATCATTTTCGATCTTGGCGCGATACACTCCACCGCAATCTTTTACGCGACTAGATAACTGTATATCTCCCTCATCGTCAATCATGGTGTTATCTAAATCAGCAATAGCCAAATACATATAAGCAGCCGTTACTACTTCGTCTGCAACTTTATCAACACTTGTAACAGCTTCTTCAACACGATCTTGATGAATTGATATGCCTTCAAGTTTACGCCATTCAGCGGTAGCGCCTAGTTGACGAGCCGCTTGACGAGATTCTAAAAAGGCTGAGCGATCATCCATTGGCAGACCTGCAGTAACTTTACCGCCACCATTAGCCAATGTGGGATAATTAACACCTGCTTGACGACCGGCTATAACCCAGTCTGCCCAAGCTTCTACGTCGGCCAATGTCATGTAGCTAGATTCGCCATCAACAAATTGATCCGTACCAATACCGTCAAACTCGTTAATCCAACCACCAATTTCAGCATTATTACCTGATGCCAATTCGACCCAAGTAACATCGAAACCTGTGACAGCTGGATCGTTTAGACCTGCGTCTTGCTCAAGCTTAGCACCAAATAAAGTACCCACAGTTAGATCTTCAGCGGTGTCTGCAACAAACTTAAATAATACGCCACCGGTATCATCTTGTGATGAATACACGGTTTTGCGATCAGGCATCACAATCGAATTTTCATGCTCATAACGACCAATAGTAAAATGTTTGACGGGTAAGGGAGTAACAGATTCAGGATCGGTTATTTCTACGATATAACCATAATCATAAGGATTACTCGCATTATCAGATAGCGCCCACATACCCGCTAACAAAGCATCATCAGCAATTTTAGTAGGACTGTTCCAACTAGGGTTCGTTGTTGAGCCAACGGACGTATTAACAACCCATTCTTCTGAGGTTAAGGGCGTATTCCAAGGAGATACTGAACCAAAGCAATTAGCACCGGTGCCATTAACACTCGCAAAATCAACCATCATTGCATCTAAAACACCCCAGTTGCCCTGAGCATCTTTTTCGATATTCATGCGGCTCATTCCGCCTGGAAATAGCTCCCAGTTGGTGAAGAGATAACCTTTACCCGGACCCGTTGGAATAAAACCGTTAAAGTCTGGCATGTTATTTTCAAAAATTTTGGTATCGCCCGCCAAGTTATAAATAGTACCTAAACCTTCTTCTAACTTACCACCCAGCGTTGAAGCGCTTTGTCCCAGAACTTTATATTGTCCATAAGCGGTTTGAACCGTTTGGCGTTCGTAATCACTTTTAGGCACAGGCAGATTGATCAGGGCATTAGGTAAATTATTAAAGTTAATGCCTTCAATAACACCTACGGTTCCCGTGTTATACGCAACAGCATTACCGTCGGTTTCAATATTACTATCAGCAGGATGCTGGGCGTTGAAGAATAAATCACCCTCTGGCGTTAAGAATATACCGGTTACTTCTGCACCTGTCGGTACCGTGGCCATTCTGGTTAAGCCTTCGATTGGATTACCGGTCGTTGTCGCATCCTGCCCATCAGAACCGTTCGCACCAATAGCACCCTCAATACCGTTAAGTCCAGTGATCCCTTGCTCACCACTTGTGCCTGGTAACCCTGAAACACCAGCTTCACCATCAGAGCTGTCTGAATCAGCACCGCAAGCAGCCAACATGCTGGTTGTTATCGCAAGTAATATGGCCTTGGATAGACCGTTTTTTTGAAGGAGTTTCATAATCTATTCTCTCTCGATTATTATAAATTAATGTCTGGAGAGAACAGGCTATCTGAAGAAAATGACAGATTAAATAATATTAGATGACACTTTAATGTCATCTAATATTATTTAAAACTAATTTCATGCAATAATAATTAGATTTAATACTGGGTTTAATGACAGGCTAATGGCGTTTGATAAAGATAACAATGCGACGATTATCTTCACGCTGTTGATCGAGCGGTAGGTTTAGCTTATTTTCTTTCGGACGACTATCGGCATAACCCGCAGCCTTTAATCGTTCTTTTTCTATTCCTTGAGTCAGTAAATATTTAACCACATTAATCGCTCGAACAGACGACAACTCCCAATTTGATGGGAATTTCTCAGTATTGATCGGTAGATCATCGGTATGGCCTTCAACTTCGACCATGTGCGTATTATGACTGGTTTCCCGTATGACTTGAGTTACTTGCTGTAGCGTTGTAATTGCATCTGATTTTATGTCCGCAGAACCCGATTGATACAGTGCAACGTTGGCAAACTCTATCTTGACGCCCTTTGTATCTAAAGTGACCGAGATCTGATCTTGCAGATTATTATTTTCTATTAGCCCTTCCAGACCTCTTTTAATATTCGTAAAAGGGGTGGGTGGTGATTCGCCTGTCATCATTTCAGACAGCCCTTCTTGGAGCGCTTCAATTTTTCCTTGGTTTAAATCTGATACCGATAGAATCATGACAAAGAACGCAAGCAACAAGGTAATGGCATCGGAATAAGTAATTAACCAAGAGCTGGATGAGTCTTCAAAATTAGGGCGGCGGCGCCTTAAACCCCTTTGTTTATTAGAAACCGATTCTGTCATTACAGCTCCTCTGCTATTGGCTGATAACGTGCACTTGGTTTAAGGTAAGCATTTAACCGATCCTGCATATATAATCCGTCACGTTTCTCGGCTAATAATACAAACCCTTCAATGATCATTTGATCACGAAAATACCACGTCTCTTGTTTTTCAGTGACTTGATTGGCAGCGGGCTTAAAAAGAATATTCGCCAAAACAACACCATACAAGGTTGTAATTAATGCCAATGCTAAACCCTTACCCAAGGCAGCCATATCACCATTCATATTATCGAGCATGATAATCAAGCCAATAATAGTACCAACCATACCAAAACCGGGCGCATAGACAGCCATCGTATTTAATACTTTTGATTCTAAGGTCATCCGTTGCCAAGAGGCATCCATATCGTCGGTTAATATAGTACGAATGTCGTGGTTTTTATAACCATTACTCAATAACTCCATTCCGTGTGCTAAAAATATATCTTTACGCTCTTTATCGGTGAGCGAAGCTTCTAACCCTGCAATTCCCTGTTGGCGATAGATCTGCCCCCATTCGATAAAACGTTGCACATGCAAACGTAAATGCTTCGAGCCCGTAGGAGCATGAAAGAAAGTAGCAAACAACGCTTTAACCGCTTTGAGTACATCCGCAGTAGTATAACTAATGAGAGATGCCCCAATTGTGCTTCCCGCTACTAATGCAAAGCTAGAGACACTAATAAACATTAAATAATTATTGGTGCTCGATACAATGGCATAAATAAAGAGACCAATAGCCACGCTTATGCCCGCCAGCGTGCTAAACGAAAATCGATTCATATAGGTCCTTAACTTGGGTTAGAAACAGCGGTCAACTCTTCCATGGAAAAGTGCCCTGATTTTAAGACTTCACGCATTTTAGCCACAACTTGGTTTCTAGCATGCTCTATTTGTTCTTGTTCTGTTTGGCCTTCTTGTATTTTTAGTTCTGCGATAACAGATGAGCGCAATTTTACCGGTAAGCCTGTTAAAACGTGACGTTTAAATTCAGTAGGAGTATTACATAGCGAAAGGGCCATCACGGTACGGTCGATATCTCTTAATTCATTTGCAATTACTCGCTCAGGAGTCCTCATCAAGTCAGCATAGGTGTAATATGCTTGGCGCAATCGATAATAAGTTTCAGGTTTATCGGCTTTTAATGTTTTAAGTAAGCGAGTTTCTTCACCACTGCTCATCGTATCCAGCATATTAATTAATACCGATAAGCCATTCGCTGAGACATTTTCAAAACTGGGAACGTTCAATGATTTCTGCGCTAAGCGATCGGCAACATCTTTAAACGTCGATACCGGTAAGGTTTCAAATTCTCCAAGTTCATAAGCGACGGCAGATTGCTCACGACCTTCTAATCGCTGCACTAGGCTAGCCGCCCTTTTGGCAGGAACCTGGGATAAAACCAAGGCCTTAATGCGAGTTTCTTCTTGTTTAATTAAATACAATACTTGAGAGTCGTTTAACTTTTCTAAAAAAGCAAAAGGAGCACTACCGGTTTCGTCATCACTTAATGCTTTTAACATTTCATGACGCAAGTTGTTTAAGTAAGTGAATTTTTGTTCGCTATCTAACGGCTGTTTTTCAACTTGCTCAGCTAATGCTTCGGCATCAGCATTAAGAATTTTCGGACACAAGCTGCGAAATAATCCCTTGCCGAGCACTTCATACAAGGCTGCTACATTTTGACTATTACCACTGTTTAACTGTTCATTAATACGCTGTTGGAATAAATGAGGCTGACCTAATCCAATCGTCACCAGCTCTTGGCGTATTTCATTAAGTTGACGGCGTTTATCATGAATATCATTTTCTGAATGATCAATGGGAGCCACCTCAACAGCCGTGGGTACTGTTAAGCTATCAAAATCATCAGTCCTGCGCTGATTTTCTTTTAAGCTATCGCCTAAGCGCTTGTTAAATAAATAGAGTGACAGTAACAATAGGAACATCATCAAACCAAAGCTGGCTAACATAATCCAGCCCTGATATTGCTGCCAACCTTCCAGTACAACACCTTCTTTATTGACGTCTTTAAACTCTGTGCGAACGATACTTAACGAGTCTCCTCGCAATTCATCCAGTCGAGCTTTACGAGTAATTAAACTACGAATGAATTCTATTTGTTCATCTTTTAAGCTTCTATCTAATACGACAGTTATAGTCAATTTATTAATAGAATTTCGATAACCTAATGTTTTTTCATTGATTTTTTCGACCTGAGTTTCAGCTTCCTGGCGCAGCTTTTCGGCATAACTGAGCGCTTGCTGACGTTCATTCTCTAACTGCTGTACACGACCTTTTAGTGCATCAACTTCGAGGCTATTATCTTCGAAAACTGGCAAGTCGCTTGTAGGAAGGCCTGGTAATGTTTCTTCAATTTCTTGAGGACGATAACCTATTGATGCAGGCAAAGGCTGCGAAGTAAATACAGGACGTACAGGAATATTTTTAGACGCTGAAGTCGATCTTTCCTTTACGATGGTACGAGTTTTTTTGAGTTCTGCTTCAACATGAATGATAAAACGATTATTGCCTAAATAGGCTTGTAAGTCCCGGTTCAAACGGGCTTCCATTTCATCTTTGAAGCGAACTTCTTCGATTTCATCTTTTTTAGCGGGTACTTCAAATGTTTTCCCAGTCTCTGCATAGGCATTGATCGCAGGATAAATCACTGAACATATTAGACACAGTTTGATGGCATATTGTATTAATAATTTCATATTTATTTCCTTGACTTCAAGCGTGCCAAACTGCTCTTGACCTGTTCCATTGTCGGATCAATTGCTAACGCTTGCTGCCAGCTCGACTTTGCCTCACCGCTCAATCCCATTTTATAATAAATACTGCCTTTTAAGGCGTAAGCTTGGGCAGAATTAGGCACCAGCTCTAGTGCTTTATTGGTTTCATCTAGGGACTTCCAGTATTGTTTTTTATAGAATAAAGATTGAGCACTAAAGATATGCTTAGTCGAGGCTTGAAAGTCTTGAATTTTCTTTTGTTCAATTAACTTTCCACGCTCACCAAGTTCTTCATGATGAAGTGCTGCTTTATCATCATCCAAACTGGCAAGAACTTGCTTGTTCTGTTCAGCAATTTCTTCGGCACTTTTTTGTAGCGAACTTTGCAGCTCATTACCATCCGGTGACTTGGGTAGTTTCATACTAAAACTGACATCACTGTCTCCAGCATCTAATGTTAGCAACACATCAAACCCAGGGCCATAACGATGAATATGCATTAATCCATGATTCTTTTTTGCTAGATCAGCGACTTGCTTGCGCTTCTCTAGGGTCTCAAGCGAAAGTTCAGCAGAAGCTTCTGTACTTTCCTCTCCAGTCACCGCTACTTCAGGCTCGCTCTCAATATATTCAGCGATTGTTTGAGGTAGTTTACCCGTTGAACAAGCACTAAGAAGTACCACTAATAATACGAGGGTTAAATGTGTCATAATTTTTCCTTAGAAGCGTACGCCGAGAGTTAAGTCATAACCTGCACCACCAAAAGTGCCCATCTCCTCAAACGCAGGATCCTCTTTCCACCTAACATCTATTTCTTGCATGTAGATCACCCCGAAATCCATAAAACCATCTTTAAAGAAAGGAAATTCAAAACCGAAGCGGAAAATCAAACTAGTCGCATCATTTAGAAATGCCTGCCCAACACCTAAGTAAACTTTGGTATCTAATACATCGTCTAATGCTGGAATATCCGCAATAATTCGACCTTCTAAGTTATAACCACTCAGATTAAACGTATCTTCAGAAGAGTAATTAGTAAAATATTCCAAGCCCAAGGTATATTCAATATCTTCGTTTAACGCCGTGCTTTCTCGTCGGCGTAAGCCGATAACAGTAGCACCATCTAGTTCAGTAATGTTAGCCGAAGTATTACTTTCACGACCACCTTTTACTCCCCAGGCACCCACGATAAATTCATATTTAACTCTATCAAAATCATTATCGTCATCTTCTTTAGTGGTTTTCTTCGAATATTCTTTTAGCCATAAAAGCTTATTATTTTCACCATCAATCAAACGTAAATTAATGGTGAATTTATTTTCATGAACTGAAGCACTCCAAAACATAAAAGCGTCAGACCGCACTTTCTTTGACAAGCTTCTTAATTCTTGGTTATTTTCGGCTGCTTGAGATATTTTTAATTGGTCAACGTCCATAACAACTTTGGTCGTGCGACATTCAAGGCACTGTATAACCTCAAAGCGACCGTCAGCAATTAGGCGACCCATGAGTTTGTTCTCAATCATCTGATGCACTTGTTTGGGAATGACACGGTGTAAGCGATCGCCGTTATGATAAAGAGCGATGCGCTGAATACTCTCATCGACATCCATAAGCTCTTCTAATACCAGAGTTTGATCATCGTCTAACAATTGGCCAAAGCCTGTGTATAGCGTTGGCGGTGGCTCAGCCATTTCTGGTAAAGCAGACTCAGACGCCTGAACATAATTCAGTGACAAGACTAAGCCGATACATAGTATTTTAATATTTTTAATAACCATTAACATTCCTTAATTCTGGTGTTATTTCCAGATTCATAACGTCAGCCTAGTCCAGATATTCAGACTTGCATGAAGCTCTGGGAAAATTTCTTATGATTTCTCATAACAAAATAATTACTAAGTCATTGATTTAATTGTATTTTTAATTTATTTCTTATAATTATGCAGACAATGAATTTTTACCGAGAGGCCAATTTAGTAAGAATTTAGTAAGAATTTAACAATTACTTACTTATAGACACTGAAAGATACGCTCATGCGGTTTTTAATTTTCTTACGTCTAAAAATCACATAAATACAGTGGGGGGAAATGTCAAATGGATATCGATTCTACCCTGATCACAAAATAGTGACCGAGCGGAAATTTCAGCGGATTCTAACGGCACTTAATGTTAAAAATACAGTCAACGTTAAGTCATTAGGGTGCGAGGGCGTTCAATGCTGGTCGACGATATTGGAATTAATTATTGAACGAGAGTGACATTGAACGATAGTGCCATTGAACGATAGTGCCATTGAACGAGAGTACTCTTAAGTAGAACTTAATTCATTTGATAGCTGGGCTAGTTTGATATCAAGGTCACTTATTCCTTTGGCCGTATGGGTCCACCAATGCAGCGTTACTTTTCCCCATTCAGAAATAATCATCGGATGATGATTGTGTAATTCTGCTAATTCTGCGATCTCATTACTAAAATGCATGGCTGTCACAAAATCCTTATATTTAAATGATTTAACTAGTCTCTCTACCCCTTCAATGCTAACGACCTGCCAGCCGTCTGGAATATCTACTATAGAAAGATCGTCGAGTTTCTTAGCATCACAAACCATAATTAATACCTAATAGCATGATTATACCGATTAAATAATTCGGCTGTTATAGAATCAGCATAGCTGCTCTATCCGTTATTAATAAGATACATTAACAAGTACTCTTAATAAACGGGTATAAAAAAGCCGAACATATGTTTCCATAAATTCGGCTTTAAAGACATTACAATGATTAAGAATTAATCAATTTGCTTGGCTGCAATTTTAGCTTTCCATTCTTGCGGTCCAGTAATGTGCACGGAAGAACCCCGACAATCGACTGCCACAGTGACGGGCATATCAACCACGTCAAATTCGTAGATAGCTTCCATACCCAGATCAGCAAAACCAACGACTTCAGCCCCTTTAATCGCTTGTGATACGAGATAAGCCGCACCACCAACGGCCATGAGGTAAACCGCTTCGTTATCACGAATCGCTTCAATCCCCATTGGGCCACGCTCGGCTTTACCAATCATGCCCAAAAGGCCAGTTTCTTCTAATACAGTACGCGTAAACTTATCCATACGTGTTGCCGTTGTAGGACCTGCAGGACCCACCACTTCGTCACGCACGGGATCAACCGGCCCGACGTAATAGATGAAACGGCCTCTTAGATCAACAGGAAGTTCTTCACCCTTGTTAATCATATCAACCATTCGTTTATGCGCGGCATCACGGCCGGTAAGCATTTTACCGGACAATAATACGGTTTCACCAGGTAGCCAATCTTTCACCATTTCAGGGGTGACTTCGTTCAGGTTGACCCGACGAACACCATCACCGACTTCCCAAGTAATGTCAGGCCAATCTTCAATTTTAGGCACGGGCAATACGGCGGGCCCAGAACCGTCTAAGACAAAATGAACGTGGCGAGTAGCCGCACAGTTTGGAATAATGGCAACCGGCTTGTTGGCCGCATGGGTTGGGAAATCGGCTACTTTAATATCAACAACAGTGGTAAGACCACCAAGGCCTTGTGCACCAATGCCGAGTTTATTTACTTTATCAAACAATTCTAAACGCAACTCTTCAGCACGGGTTTCAGCACCACGCGCTTGCAGTTCTTGGATATTAACCGGCTCTAACAAAGATTCTTTTGCAATCATCATTGCTTTTTCAGCCGTGCCGCCTATGCCTATACCCAGCATACCCGGCGGGCACCAACCGGCACCCATTTTGGGGATTTGCTCTAATACCCAATCAACAACCGAGTCTGATGGGTTTAACATAGCAAATTTAGACTTGGCTTCTGAACCGCCGCCTTTTGCTGCCACGTGAACATCGACCGTATTACCCTGAACCAATTTAACGTGAATAATCGCCGGAGTATTATCTTTAGTATTACTGCGCGCACCGTCTGGATCGGCCAATATAGAAGCACGTAATACGTTATCGGGATTCAGATACGCGCGACGTACCCCTTCGTTGGCGATGTCTTCGATGTTCATCGTCGCATCTTCAAAACGGATATCCATGCCAATTTCTAAGAATATGGTCACAATACCAGTATCTTGGCAAATTGGACGATGGCCTTGGGCACACATACGAGAGTTAATTAGAATCTGAGCCATGGCATCTTTAGCCGCTTTCGATTCTTCTTTTAAATACGCGTCATGAACAGCGTCAATAAAGTCTTTTGGGTGGTAATACGAAATATATTGCAGTGCGTCCGCGATGCTCTCAATAAGATCATCTTGGCGAACAACTGTGACGGCATTAGCCATGAGTCACGTCCTCATCAAGTTATTAGCGCTATAAACTAGTATCGCACTTTTTCAGTGCTCTAGATAAACAGTGCCCTAAAAAAATACCCACGGATATGTGGGTATTAGGTATAACTTATTGTAACTCAATTAAAACAGAGCGTCAGGCTATTGCTGCGTTTGCTTCTGGTGAGATTAGAAAGGGCTCCAGCTCTTAACGCCTGAGTTTTCTTCCTCTTGTGACTGTTCTTTTTTTAGCGGCGTCTGAAACCGCTACTTCTGCTTCATCAGGAATAGCGGAGATTAAATCACGGCCTTCATCAAGCATGCTTGTCTGTTGTATTTCCGACAATGCGACATCAGGAGTAACGGCCTGAAGTGGGTTATCTAAAAAAGTCATGTCAGAAAATTTAGCCGCATCTTTATCAACTTCTGAATAACGCAAGTAATACACTTGGCCCGCTTTTGCATTCATTTTTAGCTCAGTAACCATTTTCAGTGTGAAATCAACGGCATCGGATACGGCAACTCCTTCTAAGCCTAGTAAAGGTCGACGAATTTTAACTTCATGATTACCTGGTTTTAATTCATACCAAGTATAACCATTGCCTCTGATATTAAATAAGTGCTCATCGTTCAAATAAAAACTCGGGGCTTCTAGCTCATCATTGGCCCAAGTAGACGCTGGGCGATACACATAAACTAAAGCAGTGTGCTCATAATCCCAACGATAACCGACAGGTTGAAAGTCTTGCCCATTAGGTGCGGAAACAAAACTTCCGAAACTATGACCGATAGACTGGTAAATTGTGCAGCTCGGTAAGATGAATACCGATAGCAGCAATAATCCGATTTTCATCATTATTATGTCCTATCCAAAAAGGGATCATTTTGTTGTCAATTTTATGATGCCAAGCACAATAAAAAATTACCAAACAACAATATAAAAGAGAGTTTTAGGAAATTAAAAACCCACTTATTATTGCATCATTATTTTTGATCAGTGGCGGCGTATTCGTTGCCAGTGCACAATCAATCAACAGCCCCTACTATTTCCACGATATTGATACCGCGGTAAAAGAGGCGGAGACGTTGAACCTGTGTGAACCTCCCCCCTTAGAACGGAACGCAGAGAAGTTATTGCCAATAAACAAGACGACTACAGCACTGCCGCCGATACACCTATGAGTGAGCAACGACACAGTACACTCACCCAATATCAGAACGAAGATCATTGCTCGCTGAATATCGACCTACGTTGCACAAACTTATCGTATCGGGTGTTTATTAACTATTTTCGCTTTCACTAAATGGCGCATTTTCTGCCCCATCTGTAATAACAACCTGTCTTTTAGCCACAGTGTTCTTACTTCTTCTGATAAGTATTGAGCATGGTGATCCATCGTTTCATGGCTTTTGTCCAACCATGAGATACTTTCAAGAGAATAATAACCTGAGTGATCTTCAAAGCTGTTCGTTAAATCGTTAATAAGTTCGATCATATCAACGAAATCGTTAAATGATTGTCCATTCTCCAGCAACTCTCGCGACATCCAGCCCATCATTGATAATGCAACGTGAACATCTTCCCAGTAACGAAAAGGTTTATTCGCCTGCTGATGGCCGTCCATATCAAACAACTGATCTCCAGGAATAAGCACATTATCAAAGCGAACTCCGTGGTGGGGTATGTCCTCCACAAAAGGTGCAGATAAACTGTCAGTAGCCGACACACCTGAACTGTTCGCCGATAAATAAAGACAACGAAGCTGATCCTCCGAGTTTTTAGCCACAACATACATACGGTCTAATTCATTGGGTAAAAGCATGACATAGCCTTTTTGCCCACTTAGGCAATAGTGGCCATCGGCTATTGAAATATGGGTCGCCATATCCCAAGGTTTCTTAACCCCTGTTTCTGAGACACAAAATGCGGCCAATTCATCACTAGGGCAATCAGCATCCAAGCAGCGAATAGCATTCTGATAGCCTGCTAAAAACGCCATACCTGGGGTTGCTGATTGCGCACCCAGATAGAGGGCGTTATCCACAGTAGAATAAGATTGAAAGCCCGCACTTAAATGCTGACGAAAAACCTGTATATCTGAGAATTGAAGCTGAGGGTGTGCCAAAGCATGCTGTAATAAAACCAGCACTCCTTGTTTATTAGCAATATAAGACAATGAACTAAAGAGTACCTGTCATGGCGTTTTGCATACGGTCTAAACGCATTTGAATATCTTCGATTTCAAGTTTCATTTCATTAAATTGAGACTCTACTTCTGCCATAGAGCTATTTAATTTCTTGCGGGTCGCGTCGATAGAACGAATAGACTGCTCATTGTTACCAATACGCACCTCAGTGGCTTCAGGCAACCCCGTCATGGACGACTTAAGATCTGTAAGTTTCGCTTCCAAAGACTTTTGACTATTGGCTAAGCTGATTTTTAGTGCTGCAATACTATTTTGGTTGCCAGAAATATTATTTTCATTGGTAGAAATATCATTTTTGTTGCCAGAAATATTACTGTTGGCTGAAACAACTTTTTTATCGATCGCTGTCGCCTTGTTATCAACCTTAATAACGGATGTTTTAACACCAGAAATCGCTTTTAAGTTTTTCTCAATGTTCGGTTTGTTCGTTTTATTGGTTAGATCCCAAAGCTTGCGGATTTCTTTGGCATTATCTTTTAATAATACTTTTAGTGCGCCAACCGATAGGGTTGAATTTTCGTCAGAAGCCGATAATTTATCATTCAATACCGCTAAATTTATTGCGTGCCCATTTAAAATGCCTTCTGCCTTAATCAACTGTGAATTGGCTTCTTGTAATTGCATAAATAAAAAACCAGCAAAACCACCCATACCAAGACTTAGTATTAAAGCAACAGTGGCCAGTGTTTGCTTAGGCGCAGGTGTGCCTATCTGCGGCGAAGCAGGGCTAACCTTTGCTGCACGTTGCGCGGCCAAACGACGTTGCTGTAAATGTTTTTGGCGCATAGCCATGTCTTCTTGTGATGCTTGCATCTTTGGTATTGATTCTTGGTCGTTTGACATAGTGCTCACGAATGCATCCATTCATCGGTATTTTTTAGATAATTTTATGCTGCCAGTATAACGGATAAGCAGGTTAAACTAAAACCACACATTTTACATGCGTAGCGGATAATTTAAGGTGTGCTATTATTCACCTCAGATTGCGGAAGTAAGGCTTCACTCCCATTTGAACCTTGACGTTTATCCGCATCATTCAGCTCATATCGGAGAGAAAAAACATGGCGTTTGAATTACCAGCATTGCCTTATGCACAAGATGCATTAGAGCCACACATTTCTGCAGAAACGTTGTCATTTCACTATGGCAAGCACCACAATACTTACGTTGTTAAGTTGAATGGTCTTATCGGCGGAACTGCTGATGAAAACAAACCTCTAGAAGAAATCATTAAGACTTCTACTGGCGGTGTTTTCAATAATGCAGCACAAATCTGGAACCATACGTTTTATTGGAACAGCTTAAGCCCTAATGGCGGCGGCGAACCAACTGGCGCTATTGCTGATGCAATCAACGCTTCTTTCGGATCTTTTGAAGCTCTTAAAGAAAAATTGAACGACAAAGCTGTAAACAACTTCGGCGCAAGCTGGACTTGGTTAGTTCAACTAGCAGACGGTTCTTTAGACATCGTTAATACATCTAACGCTGGTACGCCAATCACAGAAGAAGGTGTTACACCTCTTATTACTGTTGATTTGTGGGAACACGCTTATTACATTGATTACCGCAATGTACGTCCTGATTACCTCAAAGCTTTCTGGGCTTTGGTAAACTGGGAATTCGCTAACGCTAACCTAGCGTAAGTGATCAGTTGCTAGTCAGTAAAAAAGGAGCTTCGGCTCCTTTTTTTTGCTTTTTATTTTGCCGTGTTATTTGCATGTTTATTAGGCCCTACACTTTATGTCTTTGCCCCTTTTATTAGCTTCAAGCTCTGCTTACCGTAAACAATTATTAGAAAAGTTACAGCTACCGTTTACGTGCGCCAGTCCTAATATTGACGAATCGATTCAGCTAGACGAGAGCCCACATAATTATGTGCAACGCTTGGCTATTGAAAAAGCTGAGGCTCTTAAAGACGACTTCCCAAACCATATCATCATCGGCAGTGACCAGTGTGCAGTATTAGAAGCTAATGGCCAGCAATACGTGCTAGGCAAGCCTCATACGGTTGAAAATGCAATTCAGCAGCTTAGCCAAGCCAGTGGGAAATCGGTGACTTTTTTAACAGGGCTGTGTGTCTATAACAGCGCCACTCAGCAACAAATCAGTTTAGTCGAGCCTTTTATCGTTCACTTTCGCAACCTCACACGACCCCAGATTGAACGCTATATAGATCAAGAAAATCCTTTGGACTGCGCGGGCAGCTTTAAATCAGAAGGACTAGGAATTCGCTTATTTTCTGCTCTAGAAGGTCGAGACCCAAACAGTTTGATTGGTCTGCCACTGATCGCTCTGGTGGACTTATTAGAGCAGCAAGGTATCCAGGTGCTTTAAATACTCGATACTTTCAAGATTTAAGTATTGCCCTGAGTTATCTTAATTCTGCTCTCATGACGACAGAATCGCAGCCATAAAAAAGCCAGCAACGCTGGCTTTTCTCTTCAATTTAGATGCAACCCTTTATCGAGTTTCAACGATCAATTATTTAATTGAACACCTTTGAATAAACGACCCATGCGTCTATCAACATCATCAACTTTTAAATCCCCTGACAGCTCAAACTCCCAGATACCATCGTATTTATCCTGAGTTAATGCCGTCGCTTTTTGTTTATCCAATACAATGGTTGGGCGTAAAAAAACCATCAAATTACGCTTTACGTGCTGCGTACTCTTGCTCTTGAATAACCAACCTAATAATGGAATATCACCCAAAATCGGCACCTTACTTTCCGTTTCAACAATGTCATCACTGATCAAACCACCCAAGACAATCGTTTCTTGGTCAGCGGCTAAGATCATTGTTTTCAATGAGCGTTTATTAGTAATCAAGTCTGCTTGTCCCTGTACCGTTGTATTGGCGACAGACTCAGCACTCACTTCAACCTCTAGACGTAGTTCACTGCCTTCGTGAATATGCGGCTTAATTTTCAACGTCACACCAATATCTTCACGAGAGATGGTCGTAAAAGGATTACTGTTTGCACTGGATGAAGTAGAACCCGTTAAGAAAGGAACATTTTGGCCGACAATAATTTCTGCTTCTTGGTTATCCAACGTCATAATACTGGGCGTTGATAGTAGGTTAGTATTACTTTGACTTTCTAACGCTTGCAGAATGACACCAAAATCGACCTGACCATTTGTTTCTTTAAAGCCGCCTACGGTTAAACCGTTGCTCAAGCTCGGCGCTCCTGTCGCTATGCCAGCAGCAATCGTTGACAAAGACTGCCCTGAATTACCAAAGTTAGTACCCGCAACCGGGTTATCGGTATCACCCAAAAACCACTGAAAACCTAAAGAGTCACTAACCTCACCGGTGACTTCTACAATCGCTGACTCAATTAATACCTGAGCACGACGTACATCAAGCTCATTAATAATTTCACCAATTTCTTTCAAAATGGTTGGCTCTGCCCGAACAACCAAAGCGTTCAATTCTTCATCGGCGTGAATACTTGCTTTGCCTTTCGCCTTATTACCTTCCTTACCGCCTGAATCAGACTCAGACATAACGGCCTTCAATAGTTCGGCTAACTTTTTGGAATCGGCATATTTCAAACGAATAACCTTTGCACTCCCTGAAAAATAAGAAGGCTTATCAAGCTGTTCAATCAGTTTACGAATGCGTTCTCGGGACGTTTTTTCACCCTTAATAATTAATCGATTACTGCGTTCGTCAGCAACGACTCGAATACTGCCAGCACCACCGCTTTTAGAGCCTGAGCCTTGAGCCACTTTATCTGGATCTAGGCTTTGCAGCATCGTCACAACATTACCGACCCATGCTTCTTTTAATTGAATAACTTCCAGTTCTTCTGAACCTGATTTATCCAAGCGATCAATAATTTGCTCTATACGCGTAATGTTTGAAGCGTGATCAGAAATAATTAAGCCATTGGCTGATTTCACACCTGCGAGGTGTCCATACTTGGCCACCAGCGGACGTAAGATAGGCACAAGATCCAAAGCAGGGGTATTTTTAATCATGATCACTTTAGTAATCATTTCCTGACTTTGTTGGGAAAATTTAGCTTCTAAATCACGGCCTTGTTGCTTAACAGAGTTTTGCTGAACAACCATGATAACGTCACCCGCAGGTACCGCCGCATAACCGTGAACTTTTAGCACAGACAAAAAAAGCTCATAAACGGATTCGGTATTCATAGTCTCTGTTGAAACCACCGTCACTTTGCCTTTGACTCTGGGGTCAATAACAAAACTCTTACCCGTAATATCAGCAATCTGACTAATAAAGGCCGATATATCGGCATCTTTAAGATTAACTTGCCAGTTCTGATCTTCTGCATGAACATTCAATACAGGTATACTGATGGCAATAGATATAGCCAAAAGTGTAATTCTACAATAACGCTTAAACACCGATTAAGTCCTTATTTAATGGTATGGTTAACGACAAAACGACGATTGCCACGCTGAATTTCCAAGCGCGCTTGACCACTACTAGTTACTTGCTCTAATAGCATCTGATCATCTTCTAAATTGCCCAATGTCTGTCCATTGACAGACAAAATCACATCGCTAGGCTCTAAGCCCAACTGAATTAGCATGGAACCTGAATTCGAAACTTTATAGCCTGAGCCATTCTCAGAGATCACTAAACCCAGCTGCTTTAATGCGCCTGCTGGACTAATGGCGACTTCATCTCTTAACAGATTGACCGCATCTGCAGCATTGCGGACCTGTTTAAATCTTTCTTTTAATGAGCCTGCCGATTGAGCTCTTCTTTGCGCACGTGTTGGTTTCCCTGATTGCTGAATACCTTGCTTACGAGCTAGATCAAACTTCAACGTTTCTAATTTACCGTTGCTGTCCAAGATTACTTGATCTTGCTGAACCGCTGCCAACTTTGTACGACCTTGCACCACATCGCCAATGCGATAATTCTCACCTGAGCCCCCCTTCGGAGCAATGATAGCGCTGGAATTTTCTGCAATACTGGCGGCCACGACACCCAAAAGCTCTAAACGTAAGCGAGTTTTTGGCGCATTAACGTCCTTCGGTACATCGATCACCGTAACCACAGCATCACCAAAAAGATGCATATCAGCAATGCTCTGATTTTGAGCAACCATTGCCGCACCTTTTGCACGACTCGGCTCTGACAATACCAGGGTACTCGGCGATAAAATCATCCAAGTAAAAATAGCTAATTGGCTGGAGATTAACACGGTAAAAGTTAGCTTACCTAAAATTAAAGCCAGGCGCTGCCAAGGCAAAATAAGGATTGCTTGCTCAGTCACTTTACACTCCAGGCGGCTAACTCTTTGATGTTTATTTCCATGGCGTTTGTATAATCTTTATATATATTATTAATGTCATAACAGTTTTTGCGAAGCTTCAAATATAACTTTATCTTCATTGACTTCTGCAGGCCACTGGAGCCCTAAAATATCTAAGAAACGACGACGAATACCAATGCCTGCCCAGCCATCAGGCTGAACATAACCTTTCCCGATATCTTGACCATCGGCATTGGTAATCGCCAGCTCCACATTATCTGTTGGTTTTTTAATCACACCCATCAATACGGGCAGAGTAGCATTGATTTTTTTACCATCAAGAGGAAAACTTACGTCACCACCACTAAACAAGAGTCGGCCATTCGCGGCGACTATTTGTTTAGCGCTGATAGAAAAAAGTGCATTAAATTTACTTAATTCAAAATCACCGCTCAGCGATGAACGTCCTTGTCTTAATAAAGGAGCCAAATAACGTGAAGACATAAATGCGTCACTGTCTATTACCTGAATCTGATCAGTGCTGCCTCGCACAAGCCCCTTAAATTTAAGCTCATCCCCTGAAACTTTAACCTTAGCTGCAAGTTTGCCCCTGAATAGTTCACTCAGTTGAATATCCCATTGCCCAATAACCTTACCGACCTTAGGAATATGAACCCGTGCTTGACCTTGCCAGAGGGTACCACTAACAAGATCAACCTGAACAGGTAAGCGACCCATATGAGGCTGAACCTTGGGCCATATAAACTCTAGAGGAGCCGTAAGTGCCAAGAATATAATAAAACTGAACAGCCCGATGCATAAATACCCTTTAGCGGACCATATAGCAGACAACAATACCTTCAAAATTATCTCTTTTAATTATTTTCGTACATTTAGGCAAACATTCTACTGAATGCTGCGCGTAGTGTAATGGAGTTTTATGTCAGATTGTTAAAACAAAGACGCATTAATGGCTGAATTTTTCCTCTGGCGCAATTAATGACTTTTTTACCGGTAAATAGTTCATCTAATAAGACCCAAGCTACCAAGATATGTCCTTCAATGCATGGATCATCATATTAATAATTGCTAAAATATGCTCACAAATGCAATTAAATAATACTCCACTACTTGCCTAATTTAGGCAATGCTCCTAAATATTTAAAGATAAAAAGAAAAATAATGAATAAATATATCAAATGCTTTGCGATATCAGTCTCCCTGTCAGCAATTGTGCTCAATTCAGCTGTCGCATTACAAGAACAAACTCCTAATGTCTGCTTAGCACCGGCTGGCGACCCCGAAGAGGGCACCCTAGCATTTGAAGTTCGCGATGCAAATAATGTTTTTTGTTCCGAATTACGTAAAGCAGACGCAAGAGAACATCCAATCAATCCAGTACTCTGGTCCACGTTATACGGAGCAGATCCCTATCGCCAGCCCAAGCTGCATGACGACGTCCGGTTTCGCTATGACTCTGCTTTAGTCTCTGGAATTGAAGCTGATGTATTTCAACCCTGCGCATTAGACAGCTGCCCTGAGCTACCAAATGGGCTAGAGACATTCGAACCGCCGTATCCAGTTGTTATCGCCATGCATGGTTTTAGTAGCGACAAGGATCAACTGTGGTGGGCCACTCAACCTCTGGCTGAGCGCGGTTATTTTGTTGTTGCTATACAGGGCACCGACAGTTCAGTTCCAGATATCGTGTTAAATTGGTTGCACAACGAAGCTCAGGCACAATATCCTGGTCAATTAGACTTGAGCCGTGTGGGTACTATGGGACATTCACTGGGAGCGGAAAACTCTACTCGAGTGCAAGGCGACGAACGAGTATCGGCGATTATTGCATGGGACCCATGCAGTGGAGCACCCTGCGAAAACAGTGACGGCTCACGTTTGCATAATCTAGGACAAGCAGCACAAACGCCAACATTGTTTATTGCGGCTGACTACAGCGGCTTTCCTGGATACGCAGAGCCACGATTTTCAGTGCCAAGTGAACTTCGCTTAGAGGGTTTCTCAACCCTGCGCAACAATGGTGTAGATTCTATGTTGATCACCCCGCGCGCGACCACCCACTTGGATTGGATTGGAAATTTGTTTATGGGCACCCGCTACGGTGAGACCACCTCAAACCATTATAATCTTGCATGGTTCGATCGCTATCTCCGCGGCAAACTGGTGCTAGATAGCAGCGGTAATATAGTGGCCACAGAAGGCCGTAACAAAGCCCAAGAACGTACTTATCGCCAAGACATTGCTCAGCAAGCTTTCGACCGTCTTATCGCAACTAGAATCGATGACACACTCGATAAACACAATATTTCACAGGGGTTTTTCGATCCAGTCCTAGCCGCGTCGAGCGAAAATCCTCAGTACGGCGGTAATGTACCTTATGCTACTGAGGGTATCGTCATTGCCGACCTACTGAGTTTTTATTACCGCTCGGTTTGCTTTGTGTCACTGCCAAATTACAACGGTGAAAGCGGTGATGTTCTAGCTCGCGGTGATTCAACAAATGAAGGCAACATGCGTCAAACTGGTTGCCCAGTAACGATTACGGCCATTAATCCTGATAGTGATGGCGATGGTATCAACGACAACGTCGATCAGTGCATAAATAATGAGCCGGACACTCTCGTAGATGCCAATGGTTGCGAATTATCCACTGACTCGACCTTATCACCGCGTGATATCCAGTCCGGCGCAGGTAGCTTAGGCTTATTGATATTAATGTCGCTAATAGGCACTGCATTGGGTCGCCGTCGCCACTAATAATGTTTATTTTATATCCAGGTAACCATAAAGAAGTGGCCATTAGGTCGCCTCTTTTTTGTCTTGATTGTTCAAACAAAGACAGATTTTTTGGTGAATGTTTCTTCCACCACAATTAATGAGTCTTTTACCTAGATATGTTTATTTATTAATCAATCGTAAGATTTAAATCCAATAATCACGCCAAGTCTGCCACCACCGCGCGCTCAATTAAACCCGCTCTATCCTGACCCCACAAGACTAAATCACCGTATTGAAAAGTAGGGACTCCCCAAGAACCTAACGCCAACATTTGTGCTCTATTTTCTTCCGCCCACACTTGCCACTGCTCGCTGCAGTCATCATCCTTCAATAATTGCTGTGCGTAGGCCCAGTCTAAACCCGTACGTTCAACGATGATTCTTAAACCCGCATCGGTTTCAGAACGAATGCCTTGAGCATTAACAGCTTCCGCATAGTTAAGTAGAAAGCCTGTTTCTTTACCAAGCGATTGGGCATATTTAAAAAGAGCATAACAACGTTTCACTCCTTCGCCTAAAGGATCTGCCACAAAACCATAATCGATACCTAATTTAACCGCTTCACGCTTAGTATCATGAAATATGTACATTTTTTTCGTATCAGGCACTAACAGACCCCGCATAACCATGGGTAATAGGGGCTTAACCTCTAATGCTAACTGGTAGTGTTGGGCCAATTTAATGGCTTGATGTAAGCCCAAGTGAGAATAAGGACTACGAATAGAGAAATATAACGTCAACTTTTTACTGTTGGGATTTGCCGCGCATAAAGGCGCTGTTTTACAAAAATCACGGTAAGTTTGATCAAACTGAACCTCACTGCCCTCTCCTAAACCTAGCAGTAATAATCGCGCTTCCAAATGATCTAGACGGTCTAACCCCCAATACCACTCACCCGCATAATAAAGCATGGCACTCATATAATGCCCTTGCTCAAGCAGGACTTGCTCATTGGCTAGCAACTGTTTCGAGCAAGTGGCTTCATCCAACGTATTATGAGTAATAAGGCTTTCATTTAACGCATCAGTCGTCTGCTGAAACCAGTAGTCTTTAAATACTTGCTCCACCGCAGCCCAATCATTGATCGTGTTTTTTCGGCTTTGATTCTCTAACTGTAATAACGCATAACTGCATTTTTTTATTCGGTAAGAGTCGTTTTTAGGCGCATTATCTGGCCATTTAAGCTTATATAAATTTGCAAGATGGCTAGCATCCAAAAATCCATTGTTGTGCCAAAGCTCAGCTTCAGGGTACATATCTTGCTGCAAGTTTAATGTGGTCCGAAATTGCACCTGAACGTCAAAACACTGCTCAAAATCGGCCAGTACCTGGACTAATAGATAACTGTAGGGATCATTGATACGTAAATAAAGTTCGACGAGATGCTGACGAGAAAGCAACTTACGTTTTGTTTCCTGTACCTGGCGCTTAAGCGTTAACAGCCCATTGCTGGACATTAAGCGAGCCCCATAAGGCTGTATGATTTTCTGTAGAATCTCTTTCATACCGTGTCTTTATCTTATTATCAAACGTCTACTTTTTTACTGCAGGTCGCTACTGTCTGATCTCTTCAATCAAAGTTCGCTCAATCGGCAGCTGAACATAGCCTGTCTCAATGCTCCAGAAGTAGTAATAACCGATCGCTCGTCCCTGATCGTCACGACCTGTCGTAATTTTTCCATCCTTAACCGTCCACGATTTTACGACTTGGCCCCCATCGACATAAGATACTTTTAAATCTTCACCTAAAAAATTATCAGCCTGGCGAGACAGTTTGTTCATTGTCTCTTCTGTGCATGCAGTCATCAAAAAAACACACAGAGTACCCAACAAAAGATTACGCAGGGTTTGCGGCACATAACGGTCGTTTTTCATCTTAAATTCTCGTATAACTGAAGGGATTAATATACTTAAACTAACAAGATTAGGCATCAAGTGGTAGAGTGAGTTTTGCGATCTATACTTTAACTCTCAATAATTAAAAGCTAAAAGCCAACCCCTTATGATGACAGTCAATGAATAAACGCCCAACTAAACGCGAAATCCGCCAACAAATGAATAATGAGGTTGACCAATACCTTACTAAAGGCGGAGAAGTGCGTGAGTTTCAGCGCGGAGAAAGTGGTTTAGTTAACGGAAAAATTGACGATCGCAGCAGTGGTTTTGAGCAAGGAAAGCAACAAAGAACGCCGCTATTAGATGAATTGAAAGCAGTCGATGACCGAAAAAAACCTGCCAATGCGACACCTACTAAAAGTAATCGACCTAGAAAGAAAATAATCTATGACGACTTTGGTGAAGCTGTTCGTGAAATTTGGATAGAGTAGCTCCAGCTTTAGAGCTACCTTCACCCTACTTCAAACTTTTCAGGTTCTCTTCTCTTAGCATGCTAAGATCCCTTGCATCGTCTAATCTGTCATTATAAACATCAAGCCAAGTACGAGAGCCTTGAACCATTTTGGCCAAATCAAACATACCCATTTTTAATGCCGATAAAAAATCTTGATAGCTGCGCTCTTGTTCAATCATCGTTTGCTGGAATGTGGCTACTTGGCTTTGCTGATAAGTAAGCGATAGCGTTCCTATTTTACTTGCCTGTTTATCTATCTTCATTTGCATGGTGTCAATAATGGCGGCTTGCTGATCGAAGCTTGAAAGCACAACATAAGGCTCATCAGCGTTAAACAGCTTAAGAATTAGCACCGTAAAGGATACCGACAAAACGATCACCATAATAACCGCAACGATGATTATCACCGTCCTATTTTTACCAACCTTGCCCTCTAAAAGAGTTATTCGTTGCTCATCACTAAGTTGCTCAGAATCTGACATAACCTGCTCTCTGCTTTTGTAGACTACTATAAAGTTTTTACATACTTACCTAGTGTAGTCAGTAATGACTAAATCGAACAATTTGACCGCAATTTAATCTGTTACCGCTAAACTGATATTAATCAGGCCTCGGCAATCATTGTTGCACGCAGGGGGGCGGGATAACCTTCCACCGTTTTACTCTTATCATCGGTATCCAGAAAATCGGTTAATGACTGGTATTGCATCCACTCGGTCGAGCGCTGCTCTTCGAGGCTCGTGACATTTTTCTCTACAATTCTTGGGTTTTTAAACCCTGCTCGCCTTGCCCAAAGTAACAGCGTATCGCAACTGGGTAAAAACCAAATATTGCGCATTTTTGCATAGCGGTCTTCTGGCATTAATACCTCACCCAGCTCGCCTTCAATCACCAAGGTTTCTAATACCAGCTGTCCACCGGGCTTAAGCGTATCTTTAAGCTCTGCCAAATGATCAATAGGGGATTTTCTGTGGTACAAAACCCCCATCGAAAAGGTGGTATCAAACGCTTTTAATGGCCGTGGTACATCTTCCATTTTTAAGGGTAATAAATCGACATTCAAAGTCTGGTCTAAACCAGACTGTTTGTGAACAACTTCAGCATACTGCTTAAATGCTTGGAATTGGGCGAGAAATAAGCGCGAAGGGTCAATACCTACAATACGATGAGCACCCGCACCGAGCATCCGCCACATGTGATAACCCGAGCCACAACCGACATCCAATATCGTTCGATTTTCTAACGGTGCTAAATGAGCAGCAATGCGTTGCCACTTCCAATCACTACGCCATTCAGTATCGATGCGCGTATCAAAAAATTGAAACGGCCCTTTACGCCATGGGCCAAGTTGCTGTAAACCCGCCTTTATTTCACGATCAGTATCACCCTCAATACTGTCGCTGCTTAATTGAATACAGTCTTGCTGTAAATCTGCGACTACGTTTTCAACTGCAGGTAAGCTTTCTAAAGCATCTAACCAACGCTGTTGGTCGCCATGAACTTTTTCATTAAAAAGAGCATTAAGCTGCTGAGGCAAAATTGCAGCCCAAGGTTTTAGCAAGCTACCTTCTTGTTCCATCGCGGCTTGAATATCATCAAACCAAGAAAATACATCTACGTTCATATTGAAATTCTATTCGTTAAATAATAAGTTAAAAATTGACTATAGACGGGGTAATTATTTTATTGCGAGATAAGACACAAAGTTAAAGCACTGATACCAGCGAATCACTTGACTAAATCCTGCTTGTTTTAAGCGGGCGACATGTGCACTTTCAGTTTCTGGAATAAGGACATTTTCAATGGCACTTCGCTTCTGAGCAATTTCTAATTCACTATAACCATTGGCCCGTTTAAAGTCTAAATGCAATTTATCTTGCAGCGGTTGCTCCTCATCATCGAAACAAATTTTCTCTGATAATATCAACGCACCGCCCACATTAAGACCCTGAGCAATTTGGGTTAGTAAATCCAAACGCTGATGTTGAGCAATAAACTGCAGCACATAGTTTAGCGCGACAACGGAGGCGTTTTCTATTGCCTGAGTCGTGATGTCTGCACACAACAATTCAACATCAACGGAGCCTTCATCAAGAGCAATATAATGCTCTGCTTGTTCGATCATCGCGCTAGAACTGTCTATGCCAATAATTTTACAATTATTAGCCTTAACGCCATGACGCATTGCCAAAGTCACCGCACCCAACGAACAACCCAAGTCGTACAGGTTTGTATTATTACGGGCATATTCCCCGGCAATCACTCCAGACATAGCCACCGTTTCAGCATAACCAGGAACAGAACGCCTAATCATATCGGGAAAAACACGCGCTACTGCAGAATCAAAAGTGAACTGACCTGCTAATTCTTCGCCAGAGCTATTAGCAAATAGTTTATCCGCTGCACTACATGAATCACCACTATTTGGGTTAGACAAGTCGTATTTCCTCAAAGTGATTATTCAAATGCAATACATGCGCTAACGCATATTCTTGCTTGTTCAATTTGCCATACGCAAAGTGGGGCTGCAAAGCACCCAAGTACTGATCAAATCGGGTAATGGATTGCTCTAATCTCACCAAGGCTTGTCGAGGTTGCTGCGCAGCTAATACCCGCGGTGCACCCAGAATATTCTCTGACAATGCATGCGTCATTTTTCCCCATACAGAGAAGGCTTGAAAGGCTAACGGCCCAATTGTTTGCTTAAAGAATGCAGGTTTGTGTTGTGGATAGCCATCCATCGAGTATTCAATACTTTGCGCGGCGTGATTAAAAATTTGCGCTAAATCCCACTCGCCTTCAGTAGTTAATTTCTCTATCGGTAACGTGGTCAAAAAAGAGAGCAATTGATTAAGGTCGAGGGTTTGATTTGAAAGATCAAAAGGTAATATTTCAGCCCCACCCATTTCCGGACTCGCACTAGCATTAGTGACTTTAAGTGCGAAAACGGAGAGTAACGAAAAGGATAAAAAATCACGACGTTTCATTAGTATTGTCCTTTTTATCTTGGGCATTTTTATCTTGGGCATTTTTATCTTGGGCATTTTTATCTTGGG